>NZ_JARESS010000042.1:0-75380 GCF_046027915.1 Paraburkholderia sp. RL17-347-BIC-D
TGCCGGCCAGGGCATGCTCATCAGCACCGAAACGCGCGCGGGCGCAACGGCCCCCGTCAAGGACATGGGCGAGACGGTGCAACGGCTCACGCAGGCGCGCGAACTGCATGAGGATATGGCGGACGTCGCACGGCAGCACAACGCCCAGCAGGACGGCGCTGACCAGCGCGACGCCATTGGCAACATCAAGGCGCAGAACGACGCCATCCGTGGCGACGCGATAACGGACGGCAATCCATTCCCGGAACTGGCGCGGCCCGACATGGTGCTCGCGAGCGCGGCGGGGATCGGTATGACGGCGACGCAGAGCACCCATATGGCAAGCAGGTATGACCTTGCGGTCACGACCGGGCGCGACGTGAGCATTGCATCGGGCCGTTCGTTGTTCGCTGCCGTGCGCGGTGCCGTTTCGCTGTTCGCGTATCAGCTCGGCATGAGGCTGATCGCGGCAAAGGGCAAGGTGGAGATTCAGGCGCAAAGCGACCAGATAGCGCTCACTGCATTAAAAGACGTGACGATCACCAGCACGGATGGCCGGGTGGTCATTACCGCCGCGAAGGAAGTGTTGATCGGCGCTGGCGGCTCGTACATACGGATTGCGGCGGATGGTATCGAGAATGGCACGCCTGGCCAGATTCTTGAGAAAGCCGCGTCGTGGGATGTGCCCGGGCCTGCAACGATGAGGATGCCATTGCCGCCCCTTCCGCTCAGCGCCTTGCCACAAGCCGCTGATCATCAATATAAGCAGGTCTTTGATATCAGCACGCTCGTTCCGGCCACCTGCATCGGCTCGTCGCTGGAGAGCCAGCCTTATCGCATCTACCTGTCAGACGGCACGATCCAGCAGCAGGGCATGTTGAAGGAAGGCGCTACGGTAGCCGTCCAGACGTCCAAGCCCACAAGAGTCAAATGCGAGATTGGCGCGGGTGATTGGGGGGTTGCCGAGCAGGGTTATGACGGCATCGAACTGGACGACCAGGACGAAGCGTAACTATCGGGCGATAACGTTGAACGCGCTGGACGGAATCTGTGAATAAACCGCATCATAAAGGGAATGCGCCTACGCATCCGAAAGCTCCGCCAAGTCCGTTTGTCGAAGTGACTATTGTTTTCCGGGATGCACTGAATCACCCTATCGAGGGACTGGCCGTTCGGGTTGCAGCCGGAACCGGCGCACCGCCGGCTGCAGCCTGGACAATCGGACCCGAAACAGACGAGCCGGCGGTCCCGTTCGCGCCTGAGTCAGATACCCCTGCACCCGTGGCTACAGTGAACAACAGTACCGACGCAGTGACGGACAGGGACGGATACGCGATAACGATCCATAACGCCGCGCGCGACCAGCCGCTTGATGTGCTGGTCAGGAACCGACACGGGCAATATGTACTCAAGGCCACGGTAACGCCGACGAAGGACATAGTGGCCTACGCGATCACTAGTCCCGAATATCACCTGGAGGCAGTAACGCAACTTACGCCCAAGGATGCATTCGAACAGGACCTGGCGATTCCGGTAATGAAAGACGGCGAAATCATGACGATGCATCGACTGGTTAACGAGTTCGGCCCTTACATAGGGTCCGCTCAAAAGGTCACGGAGCAGGGAAAGGTGAAAAAGGACTTTCCGACGAAAAAAAAGGAAGTACAGACCGATCCCGCGACCGAGAGACCCAAAACCTCAATCACGATTGAGCATCATTATCGCGTAGTCGATACAGGAATGCCGCACACCATTGCCATAAATCTGCTTACATCCAGGTTAAACTTCCCAAAGACCTTGGATATTTCTGATGCGAAGTACGCCGAGATTGCGAGGAAAATAAATTGTGAAGTTGCTGCTGTTAGGGCTGTCGCCGAGACTGAATCGTCGGGATCAGGATTTTGCGATAATGGGTTGCCAAAAATTCGATTCGAGCGTCATTACTTTTTAAGAGCGTCATTGCCTGAGAATAAAAGGGCGAGTGGCGTTTGGCAGAAGCAAAAAAATCCTTTCCCAAAAGTGCCTGATTTGTCCTGGCCCAAATCAGGAGGCTACAGCGTCGGCGAGCCCTTAGACGATGGGACTTGGACACATAGCGACAGAGACGTTATGTATCAGTACGAGCGCATGATAAGAGCCGCGAATCTCAATTCCGACGCCGCATTAATGGCATGTTCGTGGGGGGCATTTCAGGTAATGGGATACTTCTACAAGGAGTGCGGGTACTCTTCGCCGGAAGCTCTCGCAAATAGCGTAATGACTGGCATCAACGAACAGTTGGATTTATTCTTTGCTTATGTTTCATATGTCAGCCCAATAGCTCTAGACGCGCTCAAACACAAGAATTGGCAAAGTTTCGCGCAAGCCTATAATGGCGCGGACTGCCCCCCGTCCTACGCTGCAACCATGAAGAAAAATTATGACAAATATAAGTAAATTTGGACGCCTGTGCTCGGTGGCATTGGCTGCACTTGCTTGCAGTTCGGCTATATCTGCCGAGGCATTTATTTTCGACAACCCTTTCTTGGTGGCAATGCACTCTGGAAATAGTATCTATGGATACTTTGACTCTCGGGATGAAAGATTTTCGTGTTCATTTCTTTTTTCAGGAATTGGTAAAATCAAAAAAATAAATGAAGGATTTTCTAACCAAATAGACATTGAAACATATAGCTTCGACTTTCAGCGAACCTCTTTCGCTTACAAGGACAGGGACAAGCTGTTCGATGTATCGGGAGATTTATTTATTAGGTCTGGAAAATGGGTTATTAGAACGAAAAAGCCTCAGGGTGCATGCAACGGCATCGGAGCCGATTTCGGGAAAGCTCCCGACGATCCCGCTGTGACGCAATTCTCAGTCGAGAAGCAAATTGACGTTATCGGGATTGGAATTGCGAATAAAAAAACCTTTTTCTATCGCAAGCCAGGTGCAGGAAAAGAGAATCGATTTCTGTTGAGAGGAGATATTGCGCTAATAATTTCGAAGCACGGGGACTATACCTATGTCCGGTTTGCGAACCCCAATACCGTTTCGTCGTCCCGCGATCCTGTTATTACCGGATGGATACGGTCAGTCGATCTGAAAAACCCTCTCCCGCCCGTCGGCCGCTAGTCGGCCGCTAGTCGGCCGCTAGTCGCAAAGTATCGTGCATTCGATATTTAAGCAAGGATCAACTTTATGATCGACCTTTACGGATGATGGCTGTGTCGTCATCCGGCACGACACGGAAATCGGCGAAGGCGATCACGCGAAGATTACCTACTACTCGGTATACATGCACATGCAGCAGGTGCTTTCGTCCCTTGCGGTGGGCAAGAAAATATACCGCAAGGACCTTATCGGCACCCCCGGCCAGATTTACGGGCAGTTTCCACAGATCCATTTCGAAATCGTCTGTGACGAGGCAAATCTGAGGAAGATGATCGGGCGCGCCCCTGGATCGCTGGGCAACAGTCCCGCGCGCACGGACGCGGTCTACGGCGACATGTGGTTCTTCGTCCCTCGCGGCACAAAGCTCTTTGCGAATGAGCCTCACCCGTATCGTGAGGACGATAGCTTTCCGGCTATTGCGACGCTGTATCCCCAGGCGCCTCTCGTTCCGGCCGGAACCAGTCGCGATCTTGCTATCCGCATGCGTTACGAGAAGGACTGCACGCTGACGACCTACCAGCAGAATATGGATTTGAGCTGGTCCGTTAGCGGCGCAATGCCTGCGGAAAGCGAGGCAGAATACAACCTGTTCTCGCGGGCAACCGCCCTCAGTCGGCGCTATACGGACAGCAGCCTGGCGAGTATCACCGCTGGGATGGCGGTGCCTTCACCGAGTGCCATCTTCGAAATGATCCGCTTCGGGCGCTGCATCAATGACCAGCTCGACAGCGGTGCGCGCTTCAATCACTGGCGCAAGGTAAGGACGCCGGACGGCGACGGGTGGATCAACCTGTCGAAGGCCGGAGTGCGCGTGTATAGCGATGCCGATTTCCCCGAATGGGCCGGCTGGAGTTTCGTCAATGACGATCCGACGCCCGACAGCCTGTGCGATTCACCAACGGTAAAGCACTGGCTGGACGTCAATCATTCCGGACATGTGAGCCATGCTGACGCCGTGGGGACATTGGGCGTCGATGCGATCCGGCAGCGTCTCGCGCGCGCAGTGTGCAAGTTCCCTTCCGAGTGGAGCCGAAGCGGCCTGGAGGCACGCTATAACTGGCTCAAGAGTCCGCATGAGGCATTGTCCAGTCCGTTGTCGGAAGCCGATTTCGGCAAGCTGATGGACCATGCGCGCGATCTGGCTTTCTGGGAGGACATTAGCGATCCCGATCTGCCCCATGCCAATGAGGTTTGGCATCTTCCACCGACGGCGTTTATCCGGCATTTCAGAACTTGCGGATGGTTCAGTGCAAGTGAATTCAGACAATTGCTCCCACAACAGGTTTTGCGCGAAGGTCCTCATCACGCTGTCTATTACGAGAATGTGGCAATGTCCGGGGCCAGGCAAGATGTTATGGCAATTCACCGGGTTCCGCTGAACAAGACACTTCGGAAATATAAGATCAATTCTCCACAGAGAATTGCTGTTCTCTTTGGAAATTCTTTGCAGGAAACAACTTGGCTGAGTTCTCTGCACGAGGACAACCATAATATGTGGTACTACCCATGGGATGGAAGGGGATTTCTTCAGCTTACACACCCCAATAATTACTTCGATTATTGGGACTTCAAAGGGCGTAGAAATCAGATATCCCAAGAGACCCGTAACACGGTCTTGCATGCACATGCAATGGCTGACGCGCATCGCCCGCAAGCACAACAGTACAACGCGGACGGCGTAAACGGGCCAACCCCAATCGTAACTCGCTGGCGAGATGACGTCGGAGATAACGGAGCCTTTAGCCGTGATCCGATATCTCCTGCGGACAGCGCCGGTTTCTACTGGTCTAAGATGAGTATGGCCCAATATGCTGACCGTGATATCAGGTTGGAGCGCAGAGAAGTTTCCGCAACGCCTCCGCCCAACCCTCATCATCCGGCGAATAACGCAACACCAGTAACAAAGATCTACTATCACAGTGAAAATTTTCGGGATGCATCGGCGGCCGTAAATCTTCCTGCCGCCGTTGGACATCCGAATCATCCGTTCAATGGGTATGTCGCACGCTGCGTAGGGTTCGGACAGGCGTTGGCAGTAGTGAGCGAACATTTTTTTCCAGATGCGCATGGCGCGCTGCTGGTTTTTCCTGACGGCTATCAGCCGAGACGAGACTAATAAATGATGGTTAAGTCCGTTTTTGCCGTATGCATGGTCATGGCTCTAGCCCCTTGCAAAGCTCAAAATATCAACGCTAATGCTGCGATTGTTCCCTTGCAAATTGAATCATGCAAATTTTCGTTTAGAGATTTTTTTCGCGGCTCGATCATTGAACCGCGAGTGGAGAACGAGTTCAAATCTGCTGCGTATGCGGCAAAAATACAAGTGAATGGATCAGAAAAATCATTCGGATTCGATATCACATGCCATGCGAAATTTCACAACGAAAACGAAGTTTCAACCCGTTTCGGAGGACGTTTTAATAAAAACGAAAAAAAATGGATTCCGGACTTTGGCGACGCGTCAGAAAATGACATCTTGGAGCTGGAGAAAGTAACAAAGACATTTTCTCTCGATTCAAGGAACGGCCACGGCTTCTATACAATTCAGGATGATCTGGACGGAGAGCCCTCTCGTCGGGTACGACATATCTCCTACTGCTTATTCCACGAAACAAACGCCGTCTGCGGATACGGCCAAGTAAAGCGACTTGTTGACGCCAAAAGTGACATGCTTCCCTACGCATTACGCATTCTCCGAAGCGTCGAATTCACAGACACTCCTGCCGCAACTGACAAAACTACAAACCCATGATTGACCTTATCCGACTCGGCGACACCACCGACCACGGCGGCGAAGTCGTCACGGCCTCCCAAACCATGCGCTACGCCAGGCGGCGCGTGGCCCGCGAGGGTGACCTCGTCGAGTGCCTGCTGCATCCTGAAGTCCAGCCGAATATCATTATCGAAGGCGACAGGAGGATCACGGATCGCGGTATTCCCGTCGCGCGACAAGGGCATCGCGCAAAGTGTGGATGCAGCCTGATTTCGAGTCTGGTATGAATGGCGAGCCATGCGCCGGTTGCCATCACCGATAACTGTCGCAGAAGACCGTTCGCGTTCTCATTGCTGCCTCGCTGCCGTGGGAACAAGCTTGCCGCGCGCCTGAATGGCAGACCGCATCAGACCTTGCAATGTATGAACCCCGCCGAAAAACTGACGGAAATGTTAGGTGTTGCATCGACCGGTTGAACCCGCCAATGGCCAACACGGCAAAGCAAACAACCAAAAAAACCCAACCCTAAAGCCTCTGCTCCATAGCAAGCACCAAAATCCGCGCCCATTGTTTAGCCTGCCGCTCATCTCGCATAGGCAAAACCCAAACCTGATGCTTAGGATCCTTGACCTTCAAAACAACCTGCCACTGGGCACCGGGCCGCTGCACCTCTGCCCCAAGCAAGTCAGCAAAAATATAAGCACCCTGCTCTTCGCCCAAACGAATCTCACAAAGCCGCTTGTCGGCAGCGAGCCGCACCGCCCCCCAACTCCCCTTGAGTTCGTGAGTCCAGTCTCCATCCCGAACATTCGCTGCGACTTCTTTCCGACGACGCCACCAATAAGCCAGGGCGGCTACCACGAGCAGGGCAGCCAGCACCGCAACGCCAATAGCAACACCCAGCCCAAAAGCCGCCTGCAAGGCATAAAACGCCCGCACCGCGCCATACCCCAGCGCGATAAGCGCAATCAACGCAACGATAATCGGCATCGCAAGCTCACAAGGCAAAAAAACTCAGCCTAGCACGAGCGACGCCCACCTCTCACCGCAAGAGCACCGCAAGAAACCATTGCGAAAATCACGCGGCGCCCAGCTTGAGCATTAAGGCTGCTTATGCGTCGCAGCCCAATCCTTCACCGCCTTCAGCGTATTCTCGACATGCTTCTCCGGCGACAGGCTCGTGTACTCGTAGATGATCTTGCCATCCGGCGCGATCACATACGACACGCGATTGGCCATCGACGCGTGCATCGGCAAGCCCGCGTCATACTCGCCGATCACCTTCGAATCGGCATCGGCCGCGACCGGGAATTTGCTGCGGCACTCGCTCACCGAAAACTTCGTCAGGGTGTCGATGTTGTCGTGTGACACGCCGATCACCGTCGCGCCATATTTCTTGTACTCATCGACGGCTTCGGCAAACTCGTGGGCCTCGATCGTGCAGCCCTTGGTGAAGGCCGCCGGATAGAAATACACGACCACCGGCCCTTTCTTCAGTTCGTCGGCCAGCGAATAGGTGTAGGTCTTGCCGCCCAGCGAAGCCTGCGCGGTGAATGCCGGCGCCACGTCGCCCGGCTTGAGGGTCGCCGAGGCCGTCAGCGAATGCATGGCGAATCCGACCGACACGGCGGCGACCAGTGCTGCCGATATGAATTTCTTCTTCATCTGCTTTTCTCCAGGCGTGGATGCACGCGGTTCGTTCAATGAACCCAAGGCCGATGCGTTCAGGAGAACGCCGGCCAACTTCGCTATTGGACCACGTACTCACAAGGTACGTCAGAACCAGCCTGAAGGATGCAGAAGTCGTTGCCGTGAACGCGGCCACCGCGAACGCAGGGAAAGCGCGCGATCGGCCAGTCCGCCCGTCAGGCGGCCGCTTCGGTATGCGCGCCGAACCAGGCCGCGGCCGACAGATTCAGCTCGGCCAGCACCTCGGGGGTAAAGGCCACGAAACCGCCCGGCGCGTCGGGGCCCAGCGCGATCGATGCCGCATCGACGCCCTCGCCGGCTGCCTCGGCGAGGCGCAGCAAGGTGCCCAGCTCGCCGCGCCGCGACACGATCGCTTCGCGAATCTGCGGCGCGAGGCCGAGTTTCTCCAGCGCCGCGCCCGGCGAACTGCCGAGCACCACGTGAATCAGGGAAAAAATTCCGGTCATGAACGCGGCATCGGCGAATCCGTCGTCGGCGGGGCGCAGCCAGGCTGCGGCCAGCTCCATGAAGCGCGAGCGCGTCCCCGCCAGTTGCACCAGCGGATCGGCGCGCCACGGCAGGTCACCGGTGTCGGCGTAGAGCAGCAGTTGCGCCCACCGCGCGATCTGCCGCGTGCCAGTGGCAATGATCGCCTCGCGCAACGACGCGATATTGCGCCCCAGCCCGAATGCGCTCGAATTGACGAGGCGCAGCAGCTGCACCACCACGCTCGGGTTCAGCTTGAGCTCCGCTTCGAGCTCGACGATGCCGGCATCGCGCGACAGCAACGCCAGCAGACGCAGCAGGCCCGGCCGCGGCGAGCGGTTGCGCGGCGCGGCCAGCACCTGCGGCCGCGCGAAAAAGTAGCCTTGAAACAGATCGAAGCGGAGTTCACGCGCGAGCGCGAAGTCCTCGCGCGTCTCGACCTTTTCGGCGATCAGCGTCTTGCCCTGCCCGCGCACCAGCGCCGCCAGGTCCGGCAGCACGGCGCGGTCGGTCTGCAGAAAGTCGATCTTGACGATGTCGGCGTGCGGCAGCGCGCGGATCAGCTCGTCGGACAGTTCGCTCACGTCGTCGAGCGCCACCTGAAAGCCGGCGCGGCGCAGCTCGCCCAGACGGCGGACCAGTTGCGCGTCGAATTTCACGGTCTCGAGGATTTCGAGCACGAACCGCTCGGGCGGCATCAGATGGACGATGTCGTTAAAGAGCAGCGCACGGTCGATATTGACGAAGCCGCGATGCTGGCCCAGCACCGTCGGCACGCCGATCCCGCCGATCGCGCGCGCCACCACCTGCGCCGTCGCCTGGGCGTCGTCGGTGACTTCGGCGTAGTTATGCGCACCGGCTCGAAACAACAATTCGTAAGCATTGAGCGCGCCGTCGCGATCGAGGATCGGCTGGCGGCCCAGATAGACGAATTGCGTGGCGGGCAGCGGTTCAGCGCCTTCGGCGGTTGCGTCGAGCACCTCGATGTGCCGGGCAGTGGCCTTGGCTTGATGGCGTTCAGACATGGAGCATCGGGGCAAGTGTTCGGTAAGCTACGCAGCAGCGACGTCTCAGCCGGCACTGCACAACAGAGGTTTGTCCTATTAACGGACATCGAGTAGCCGCACTTTAACTGAATCGGTCCCGGGCCGCCGCCAAGCCGCGCAAGCGTTTCCTTACCACGTGTTTTTTACAGCAGGCGCTAAAGATTTCCCCGCAGGGGTCGTTATCTCGTTCTGATGGGGCGGCCTGATACCTCTCAACCGCCCTTAAACGGCGGGCAGTGAGCCGCCCCGCCTGCAGACGAATACAGGTTGCCAGCGATAAACATGGAAGCGAACAGGATCACCGCGCCCCGCCGGGGCTCCTTGCGCACGGTCATCGACCGGCTTCGTGCGTTCGGCCGGCGCGTGGACGGCAAACCGCAGACGGCCGCAAGCCGCGCTGCGCAACTGGAACAGGTGGTCGGCGCCGTCGACCTGCTGGCGCACGTCGACGACGAACTGCGCTTCATCTATGTGTCCGAGGCCAGCCTGCGCTTCATCGGCTATCACCGCGAGTATCTCGAGACCATCACGCTGCACGACCTGGTAGCGCCGGCGGACGTGCCCCGGCTCGACACCCTGCTGACCCGCGCCGCCGTCTCGGGCAACGTCGAGAAGGCCACACTCGGCCTGATCAAGTCGCTCACTTACCCGATCACCGTCGAACTGCGCGTGGTGCGCAGCAGCCACGACGGCACCGAAGGCTATGCGATCGCCGGTTTCGACGTGTCGGCCTGGCGCGCCACCGAGGAACGCCTGACCCAGGCGCTGCATCTGGACCGCCTGACCAATCTGGCCAACCAGTCGGCGCTGATCCCGGCGCTGCTCGACGCCCAGCAGCAAGCCGACGCGCACGGCACGCCGGCCGCGCTGCTGCTGCTCGACCTCGACGACTATCAGCGCGTGAATCGCGCGCTCGGCTACGACGCCGGCGACGAAATGCTGCGCGACACCTCGCGCCGCATACTGAATATGACGAGCCCGAGCGAGACAGTGGCGCGCGTGGCCAGCGACGAGTTCGCGATCCTCGTAAAGCCCGCCGCCAGCCGCACCGACGCGGCGGCCGCCGCCGAAACGCTGGCGCGGCGCCTCTTGACCGCGATCCAGCAGCCGTATGTGTTCAACGGCCAGCAGGTGCACCTGTCGGCGAGCATCGGCATCGCGCTCTATCCCGACGTGCGCCACGCCAACGACACCGCAGCCCACGACACCCACCTGCTGCGCTGGGCCGACCACGCCCTCTTGCAGGCCAAGGCGGCCGGCGGCAACACGCTCGCCTTCTACGTCCCCGACGACAACCCCGCCGACGCCGAACGCCTGAAGCTGGAGGCCGACCTCTACGACGGTGTGCGCAACGGCGAGTTCTCGCTACACTTCCAGCCGATCACGAGCAGCCGCACGCACGGCGTGGTCGGCGTGGAGGCGCTGATCCGCTGGTTGCATCCGGTGCACGGACTGGTGCCGCCGTCCATGTTCATCCCACTTGCTGAGTCGATCGGCCTGATCAACTTCCTCGGCAACTGGGTGTTGAAGGTGGCCTGCATGCAGTTGATCCAGTGGGACGCGAAAGGCATCGCGTTGCAATACGTGGCCGTGAACGTGTCGCCGCAGCAGTTCCGCGATCCGCGCTTCAAGGACTCCGTGCGCGAGGCGATCGAGTTGACCGGCATCGATCCGCGCCGCCTCGTGTTCGAGATTACCGAAAGCCTGCTGATGCACGACCCGGCGCATGCCAAGGGCCTGCTCGAAGACCTGACGGCAATGGGCATCCGCTTTGCGGTCGACGACTTCGGCACCGGCTATTCGAGCCTGGCTTACCTGCAACGCTTCCCGCTGGCCAAGCTCAAGATCGACAGGAGTTTTGTCGAGAATCTGCTAACCTCCCGGAACGATCAGGCAATCGTTAGCGCTGTCGTGGGCCTCGCTCAGACACTGGATCTCGAACTGGTGGCCGAGGGCGTCGAAACGGAAGCGCAGCGCACCCTGCTCACCGAGATGGGATGCGACCACATCCAGGGGTGGCTCGTCTGCAAGGCGCTGCCCTCCGACGAACTCGCGCAGCGTTTCGAAGCGCGCACGCTTCACTTGCACAGCGCATAGCAATGCAGGCAAAGCACTCATGTAGCGGCTCATGTGCCTGCTCATGCAGCGGAACAAGCCGGCCTCTGGCCGGCGTGGCACTCATTGGAACATGTATGGCTTTGGCGGGACTCACATGGTAAAGGCGGCGGTGCTCGACCGGCTCTGGACGCGAATGAGCGAGCGCGGCGATTTCCCCATGCTGTCGCAATCGCTGCGCTCCACCATGGCGGCGATGAACAATGACGACCTCGACTTCACCGGCCTCGTGCAGGTGGTGTTGTCCGACTTCGCGCTGACGCAAAAAGTGCTGCGGCTCGCCAACTCGGCCATGTACATGGCGTTCGGCGGCAACATCACGACCGTGTCGCGCGCGCTGATGGTGCTCGGCATGGACGCGGTCGGCCATCTCGTGGTCGGCCTGAAGATCGTCGATCACTTCCATCACAGCGCGCCGCGCCGCATCGACGCAAAACTCGAACTGAACCGCACGCTGCTGTCGGGCTGCGTCGCGCGCAAGCTGACCGAACGCGGCGATCTGCGCGCGGGTGAAGAAGCCGTGGTCTGCACGCTGATGCGGCAGATCGGTAAGCTGCTGGTGGTGTTCTATCTCGACGCCGAATGGGATCAGATTCGCCGCCATATCGACGACGGCACGCTCGAAGCCGACGCCTGCGTGCTGGTGCTCGGCGTGACCTTCGACGAAATCGGCGCCGAAGCCGCCGTGCGCTGGCGTCTGCCCGACATGATCCGCTCCGGCATGGGCGAGTTCGACCCGCAAGACGTCACGCAGCCGCGCCAGGTGCAGTGGCTGCGCGCCATCACCAATTACTCGACGGCGGTCGCCGACGTGCTCACCCAGCAGAACATGCCGGACTGGGAGCGCGAGCAACGCATCTCCGAACTGGCGCAGGAATATAGCGGCGCGCTCAACACCGATCCGGAAGTGCTGCTCGAAATGAGCGTGGCGCTCGCCCGCGAGGAAGGCGGCGACGGCGTGATGCGCGAAATCGTCGAGTTGCGCGCCAATGCGGATGCGATCGCGCGCGAGGCGCTCAATCCCGAGGCCCGCATCGCGGTGGGCGTCGAAGATCTGCGCGGCCTGCCCGACGGCAGTCCACTCCAGCCGGCGCTGGCGATGGCCGCGGAAACGCTGCTCGCGGGCCTCGGCTTTGCGCGCACCGTGGTGTTCGTCAAGCACAGCAACGGCACCTTCAAGGCGCGCCTCGGTCTCGGACCGAAGATCGACGCGGCGTTACCCAAGCTAACCTTCAATACCGCCTTCGAGCCCGACGTGTTTCATCTGGCGATCGCGAACTCGGTGGGCATCTTCATCGAGAACGCACGCGACCCGAAGATGGTCGCGCGCCTGCCCGAATGGTTCCGCCGCTCATTCGACGACGCCCGCGCCTTCGTGCTGCTGCCGGTCGTCGATGAAAGCGACACGACCGTGGCGCTGCTCTACGGCGACTGGTCGCATAGTCAGGAACCACGGCGCATCTCACAGAAAGAGATGAGCGTGTTGAATGAACTGGCCAAGGAGTTAGGCCGTTTTTTCGGCTTGGGGCAGATGCGGGAAATGGAGACGATGTGAAGACCTGGCGTGATCGTTGATCACGGCGCTTCACTCTCACCTGTTCTGTATTTGCCCGACGCCACGTTGAAGTCGAGTCAGGCTCGCCGAGGCCGCCATGCATGGCATGCCGCGGCCTCCCGCTGAATCGCTGACCTCAATCTTCGATTCTTTCCAGCCCTTCCGCGCTGCGGTCCGCGACACCGGCCCACGCGCCCGCCGCTAGCCCCAGTTCCGCGACCTCTTCCACCGTCAACGGCTGCAAGCGCGCGCACAGCGTTTCGATCTCATCCCATGCGCCGCGTTCGAGCGCTTCGACCGCGCTCAGCAGCAACCCCAGCACACCCTGTCGATGCAGGATGCCTGCCTGGATCGGACGCGACAACGTCAGCACGTTCAAGGTGCTTTCGAGCGAGCCGCCGAACACCGCGTCGACGAATGAAAACACGCCGGTCAGGAACGCCGCATCGGCTTCGTCGCGGCCGGCTTCGGGCAGGCGCTCGATCGCGAGTTCCATGAAACGCGCGCGGGTCGCCGCGAGTTGCAGCAAGGGATCGTCCTCGAGGGCGACTTTGCGGCCGTCGGCATAGAGCAGCAGTTGCGTCCAGCGCGCGATGCGGTTGGTGCCGGTCGCGTTGATCGCTTCGCGCAGCGTCGTGACTTTGTGGCCGACGGCGAGGCCACTCGAATTGGCGAGCTTCATCAGGTGCATCACCAGCACCGGATTCAGCTTGAGTTCGGCTTCGAGCTGCGCGACGGTCGGATCGCCCGAGAGGAGTTGCAGCAGGTTCAGCAACGCATGGCGCGGCGCGCTGACGCGGCGCGAAGCCGAGGTCTGTGCGCGCGCGAAGAAGTAACCCTGGAAGCGATCGAAGCCGAGTCCATGGGCCGTTTCGAAATCGGCTTGCGCGTCGATTCCCGAGGCGACCAGCAGCTTGCCCGCCGACTTGAGCACGCTCGCCAGTTTCGGCAGCAGCACGCGCGGCACGCCCGTGAAATCGATCTTGACGACTTCCGCGTAAGGCAGCAGTTTGGCGAAGGTTTCGTTGGGCTGGGTCACCTCGTCGAGCACGAAGCGATAGCGGCGGCCGTGCAACTTGACGATGCGCGCCACCAGCGCTTCGTCGAACTCGATCGCCGGCGCCAGTTCGAGCATGAAGCGCTCGGCGGGCAGCCGCAGGATCGCGTCGTCGAATAGCATCTCGCGGCTGACGTCGACATAAGCCGGATGCCCGGTCAGCGCGCCGCGCACATTGCCCTGAAGCAGGCCGTGAATGATGGCTCGCGCCACGCGTTGCGCCGGATCGGGCGCGCGGCACGACGAGGCGTCGGCACCACTGTTCGCGTCCGCGGGGGCTCGTGCGGCCTCCAGCATGTCCGCGGTCCATTCCGGTGCGCGCACCTTGATCTCGTAGCCGCACAGCATGCCGTCCCGATTCAGAATCGGCTGTCGCGCGAAGCTGGCATTCAATTGCGCATCGTCCGTTGCACCCGTGTGGCCCGGATTCTCGATTGCGATGGTGGTCATTGCACTCCCCCGCTAAGCGCCGCCCCGGCGCTTACTGCTGTATTTTGATTTTCGCTGCACCGTCAGCACGGCCCAAGGTGTGAAGCCCGTGGCCCGCGGTGCGTCTGGCGATTTTAGCTCAGGCCGCCATGCGCGGACACGTCCGTGAAGCAATATCTCGAAATAATTGGAGATGAGTCTGAAAGCGATCCGGCGCAAAATCGCCGATACTCTTGTGCAGTGCAGAAGCGTTCCAACCGCGTTTAACCACCAAGGAAAAACATGGACGTCAAAAGCGTGCTGTCAAATGCCTTCGCCATGCCGATCACGAGCCCGGCATTTCCCATGGGCCCGTACCGGTTCATCGACCGCGAATTCCTGATCATCACCTACCGCACCGATCCGGACAAACTGCGCGCCGTCGTGCCCGAGCCGCTCGAAATCGGAGAGCCGCTGGTGCATTACGAGTTCATCCGCATGCCGGACTCGACGGGCTTCGGCGATTACACGGAAAGCGGCCAGGTGATTCCGGTGTCGCACAAGGGCGTGGCGGGCGGCTACACGCTGGCCATGTATCTGGACGACCATCCGCCGATCGCCGGCGGCCGCGAACTGTGGGGCTTTCCGAAGAAGCTCGCGAACCCGGTGCTCGCCGTTCATACCGACACGCTCGTCGGCACGCTCGACTACGGTCCGGTGCGCATCGCCACCGGCACGATGGGCTACAAGCATCGTCAACTCGATCTGGCGCAGCAGAAGAAACGCCTCGAAACGCCGAACTTCCTGCTCAAGGTGATTCCGCATGTGGACGGCACCCCGCGCATCTGCGAACTGGTGCGCTACTACCTGCAGGACATCGATCTGAAAGGCGCATGGACCGGCCCGGCCGCGCTTGAACTGGCGCCGCATGCGCTCGCGCCGGTTGCCGAGTTGCCGGTGCTGGAGATCGTCGAGGCGCGTCATCTGATTGCCGATTTGACGCTCGGTCTCGGCGAAGTTGTATTTGATTATCTCGATCAGCCGGAGGCGAACGTGCGTTGAACGATTGAACGGTTGATCGTCGTGGCGAGGCTTCTCGCGACATCAATGTCGTGCCACCGCGCAAATGCAAACGGCCGCAATAGCGGCCGTTTGCATCACATACAACGAATCGCGTGAGACGCGTAGCGCGTTACTTCAACACCACCTTCACGTCGAAGTACTTCGCCGCGAATCGGTCGATCGTGCCGTCCGCCTTGAGTTCCTTGAGCGCCTGGTTCAGCGCGTCCTTCAAGGCCTTGTCGCCCTTGCGGATGCCGAAGCCGACGCCCGCGCCGAGCAGCTTCTCGTCGCTGACGGCCGGACCGGCGAACTCGAAGCCCGCGCCTTGCGGCTTCTTCAGGAAGCCCTTCGATGCGGCTTCCGCGTCCTGGAACGCGGCGTCCAGACGCCCCGAAGCGAGGTCGGCGTAAATCTGGTCCTGCGTCTGATAAGGCACGACGTCGACGCCGGCCGGCGCCCAGCGCGCCTTCGCGTAGGTTTCCTGGATCGTGCCCTGCAGCACGCCAACATGCTTACCCTTGAGCGAAGCCGGCGTCGGCACGAGACCGCTGCCCTTCTTCGCGATCATCTGATTCGGGATCGTGTAGATCGGATCGGTGAAGTCGATCGCCTGGCGGCGCTGATCCGTGATCGTCATGTCCGAGTTGATGGCGTTGAACTTGCGCGCCTGCAAGGCCGGGATCAGACCGTCGAACGAGTTCTCGACCCACACGCATTTGGCCTTCAGCTTCGCGCACACGGCATTGCCGACGTCGATGTCGAAACCCTGCAGATCGCCCGACGGCGACTTCGATTCGAAAGGCGCATACGATGCCTCGACGCCGAAATGCACTTCCTTGATATCGGCAGCCGATGCGGTGCCGGCCGTAACCGTTGCCGCCGCGAACAGCGCGAGCGCAGCCATGTTTCGCCAATTCATCTTCATTACGGGTGTTCCTCTACGGTATTGAATAAGACGGAGCCGAATCCGGGCAAGCATGATTGCCGCGCCAAAATTGCGATTCAAACTCGTGCGGCCGGTGTGGTGCAGCGCAACAGCCGCGAGGCCGCGATTGTACAGGCTTCGTTTGCCGCGCCTGCGGGCGCGCCGCGTGGCGCGTCGCTGGGCACGCGCTTTGGGCTTACGCGTAAAGGTGTAAATAGCTGTCGCGTGCAGGCAAAGACAAACACGTCAGCGCGCGCCGTCGCCGGCTGCGAAATCGCCACTGAGTTGTTGCGACAGATGTGTATAGACGGCAGCCACATGCGGCAAATGCCGCGACTCCGGATGCGCGAGCACCCAGACTTGCGACTCGGCTTCGTCGAGCGGTGGCGTCAATTGCACGAGATCATCGCGGCCGCGCGCGAGAAAAGTCGGGAAGATGCCCACGCCGAAACCGCGCACCACGAGTTCGAACACGGCCATCACGCTATTGGTCTTGTAGCGCGGCTCGACAATCGGGCAATGACGCTTGCGCCATAACACGGAGGGGTGATCGCCGAGCGAGGCGTCGGGAGCGGCCCAGTCGCAGCGCGCCAGCGCATCCACATCGCTCGCGTGGATGCCGCTGCTCCTGGCGGCGAACACCGCGATACGCAGCGGGCCCACGTGCTTGCCGACCAGATGATCCGGCGCGCGGCGCGTGGCGCGCACGGCGATATCGGCATCGCGCTTGGTGAGGCTAGCGAGACTGTTGGCCGCGGTCAGTTCGAACGACAACGCCGGATGCAACGCCGCGAAATCATGCAGCGCGGGCAGCACGAGTCCGTAGAGCACGGTATCGGTGGTCGTCACGTGAATACTGCCGGACACGCGGTCGCTGCTCGCCTGCACCGTGGAGCGCGCCGCGGCGAGTTCGCTTTCGATACGCTCGGCATGTCGCGCCAGTTGCGCGCCGAGCGGCGTGGCGCGATAACCGCTGCGCGAGCGCTCGAACAGACGCTGTCCCAGCCCGCGCTCGATCCGCTGCACCGAGCGAAAAATCGTCGAGGCGTCGATACCCAAACGCTGCGCGGCTTCCGCCAACGTGCCGGCGCGCACCAGCGCGAGAATGGTCTGCGTATCCGCCGAAGTCAGTTCGTATTGCGTTTTTGCACGCATGGTTTGGCAAGCCGCCTGTTTATTCGGAATCCGATCCGGGCTACTTTTACCACATGGACTTGTCGGCCGACGAGCCTCGCCACCGGCACCTGCCGGCAACTTCACTCCCGTTCATAGCGAAACCATCATGAAACTCTATTATTCACCGGGCGCCTGTTCGCTGGCGGTTCACATTGCACTGCGCGAAGCGGATCTCGACTTCGAAGGCGTCAAGGTTAATCTGCAAACGCACAAGCTCGCCAACGGCGACGACTATTACGCGATCTCGCCGCGCGGCTATGTGCCCCTGCTCGAATTCGCCGATGGCTCGCGCCACACGGAAGGCGCCGCGTTGCTGCAATACGTCGCCGATCTCGTGCCCGAGGCGGGCTTGCTGCCGCCCGCGGGTTCGCTGCAACGGCTCGAAGCGCTCGGCTGGCTCACGTATATCAGCACCGAGTTGCACAAGACGTTCAGTCCCTGGCTCTGGCATCAGGAGACCGCCGAATCGACGAAGACCGAATGCCGCGCGAAACTCGCCACGCGTTTTGGCGAACTGGAGCGTGTGCTGGCGACACGCGATTATCTGACGGGACAGTTTTCGGTCGCCGATGCCTATGCGTTCACGGTGCTGAGTTGGGCACGCATGCTGTCGATCGATCTCGGTGCTTATCCGAAGCTGGGTGCGTATCTGGAGCGCGTAGCGGCGCGCCCGAAGGTGCGTGAAGCGATGGTGGCCGAAGGCTTGATCCGCGCGAACGCGGCCTAGGCGGCGGCCTGAGGGAAAACGTTGCGCGCCGAGGCGCGCAACGTTTGGGTCTTGCGTGGTGGCCTACACGAGTTTCGACAGCGTGTCCTGCGTCGTCTCGACGACCATCAAGCCGGCGCGCAAACCGGGCTTGACCGTCGCGTTCGGAAACACGAGCCGCTCCTCGTCGTGCTGCACGACATAGCGATACTCGCCATCGCGCGCGAGCACGGTGTCTTTCGCGAACGGCGTGAAATTCGCCACATCGGCGGCGACCAGCAATTCGAACGCATCGCTTTGCTTGGTGATCTGATCGATGACCGTGAACGCCCGTGGCAGATTCCCCTGCGCCTCACCACGCATGCCGGCCAGCAGATGACGCACCGCGTGATCGGCACCGGCGAAACGCGTCAGATCGTTCTGGCCGAACGGACGCACCTTGCCGAGTTCCAGCGTGCACGCTTCGGCGCCGCATACCTGCGCGGTGAAATGCGAATACGTGTTGCCCTTGGTGGTGTGCAACAGCACCACACTGATACGCGCCTCGCCGAGCCACTCGAACATCGCGCGTGAAAACGGCTTGCCGGTGTGCGGCAGCAACGCGAACTGCTCGAAGGCGGACGCGCGGATCGCGGTGTGCATGTCGATATGCCAGCGCGCGCCGGGTTGATCCGGCGCTGCCGCGAAGAATTGCGTCGCGACCCGCTCCAGCGCGGCGGCACGCGGCGCCTCGTAGCTCTGCGGCACCTGCAGATGACGGCCGCTGAAGAGGCGGTTCAGATCGTCATCGCGATAGCGGCAGGCGTCGCGCATTGCGTCGACGTTGCCGAGAATCACCAGCAGGCGGCAAGTCAACGCGGCGGTGCCCTGCGCGATATCGCGCACCAGAAACCCCAGCAGTTCGATCGGCGCGGTCTCGTCGCCATGCACGCCTGCAGAGACGAGCACGCTGCGCACGCCCTCTTCCTGCGTTGCCGGTTCCATCAACAGCACGCCGTCGTCCAGCCACGACCAGCGCACGCCGCCGGCACACGTACCTTGTGCTTCACCAGCGGCCGGCCGCGTGCCCGTCAGTGTGTAGGCGAGGAAATCGTCGAGCATCGAAACCGGCATATCGCGCTCAGCGCTGGAAGTCATACAGCGAACCCAAACCGAGAATCTGCGTCAGTTCGTCGAGCGCGGTGCGCGATTCGGCGAGCAATTGCGGATCGGTCAGATCGGCCGGTGCGAGACGGTCGCGATAGTGTTTTTCGATCCACGCATCCAGACGGCCGAACAACGTGTCGTTGATCCACACGCCTTGCGTGACCGCCGCGCACTCCGCGTCGTCGAGCACGACACGCAGGCGCAGGCACGCCGGCCCGCCACCGTTCTTCATGCTTTCGCGCAGATCGAACACCAGCACGTCGTCGATCGGGCCCGAGCGTGATGTCAGTTCGTCGAGGTAAGCAGCCACGCGCGGGTTTTCGCGGCATTCCTGCGGCACCACCAGCACCTGCTGGCCATCCGGGCGCGTCAGCAACTGGCTGTTGAACAGATACGAGGTGACGGCGTCGGCCACGCTCACCTGCGCGTCGGGCACTTCGATCACGTTGAAGTCCGCCTTCAGACCGGAGAGCTTCGAGCGCAATTCGTCGTACACCGCGTTCTGTTCGACGAACGCCAATTGATGACAGAACAGCGTATTGCGATTGCCGACCGCGATCACGTCGTTATGGAACACGCCCGCGTCGATCACGTCGGGGTTCTGCTGCGCGTACACCGTGGCCGCATCGGCGAGGCCGTGACGGTGCGCGACCGCGCGGCTCGCCTCGAAGGTTTGACGCGCCGGGAAGCGCTTAGGCTCCGGCCCGCAACGATACTCGCTGCGGCCATACACGAAGAATTCGACGCCACGTGCCGCATATTCCGCGCAAAAGCGCGTGTGATTCGCCGCGCCTTCGTCGCCGAGCGCCGGCGTGCCGGGCAGTGCCTCGTGCACCGCGAAACGGTCGGCGTCGTTGAAAATCGCGCGCAGCGTGCGGCGCGTCGATTCATGTTCGATCGCGCGATGCAGCTTGCTGCACAGATTGGCCGGCGTGAAATGCACGCGGCCGTCGTGCGTATCCGCGGACGGACTCACCGTCGCCGCATTCGCGGTCCACATCGCCGAAGCCGAACTCGCCGCGGCCAGCAACTCGGGCGCGTCCTTGGCCACGCGCGCGATCACGGTCGCGTCGTCGCCGGAGAAACCGAGCTCGCGCAACAGACGCATCGACGGACGCTCCTGCGGCGGCAACACGCCTTGATGAAAGCCGAGATCGGCGAGTTGCTTCATCTTGCGCAGGCCTTGCCGCGCGGCCGCCTTCGGATTCGCAACCGACTTCTCGTTGTTCTGCGACGCGACGTTGCCGAACGAGAGTCCCGCGTAGTTGTGGGTCGGGCCGACCAGGCCGTCGAAATTGGCTTCAGTGGCTTGCATCGTCGATCCTTAGAATTGAAGGCCCGGCGAGACGCTCGCGGGCATTTGCAGTTGCGCGCTTTCGACGGACGCCATCGGGAACGCGCAGTAGTCGGCGGCATAGTAAGCGCTCGGCCGGTGATTGCCCGAGCGGCCCGGCCCGCCGAACGGCGCGCCCGACGATGCGCCGTTGGTCGGCCGGTTCCAGTTGACGATGCCCGCGCGGATGGTGCGCTGGAAGTGCGTCCAGAGCGCTTCGTCGTCGGCGAGCAGGCCGGCGGAGAGGCCGAACTCGGTGTCGTTGGCCTGTTCCAGCGCCTCGTTGAAGCTGCCGTAGCGGATGATTTGCGCCAAAGGCCCGAAGTGTTCTTCGTCCGGCAGGTTCTTCACGCTTGTGACGTCCAGAATCGCGGGCGTCACGAACCCGAGCTTCGGGTCGCGTTGTTCCATCTTCAGCAGCGCCTTGGCGCCATCGGCCAGCAGACGTTCCTGCGCCGCGACCAGGCGCGACGCGGCACGCGCCGAGATAACAGCACCCATGAACGGCTGAGGATCGGCGTTGTATTCACCAACGGTGATGCGCGAGGTGACCTCGGTGAGGCGTTCCATGAAGCGGTCGCCGAATGCATCGTTCGGCACGAAAATGCGGCGCGCGCACGTGCAGCGTTGACCGGCCGACAGAAACGCCGACTGGATCGTGTGATGCACGGCGGCATCGACATCGGCCACCGGTCCGATCACGAGCGGATTGTTGCCGCCCATTTCCAGCGCCAGCACGATCTCCGGCCGCCCGCCGAATTGCTTGTGCAGCAATGTTCCGGTATCCGAACTACCCGTGAAGAACAGGCCGTCGATCTGCCGATGGTTCGCGAGCGCAATGCCGGTGTCCTTCTCGCCTTGCACGAGGTTCAGCACGCCTGCCGGCAAACCGGCATCGCGCCAGATCTGCACGGTGAGCGCGGCCACACCGGGCGCGAGTTCCGACGGCTTGAACACGACCGCATTGCCCGCGATCAGCGCCGGCACGATATGCCCGTTCGGCAAATGACCGGGAAAGTTGTACGGCCCGAACACGGCCACCACACCATGCGGACGGTGCCGAAGCACCGCTGTGCCGTCCGCCATCGCGGAGCGCTTCTCGCCGGTGCGTTCGTTATAGGCCTGAATCGAAATCTCGACCTTGGCCGCCATCGACGCCGCTTCGGTGCGCGCTTCCCACAGCGGTTTGCCGGTTTCGCGGCCGATCGCTTCAGCCAGCGCTTCCTTGCGCTCGGTCACGAGCGCGGCGAAGCGGCGCACCACGCCGCAACGCTCGTCGAGGCTCAACGCCGACCACGCGGCGAACGCGCGGCGTGCGCTGCGCACCGCGCGATCGACGTCGTCCGCCGAGGCGCTGTTGCCTTCCCACACCGTCGCGCCCGTGCCCGGGTTGTGCGACGCGAATGCGGGTCCTGTGCCGGCGGCCCATTCGCCGTCGATGAAAAGCTCGCTCATGATCATCCCTGTTTGTGTTTCTGCGGCAGCACGCGCACGAGGTCGCCCGCCTTGAGGTCGAGTGCCGCGGCTTCGAGCGCGCTCAGGCGGAATACGCCGTCCTGCGGCACGCCCGCCACGACGCCGACGCGAAAATCGCCCAACGACGTATTCGACACCATCGATTTCGGTCCGTCCTGCGGCGCACTCGACGCGCCGATCTCGACCGGCACCACCACGCTCTCGCGCACCGTGCGCAAGTCGGCGATATGGCATTCGAGCACTGGCCCCGCGTCGAAGATATCGACGTGGTTCTCGTAACGCAGCCCTTCCGATTCGAGCATGCGGCGCGCCGGAATCGTGTCGTTGTGCGTGAGGCCGACGCATTGCTGCGCCTCTTCCGGCAACAACTCGACATACACCGGATACCGCGGCATCAGCTCGGCGAGAAACGCCTTGCGGCCGTGCGAACTCAGGTAGTCCGCCGCGTTGAAATCGATCTGGTAGAAATGTGAGCCGACCGCGCGCCAGAACGGCGAGGTGCCTTCGGCATCGAAATGGCCGCGTAATTCCGCGCACAGACGCTGCGGAAAGCGCTCGCGAAACTGCGCGAGAAACATGAAGCGCGAACGCGACAGCAGGCCGCCCACGCCGCTCGTGCGATAACGCGGGCTGAGGAACAGCGAGCACACTTCGGCATAACCCGTCAGATCGTGCGAGATGTTCAGCGCGCGCATGCGCGTCCAGATGCCGAGGTCCTGGCTCGCGTGCACCACCGTGCTCACGCGATAGTTGTAGAACGGCTGCTGCAGGCCGACCGAGGTTTCGATTCCGCACACGCCGGCGACGTCGCCCGTGTCGGTGTCTTCCATCACGAAGAAGTAGCCGGCTTCATGCGGCTCGGCCTTGTCTTCCATCGTGCGGCGCGCGCGTTCCACGCGTGCCGCGAGTGCCTCGCGGTCCGGCTTGAAGGTGGTGAGACCCGGGCCGGTTTCCTGCGCGAGCCGCATAAGCGCGTCCACATCGCCTCGTTGCACAACGCGAACGACGATCATCGTGCCTCTCCCGATTGTTCTTCCTGATGCGGCTGGTGCAGCGGCACGCAGCGCACCGTGTCGCCCTCTTCCACGCCGAGCGCGGCACGCGCCGCGTGCGGCAACGACGCGCCCGCTTCTTTACCTGCCGGCAATTCGCCGAGCACGCAGCGGAATTCGCCATCGGCGCCGTTATGCGCGATCAGATACGTCAAACCGTCAGCGGCCGCATGGTTCTCGTGCACCACACGCGTTTCATTGCGCGTGACGCAGGCGCTGCGATCCACTTGCGCGGTCAACACCGGACCCGCGTCGAATATGTCGATATACCGATCCGTCTCGAAGCCTTCCTCGAGATGAATGTCGTATGCGAGCAAAGCCTTCGAATCCGGCTCGCCGAGCACGCGCTGCGCCGCCTCGGGCAGCAACGGCACATACACGGGATACGTCGGCATCACTTCGGCGATGAACGTGCGGCTGCGGCCGCCCGATTCGATCTCGATGTCGGCGAAGTTGCGGCCGAAGAACTTGCGCCCCACCGCTTCCCAGAACGGCGACACGCCGTTCTCGTCGGTGACGCCGAGCAGCAGCGAAAACACCTCCGGCGTGAAGCGCTTGCGATTGGCGGCGATGTACATCATCCGCGCGCGCGACATCAGATGCGCGGCGGCGTCGCCACGCAGCGACGGGTCGATGTAATAGCCCGCGAGGCGGCTCTTGCCGGTCAGCTCATGCGACATGGTCAGCGCGTGAATCTTGCGGTTCACGTGCAGCTCGCGCGACGCATGAATCAGCGCGTCGTTGCGAAACGCGTAGAACGGGTCCGAGTAACCGGCCGCGGCGACGATGCTCGCCGTGCCCATCAGCTTGCCGCTCAGCGCATCTTCGAGCACGAACAGATAGAACTCCTCGCCCGGAAAATCGACTTCCGCGCGAAACGAGTCTTCCGACAACGCGACGCGCGCTTCGAGCGCACGCCGGTCGTGCGGCAAGGAATGCAGCACCGGTTGCGCGGTGCGCGCCATATGTTCGAGCGCGTCGAGATCGGCGAGGCGGCCTGGGCGTACGAAGAGCATCATCGTTCCTGTTGAATGTGACGCGTGATCAATGCCGTGTATCAATGCGACGCCGCTTCAGCCTTCGCGCCGACGATCGTTTCGATGGCCTTCGCGAGTCGCTCGAAGCCTTCGTTCATGTCGTCGAGCGGCATGATCAGCGACGGCACGAAGCGCAGCACGTCAGGACCGGCCATCAGCATGATCACGCCATGCTGGCCCGCCGCCGTGACGAAGTCTTTCGCGCGGCCCTTGAATGCGTCGGTCAATTCCGCACCGATCAGAAGACCCCGGCCGCGCACTTCCGTGAACAGGCCGAAGCGTTCGTTCAGCTTGGCGAGGTGGCCCTTCAACGCTTCACTGCGCGAACGCACGCCTTCGAGCAGTTTCGGATCGCTGACCAGTTCGACCACCTTTTCAGCGATCGCCGCGCCGAGCGGATTGCCGCCGTACGTCGTGCCATGCACGCCGACCTTGAAATGCGCGGCCAGTTCGTTGGTGGTCAGCATCGCGCCGATGGGGAAACCGTTGCCGAGCGCCTTGGCGGTAGTCAGAATGTCCGGCGTCACGCCGGTTTCCTCGTACGCGTAGAAATAGCCGCTGCGGCCCACACCCGTTTGCACCTCGTCAAAAATCAGCAGTGCGCTGTGCTGATCGCAGGCTTCGCGCAGCGCCTTCAGGAACGCCGGATCCGCCGGGATCACGCCGCCTTCGCCCTGAATCGGCTCGACGATCACCGCGCAGGTTTGCGCGCCGATGGCTTTCTTCGCGGCTTCGATGTCGTTGTACGGCAAGTGGGTGATGCCGGCCGGCACCGGGCCGAAGCCTTCCGAATACTTCGGCTGGCCGCCGACGCTGACCGTGAAGAACGTGCGGCCATGGAACGACTGGGTGAACGAGATGATCTCGAATTTGTCCGCGCCGTGGCGGTCGAACGCGACGCGGCGTGCCAGCTTCAACGCGGCTTCGTTCGCTTCCGCGCCCGAGTTGGCGAAGAACGCGCGGTCGGCGAACGTCAGGTCTTCGAGGCGTTTGGCGAGGCGCAGCACCGGCTCGTTGGTGTAACCATTGCCGATGTGCCACAGCTTGCCGCCCTGCTCGTGCAGCACGTTCAGCAGTTCGGGATGCGCATGACCCAGAGCGGTGACGGCGATGCCGCCGGCGAAGTCGATATAGTCGCGGCCTTGCGTATCCCAGACGCGCGAGCCGAGACCGCGATCCGGCACGAAGGCGGCGGGCGAAAACACCGGCACCATGACTTCGTCGAAGGTCTGGCGTGTCACTGTCAGGTCGTTCATGGCAAATCCTCGTTACAGGTGAGAGGTAATACAGGTAGTGTAGGAAACCGCACGCGATCCGTCTTGCGCATACGCGACGCTTTCTATGAGGTTCCACGCGAACGGGACGGGTTTAGCGCCTGGCCAGCGCGTTTCTGTCCGCGTTTCTGTCCGCGTTTCTGTCCGCGTCTCAGTCAGCTTCAATCCGCCTGATCCGGCGGTTCGATCAGCGCGCCCGGCCGCGGCTCGCTGGCCGCGGCGCCGCTCGCGCCGGTCTGCTTGTCGATCCAGTTCCGACGATCCTCGCGCGGTGTGACACCGAAGCGTTCGCGGTACGCATTCGAAAAGTGCGCCGCCGACGAAAAACCGCAAGCGAGACTAATCTGCACCACCGACTTGCTGGTGCGCTGCAATTGCGTGCGCGCTTTCGAAAGCCGCAGTCCCAGATAGTATTTGGACGGCATCGAGCCGAGATACTGGCGAAAGAGGCGCTCCAATTGCCGCCGCGATACGCCGACCAGACCCGCGATCTCGTCGGTGGTAAGCGGGTCTTCGATATTCGCTTCCATCAGCAGCAACGCGTCGTTCAGGCGCGGATGGCGTTCGCCCGGCGCGGTCACGAACGGAATGCGCTGACGTTCCTCACCCGCGCGCAGCACGCCGACGCCGAGCGTATCGGCAATCCGGTCCGCGAGTTCGGGACCGTGCTCGCGGCCGATCATCGCCAGCATGAAGTCGACGGTCGCCTGGCCGCCCGCACAGGTCGCGCGATCGCGGTCGATTTCGAAAATCTGTTGCGTGACGATGGAGCGCTCGAACTGCTCGGAGAACTGCTGATAGGTTTCCCAATTGACGCTCACGCGATAGCCGGACAACTGCCCTGCCATGGCGAGCCACCATACGCCGTGATGAATGCCGGTGACGAGCGGCGTGCGCTGACCGACGCGCGAGAGGCTGGCGAGAAAGAGGCGGTAATCAGCGAATTGCTGAAAGCGCTCGCTGACGATGATCAGCCAGTCGCACGAAATCGCATCGCCGAAGGCGGCGTCGGCCGGCCAGTGCGCGCCGCCCGCGAGCGGCACCGCGCGGCCGTCCCACGAACACACCTGCACGCGGTACAGCGCGCGGCCGTCGATTTCATTGGCGAGATTGAGCGCGTCCACAATCGGCCCGACGCCCGACATCGACACGGGCGGCAAGGCGACGATTGCGACCTGCGTGGTGCGAGCCGGGCTGGACGTGCGAGCCATCGCTGAGCGAGTCAAACGCTACGGCGTGAGCCGCGCGTTACTTCAGGCTGCCGGAGAGGAACTGCTTGAGCCGCTCGCTGCGCGGCGAGGTCAGAACTTCCGCGGGCAAGCCTTCTTCTTCGGTGCGGCCTTGATGCAGGAACATCACATGGTTCGACACGTTGCGCGCGAAACCCATTTCGTGCGTGACGACGATCATGGTGCGCCCTTCTTCGGCGAGCTTCTGCATGACCTTCAGCACTTCGCCGACCAGTTCGGGGTCGAGCGCGGAAGTCGGCTCGTCGAACAGCATCACGTCGGGGTTCATGGCTAGCGCGCGGGCAATCGCCACACGCTGCTGCTGACCGCCCGACAGATGCGACGGATACTGCTTTTCGAGGCGCGGCGCGAGACCGACCTTCTCGAGATATTCCCGCGCACGGTCTTCGGCTTCCTTGCGCTTCAGACCCAGCACATGAATCGGCGCTTCGACGATGTTCTCGATCACATTCATGTGCGCCCACAGGTTGAA
Organism: Paraburkholderia sp. RL17-347-BIC-D; assembly: GCF_046027915.1. Taxonomy (NCBI): domain Bacteria; kingdom Pseudomonadati; phylum Pseudomonadota; class Betaproteobacteria; order Burkholderiales; family Burkholderiaceae; genus Paraburkholderia; species Paraburkholderia sp. RL17-347-BIC-D. The sequence goes on from NZ_JARESS010000042.1 coordinate 27,109, forward strand.
ATGCTGGAACACCATGGCGAGCTTCGTGCGGATGCGCTGCAGCTGCTTGTGATCGGCGACTTCGAGATTGCCGGCACGGTCGGTTTTGGTCTTCACCGTCTCGCCGTCGACGACGATCTGCCCGGCGTTCGGCCGCTCGAGGAAATTGATGCAGCGCAAGAAGGTGCTCTTGCCCGACCCGCTCGCGCCGATGATGCTGATCACGTCGCCCTTATTCGCATTGAGCGACACGCCCTTGAGCACTTCATTGTCGCCGTAGCGCTTGTGGATGTCCTGTACGGCGAGCTTGCAAGCTTCGGTTTGAGTCGTGTGGAGCAAGATGCTCTCCCTTTGAAAATACGGATCAATCTTCGTGACGACGCGAGGATAACGCGCCATCCACTGCAAACACGGCGCGCTTCAATGCGTGCGCACCGCCAGGTAACCCAGCCAGTGGCGCTCGGCGCGGCGGAACAACGCCACCAGCGCGAACGACACCACCAGGTAAATCAGCGCCGCGAGGCCGAACGCGTCGAACGACTGGTAAGTGGCCGAGTTCGCGTCGCGCGCCACCTTCAGGATGTCCGGCACCGTGGCCGTGAAGGCGACCGTGGTGGCGTGCAGCATCAGGATCACTTCGTTACTGTACAACGGCAAGGCCCGGCGCAGCGCGGACGGTATCACAATGCGCCGGTACATCGTGAACCAGCTCATGCCGTAGGCGCGGGCCGCTTCCACTTCGCCGTGCGAGGTCGAACGGATCGCGCCGGCGAAAATCTCCGTGGTGTACGCGCAGGTGTTCAGTGCGAAGGCGAGAATCGCGCAGTGAAAGCCGCTGCGAAAAAACGCGTCCAGCACTTGATGCGAGCGCACGAATTCGAGGCTGTACATGCCGGTATAGATCAGCAGCAGCTGCACGTACAGCGGCGTGCCGCGAAACACGTAAGTGTAAAGACGCACCGGCGTGGAGAGCCAGCGCTTCTTCGACACGCGCGCCACCGCCAGCGGAATCGCCAGCACGAAGCCGATGCCGATCGACGCCACCAGCAGCCACAGCGTGACCGCGAGGCCGGACATGCGCTGGCCGTCCCAGTACAGGAACGCGCGCCAGAATTGATTGAGGATGTCGATCATGGTCTTAGAGCTCCGCGTGCCGCACGCCGATCGAATAGCGCTTTTCCAGCCAGATCAGCACGAGATTCGAGGCGGTGGTGATCGCCAGATAGATCAGCGCGGCGACCAGGATGAAGAAGAACATGTTGAAGGTGCTTTTACCGGCGTCCTGCGCGGCTTTGACCACATCGGCGAGACCGATGATCGACACCAGCGCCGTCGCCTTCACCAGCACCTGCCAGTTGTTGCCGATGCCCGGCAGCGCGAAACGCATCATCTGCGGGAACAGGATGCGTGTGAACACGCGCGCGCCGCTCATGCCGTACGCGCTACCCACTTCGAGCTGGCCGCGCGGCACCGCCAGAAAGGCGCCGCGAAAGGTCTCGGTGAAGTACGCGCCGTAGATGAAGCCGAGCGTCAGCACGCCGGCCACGAACGGATCGATATCGAATTGCGGGAGATTCAGCGCGTCGGTGAGATTGTTGACCGCGATCTGGATGCTGTAGAACAGCAGCAGCATCAGCACGAGGTCGGGCACCGAGCGGATCAGTGTCGTATAGCCGGTCGCGATTGCCCGCAGCGGGCGGCTGAACGAGAGTTTCGCCGCCGCGCCCGCGAGGCCGAGCAGCACGGCGGCCGCCAGCGACAGGAGGGACAGCTCGATTGTCTGGATCGTGCCGGCCAGCAACACCGGACCAAAGCCGTATAGGAACACGCGTGTCTCCATCCAGGTTGTTTGAGGATGTCTCGGACGGTATCGGCTTGTGTTTGCCCACTCGTCCAGCATGGCGCGGAGTCTCGCAAGCGAAAATTAATTTCTCAAAGGCGCGCCGGCGCTTTGTTGCGACGCAGCAAAGCGTGCTTTGACGTGCCGTGCGGCTTGCAGGGCTTGGTTTTGCGGGGAATTGGGATTTGTAAGGCGGGGAATGCGCGGCGAGCGCCGCCGCGATTTAGCAAGTTTCGGGTCGCTTTTTCGATAGACGTCAGTCAATCCCCAACCTTGCCCGAATCGCGGGCAGCATATGTTCCACCGCTGCGCGCCCTTCCTCGATGGCCGGCGCCGCGCGGTGAAAGTCGAAAATCCCCATGCCGCCCAAACGCGGCTGGATCAGGATATCCGCCGGCTCACCCGCGAGGCGGCTGCGCGTAATCCGCACTTGCATGATGTCGATGCTTTGCGCGATCGAACTCAGCATGGACGGCACGCGCGCGCTCGGCGCGGGCGGCACGCGCACGTCGTCCGTGGCGCGCCCCTCCGCGGGCGCGAGCCAGCGCGGCCACGGCTTGCCGTTGCGGCGCAGTGCGAGCGGCGGCGGCGCGCTCGGATCGATGGCGGGTGTGTCGACCACCGCGCCGCCGAAATCGCGGCCGTTCAGAATATCGTTGTTCAGATCGACGGCGATCACGCAGTCCGCGCGCATGCCGCGCGCCACCGAAACAGGCACCGGGTTGCTCAAGCCGCCATCCACCAGCCAGACACCGTTGTGCCACACCGGCGTGAAAATGCCCGGAATCGCAATCGACGCGCGCACCGCGTCCACCACGCTGCCGTCCTGGAGCCAGCTTTCGCGGCCCGAATCGAGTTCGGTGGCGACCGCCGCGAACGGCATGTTCAGTTGCGCGATCGAACGGCCATTGAATTTGTCGGCGAACAGCTGGATCACCTTGCGCCCGCCGAGCAGCCCACCCGAGAGACGCAGATCGAGCAGGCGCACCACCGTCTGCCACGTGAGCCGCGCGACCCACTCCTCGAGCCAGTCGAGGTCGCCGTTCGCGTACACCGCGCCCACCAGCGCGCCGATCGACGTGCCGCAGACCACATCGGGCTTGATGCCCGCATCGTGCAGCGCGCGAATCGCGCCGATATGCGCCCAGCCGCGCGCGGCGCCGCCCCCTAACACCAGCCCGATCCGGCTGTATCGACGTCGACGAATCATCTTCTTCCCCGCTTCTCTCTTCTAACTTCTATCGCCCTCGAATCACATCCGAGCGCGATGTCGTGTACACCTTCTGATACTGGTCGAAATGCACGTTGAAAATGCCTTCTTCGGTCACGCCGCCTTCACGCCACTTCCAGCTCCACACGGTTTCCGGCTTGAGCGGAAACACCGCGACCTGGCCGGGCTTGCCGAGCAGTCGGCGCACTTCGTCCTCGCTCATGCCCATGCGGATCTTCGCGAAGTTGGCAGCCGTCAGCACCTGGGTGATCGCCTGCAATTTGCCGTCACGATCGATGTCGACCATGTACGTATTCAGGCCTTGCGGGCCGCGCGGATATTCGAAGCGTTTGGAACCGTCGGTGAACGTGCGCTCGGTTTCCGGCTTGCCCATCTGGTCGCGGATCTGCGCTTCGGTCGTGACGCCCGGCGTCATGTCCTTGAGCAACAACGCATCCGGTTTGACGGCGTTGAAAAATTCCTTGAGTTTTTGCACGGCTCGGTCGCTCGATTGGTCGTCGCAACCGGTCAGCGCGACGCACGCGGCCAGCATGGCGACAGTCAGCAGTTTGAGGCTCACAGCGAGTTTTTCCTGTACGGACGCAGGCTGCGAAGCCCGCATCCCGTTGTGTAGTGTCTGCTACAGGATAACCGCGCACGGGCAAAACCGCGAGCGGACGCGGCACGGCGGTGTGCGCGGTCGTACACGGTGGTGGCGGCAAGAGGCTGCGACGGCGGGAGACAACGTGGCAAAGCAGACGGCAAAGCACGTTAAAAAACCGGCGCCACAAGCAAAAAGGCGACGCTGTGCAAAGCGTCGCCGGGTCGGTCGATACGGTCAACCGGAAAGTGAAAGCGGCCGACTGGCCGCCTGAAAACGAAGCACCGCGGACGACGCGCAGCGGTCTGGTCCCGGGCGAAGCGGTGAGCAACCTTGGCTGCTGACCTTGCGCCATCGCCGGAATGGCAAACCGCTGCTTGATTGGCCGCCCTGGTCCCTCGATAAGCCTTCCAAGTGCAGTTAATCTAAACGGATTGGCGGGTTTAGACGAGAGCGCGTTTACACCGAATTGGCAGATGATTTGCGTTGAGCGGCGAGGCCTTCAACGGCTTTCGACGAGGCATTTCAATCGCGCGAAATCGATGCAAAACCCACGCGTCCCGCCGCCTGCAGCACCGAGTCGTTTTGCGGCGTGTGAATCCGCGCGCACAGCACGTCGCGATAGTGACGCTCGAGCGGATTGTCGCGCGAAAGACCGGGGTTGCCGCTCGCTTCGATCGCCAGTTGCACGGCCTCGATCGCCTGATTCGTCACCGTGTATTTGACGAGTGGCGCCTCGTCGAGCGTCACGTGTTCGGCACGCGCGCTCGCGTCGAGCAGCACGCGATTGCTGAACAGCAGCGCGTCGATGCGGCCGAGCGTCTGCTGGAAGGCCGGCAGGCTCGACAGCGGCGCGCCGAGATTGCCGGGCGCGCGGTCCACGGCCCATTGCGCGAACCAGTCGCGCGCGGCCCGCGCGACGCCGTCGTACACCGCCGACAACAGTACGCTCATCCACGCCACGCCGAGCGCATCGAGCCCGGCGCCCGGCGCGCCCGGCGGATGCACATCCACTGCCTGCGCGGCCGGCACGAACACGTTGTCGAACACCAGTTCGTGACTGCCGGTGGCGCGCATGCCGAGATGATTCCATTCGTTGCCCACTCGCACGCCGGGCGTGTCGCGGTGCACCAGCCACACGCCGACGCGCGGCGGCGTCTCGTCGCTGCGCGCCCACACCGCGAGCCAGGTGAGACCGGGACTGCCGGTCGAATACAGTTTGCTGCCGTCGATCACCCAGCCGTCCGCGCGGCGTTTCGCGATCGTCGACGGCAAGCCGCCGCGCGCGGGCGTGCCGAGTTCGGGTTCGACACGCAGCGAGTTGATCAACGCGCCCTCACGCACCGCATCGCGCGCCACGCGTTCGCGCAGTTCGACCGGCCAATGCGGATTGCCCTGCAAGCGATGATGAAACAGATACTGCATCACCAGCACCAGCGCCGTGGACGGCTCGCCGCGCGCCACCGCGCGCACCACCTTCAAGGCCTGCGGCAGGCTCGCGCCCGCGCCGCCGAGCGCTGCGGGCACCGTCAGCGAAAGCAGATCGAACTCGTGCAGGCGTGAGAGATTCGCATGCGGGAATTCAGCCGTGCGGTCATGGTGCGCGGCGCTCGCGGCGAACTCATTCGTGAGTTGCGCCAGCAATGCGTCGAATGCATCGCTTTCGAACGGCGGATGACGCCGTGTCACGGCGCGGTCGGCAATCGGGGCATTCATGCGGAGACTCCGGCTGGCCGCGTCAAGGCAAAGGGAAGCTGCGATCGAAGCTCGGGCGCACGTCCAGATGCGCGCGGATCACGTTGGCGGCTTCGTAAGTGTCCGCCGTGCGTTGCTGTGCGGCCACGACGCTGTCGTCGATCGCTACCGGATGCACCTGGCCGCGCTGATAGACGGTCTTCAGCACATCGGTCGGCAGGCCCGTGACACGCGACTGCATCGCCGCGACTTCGTCGGGATGCGAGAGCGCCCAGCGCTGGCCGATCGCCACGCGCCGCAGGAAGTCGGCGAGTTGTTCGCGTTTGTCGGTGATCGCGCGTTCAGTGGCGACCTGATAGCTCAGCCCTTCCGACAGACCGACGCCGTTGGCGATGATGCGGTCGTGATCGCGCGCTTCACCGAGCGCCGTGTACGGGTCCCACACCGACCATGCATCGACACTGCCCGAGGCGAGCGCCGCTTTCGCATCGGCGGGCGCGAGGAATACGAAGGTGACGTCGGTGAGCGGCACGTTGGCCTTTTTCAATGCGGCCAACGCGAGGTAGTGGCCGATCGAGCCGCGCGTCGTGGCAATGCGCTTGCCCTTCAGACTCGCCGCGTCGTTGAGCGGCGACTGTGCGCCGACCACGATCGCCAGATCCAGCGGATTCGAGCGCGTCGCCGCGACCGCCCTCACCCGCGCGCCGGCGGCCAGCGCGAACACTAGCGGCGCGTCACCGAGACCGCCGACGTCGACCGCACCCGCATTCAATGCTTCACCGAGCGGCTGCGCTGCCGGGAAGTTGAACCATTCGATCTTGTACGGCAGGTCTTTCAACTGGCCGGACGCTTCGAGAATGCCGCGCGTTTGCAAGGCTTGATCGCCGACCTTGAGCACCGGCAGATCGGCGGCATATGATGGCGCGGCGCACAGCAACGCTGACGCAGCAAGCGCGGCAACGCCGGGCGTTACCGACCACGCGCGTCGCAGAACAGATCGGATTGCGAAAGAAAAACGGGAAGTCGTCATGGGCAGCGCGTGTGTCGTGGCAACGAGTTGATTTGCCATCGACGATAAGGCAGGCCTTTGTATAAGACAAACGCATTATTCTGCTAAGCAAATATGCGAAATTTTCTTACGCGGCCGATGCGGGTACGCGCCGACGCGGGTATCATCGAGCGCATTCTTTTGCGCCTCTATCCGCTCACCGCTCATCATGAAGATCGACGAAATCGACGCCTACGTCACCGTGATTCGCTGTCAATCGCTGCAGCAGGCAGCGCTCTCGCTCGGCCTCACGCAACCGGCGATCACGCGCCGCTTGCAGAATTTCGAGGAAGCGCTCGGCGTCGAACTGCTCGACCGCAATACGCGTCCGCTGAAGGCGACGGCCACGGGACGCATCGTCTACGAACAATGTCGCGTGATCCAGCGTGAACTCGACGTGCTGCGCGAGATCGTCGCCACCGACACGCCGCCAGTCGGCACGCTGCGTCTCGGCGTCGCGCAGACGATTGCGGATATCGCGCTGACCGAGGCGATGCGCGTTCTGAAGACGGACTATCCCGACTTGCAGGCGCGCGCGTCGACCGGTTGGGGCAGTCAACTGCTGCAACGCGTCGAACAGGGCGAACTCGACGCGGCGGCGATCCTGCTGCCCAGCAACAAGACCTTCGACGACGCGCTGTCGGCCCGCTCGCTAGGTCGCATCAAACTGGCGGTGGTCGCGCAGAAAGGGCTGCTGAAAAAGCGAGCGCATACGCTGGCGGAATGCCAGTCGATCGGTTGGGTGTTGAACCCGGACGGCTGCGGTTTCCGCGACGGCCTGCAACGCGCGCTCACCGGGCTCGGGCTCGCCCTCAAGCTGAACCTGGAAACGCTCGGCAACGAATTGCAATTGCAGCTCGTCGCGGACGGCAACGGTCTGGGTCTCGTGCCGCTGCCGTTACTGCAGATGAGCGCCCACGCAGACACGCTCGATATCATTCCGATCAGCGACTTCAAGCCGCTGATCGACATCTGGCTCGTGCAGCCGCGCGTGCTCGGCAAACTGCAACAGCCTGTCGAACGTTTCGGCGCGGCTGTCGAGCGGCAGTTCAAGGAAGCGCGCACGCAGCGCGCGGCCTGAGCCGCGCCGCCCGCGCTCACTTCGCCTGTTTCGACGGTTTCGTCGCAGCAAACCGCTCAGATCACGCGAAACCCATGCGTACCGTCGCGCCCGAGTTGCGCGACAAGCCCATACTCCCATTCCAGATACGCGTTCATCGCTTCGCGCGCGTTATCGGTGCCCTCATAAGGCCGCCGGTAACGATCGATGCGCGCCGACGCCATGCGCGTCTCGCCGCTCTCGAGCGGCAAGCCCGCTTCGATCCACGCCGTCGTGCCGCCGCTCAGCACCTGCACCGGCTTGCCGGTCAATGCCGCGACGTCGGGAGCGGCGAAGCGCGCGAGCTCGCCGCTGCCACAGGTCACGACGAAACGCTGCGCATCCGGCAGCTTGTGCAGTGCTTTCTCGAGTTCGCCGCGAATCACGAACCACGCGCCGGGAATATGCCGCTTCACGTAATTCGCGCTGCTGGTGAAATCGAGCACGGCGGTGCCTCGCGATTGCAGCAGCGTGACCAGTCCGGCCGGTGTGATCTCGTCGGCGTCGGGCGCCGTGGGCGCATGGCGAACCGCGGGCGCCGCGCCCTTCTCGCCGAAGTCCGCCGCCATCAAACCATCGACGACATACACCTCGATATTCATCTGCGCGAGCCATGACGCGGTCATGTTCGCGCGCACACCGTCGTTATCCGCGAGGATCACGCGCGCGCCACGTACCGGCGCGAACATATCGGTTTCCTGCACGAGCTGGCCGCCCGGCGCGCTGCGAAAACCGGGCACGTGGCCCGCTTCGTATTCTTCCGGCGTGCGCACGTCGAAGCGATACACGGTGCGCACCGCTTCGCCGGCCCAGCGGCGCGCTTCGTCGCGTGAAGTGCGGCCCACCTTCGCGCGATCCGCCACCGTGCGCGCCGAATCGGCGGCGGCCAGACGTAGCTGATCGTCGACAATCGGCTCGAACCTGCGCGAACTGCCGTGTGCGAGCGCCTGGCCAGCCAGCGTCCAGCCGATGGTGCCATTGCGCAGCGCCGCGACCGGGTTCGGCACACCCGCATTGATCAGCGACTGCGCACCGATAATGCTGCGCGTGCGCCCCGCGCAATTGACGATGATCCGCGTCGCCGGATTCGGCGCAAGCTGGCGCGCGCGCAGCACCAGCTCCGCGCCCGGCACGCTGATGCTGCCGGGAATATTCATGGTGTGATATTCGTCGAAACGGCGTGCGTCGAGCACCACCGCGTCGGCTTCGTGATCGAGCAGCGCCTGCACTTGCGGCGCGGTCAGCGACGGCGTATGACGCACGCTTTCCACCAGTTCGCCGAACGCCTTGCTCGGCACGTTGACGTCCTGGAACAGCTCGCCGCCGGCCGCGCGCCAACCTTGCAAACCGCCTTCAAGCAGAGCGACGTCGGTATAGCCCAGCTCGCCTAGACGGCGCGCGGCACGTTCGGCGAGTCCTTCGCCGGAATCGAACACCACGATGGGCACCGCCTGGCGCGGCAAGCGCACCGGCGCGTCGAGTTCGAGCCGCGACAGCGGCAGATTGGCGGCAAACAGCGGATGACTGCGGGCGTGCGGATCTTCCTCGCGCACGTCGACGAGCGCGATTTCCTCGCGTTCGAGCAGTGCGCGGCGCACGTCTTCGAATGATCGGGTACGAAATGCCTGAACGAAACTCATGAGATCGGGGACTCCTTCGCAACATTCCAGATATTCGGCAACACGTCGTTCGCGTAGCCGGAGACAAAGGGCTTGCGTGCGGCGCCGTCCGGATAGACGGACCGTTTTACCGCGCCGATATTTGCACCGTACACGTGAATGCTGATCGACGTACGGTCACCAAAAGCATTACTCACACGATGAATATCGCCGATGCGCGGCGACACTGCATCCACGGCGCCGGCGTCGAGTCGTTTTGCCGCGCCGTTTTCCTGTAGCGCGCCGTCGGCGGCGATACGGTAACCCTGCGCAATTTCCGCGCCACGCAGCACACCGATCAAACCCCAGACGGTGTGATCGTGCACCGGCGTCGCCTGCCCCGGTCCCCACACAAAACTGACGATTGAAAAACGCTGCCGCGCGTCCACGTACAACAGGTACTGCTGATACCGCTCGGGATCGGGTTGCGCGAAGGCGTCGGGCAGCCAGTCGTCGTGGGCGATCAGTTCGCGCAGCGCGGCGCCGCCGGTTTCCAGCAGATGCGCTTCGGGCGCCGCTTCGTCGACGAGCGACGCAATCCGGCCGGCGAACGCGCGCAGGCGGTCCGACCTCAGGGCTTGAGTCATCGAGTATTCAGAAGGTAGGTTCGAATGGCGCGCTCACGCACCTTTGGCGAGCGCGGTGTTGAAGGTGTCGGTCCACAGCGGTGCGACGTCGACACGCCGCTCGATTACGGCGGCACGCGCGAAGGTATCGGCCACCTGCTGCTCGCTCGCAATATCCGCCGCCGTGATGCCGGTGACCCGGCGCGCCTGGCTCTGGTTGCGATAGAGCGAGAGGATCGCCTCCTCCGGCACGCGCAACTCGGCGGACAGCACCTTCGCGTACGCGTCCTGATGTTGCGCGAACCACGTGCACGCGCGTTGCAAGCGCACCAGCAGATCCGCGGACGCGGCGCGCCGCAGCGGATCGGCAAGCGTCGCCGGATGCCCGTAGTACAGGTAATTGCCGGACAGATAGCCGTTGGCGTTTTTCAGCACGCGCGCGCCGGCCTGCGAGATCGCGAGCGGCACGTTGTAGCCATAGATCGCCCAGGCATCGAGCGAGCCGGCGTTGAAAGCGGCGAAGCCGTCGCGCGGCGCGAGCGAGGTCGCCTGAATGTCATTGAACGAGAGTCCCGCTTCCTCGAGCATGCGCAGCAAGTAGTAATGCGTGGTGGTCGCGCGCAGATAGCCGACGCGCTTGCCCTTGAGATCGGCGATCGAGCGGATCGTCGAGCCTTTGGGCACCAGCACGACCTGGTTGTTGACATCGTCCTTATAGACGGCGATCACGCGGATCTGCGCGTTCTGCAGGCGCGCGAAAATCGGTGGAATCTCGCTGCCCGAGGCGATGTCGAGCGAGCCGCCATTCATCGCTTCGACCATCGCGTTGCCCGATTGAAATTCGGACCAGTCGATCGTGTAAGGCGTATCGGTCAGGCCCGCGGTTTTCAGCAGCGTGGCGTCGCCGCCTTTGTAAGTGGCGACGCGCAGGCGGACTTTGCTCAGGTCCAGACGCGGCCCGGTTGCGGTGTTGGGCGTGGGCGTGGCAGCAACGGCGGAGCGGGAGATCAGGCCGCTGCCCGCTCCGAGCCATGCCGCAGCCGGCAACGCGGCTGACAGCGCAGCCATGAGCCGGCGACGCCGGTGCGAAACCGGCGAATTCGTACGTTGAGTCATCGTGTGGGAGCGTTCAGGTGAGGACGTCGGGCTCGGCTTCGACCAGCCCTTCCAGCAGGCTCTGGAACGCGAACAGCGCGCCGCCCGCGCGGCCGACCTGTTCATGCGTGAGCGTGGCGATGTCGTGCGGAATCGCTTGCGGCGTGCCGGCGGCTTCAGCGAGCAGTTGCGCGTGGCACGCGTTGTCGAGCGCGATGTACCACCACGCCGCCGCTTCCACGCTCGGGCCGGCCGTGAGAATGCCGTGATTCTTCAGGATCACCGCTTTGCGCTCGCCGAGCGCCGCGGCAATCCGCGCGCCTTCATCGGTATCGAGCACGACGCCGCGAAAATCGTCGAACAACGCGTGATCCTGATAGAAGGCGCACGAGTCTTGAGTCAGCGGATCGAGCGTACGGCCGAGCGTCGACCATGCCTTGCCGTACAGCGAATGCGTGTGGGCCGCCGCGACCACGTCGGGACGCGCTTCGTGAATCGCCGCGTGAATCGCGAACGCCGCCTGATTGACCGGTCCCTCGCCGACCACGATCTCGCCCTCGGCATTCACCAGCAGCAGATCGGACACGCGGATGCGGCTGAAATGCTTGCCGAACGGATTCACCCAGAAGTGATCGGGCCATTCCGGATCGCGCGCGGTGATGTGGCCCGCGAGCCCCTGATCGAAACCGTAGCGCGCGAAGAGACGAAACGCCACCGCGAGCCGCTCCTGCCGATAGCGGCGTTCAGCGGCGACGCTCTCGCGCGGCGGTACATCGTCGAACCAGAATTTGCGTTGCGGCGCGTGACGCTGGATTGCCGGTAGTTCCTTGGCGAACGTGGTGAGAGACAGATCGGTCATGGCGCCTCCGTTCACGCCGCCACGCGCTCGACGCGCGCGATACGTTCGCGAGTGGCGGGAATCAGTTCACGGCCGTAGTCGATGGCGTCTTCCAGCGGATCGAAGCCGCGCACGAGGAAGGTCGAGACGCCAAGTGCGTGATATTCGGCGAGCGTATCGGCCACTTGCTCAGGCGTGCCGACGAGCGCGGTCGAATTCGAGCGTCCGCCGATTTCTTTCGCGATACCGGTCCACAACCGCTCGTCCACGCGATCCGAATCGCCCGATGCCGCGAGCAGCCGCCGTGCGCCTTCGCTTTGCGCGGGCCCACCCACGCCGATCCCTTGCGCCGCGCGCAGCCGCTTCGTTTCTTCGAGGATATGTTCCGCTCGCTCCCAAGCGGCCGCTTCCGTGGCGGCGAGAATCGGCCGGAACGACACCGAGAAGCGCACGGTGCGGCCGTGCTTCGCGGCTTCCGCGCGCACGCGGGCGACCTGCTCGCGCACTTGCGCCTTCGACTCGCCCCACAGCGCGTAGACGTCCGCGTGACGGCCGGCGATTTCGAGCGCGGGCGCCGACGCGCCGCCGAAGTACACCGGAATATGCGGCTGCTGCACCGGCTTTACTTCAGAGAAGCCCTGTTCGAAGCGGTAATACTGGCCGTGGTGATCGAAGGGTTTGGCTTCGGTCCAGATGCGCCGCAGGATGTGCAGGTACTCGTCCGTGCGGGCGTAGCGTTCGTCGTGCGAGAGGAAGTCGCCGTCGCGGCGCTGATCGGTGTCGTCGCCGCCCGAGATGATGTGCACCGCGAGGCGGCCGCCCGAATAGTGATCGAGCGTCGCCAGTTGACGCGCGGCGAGCGTCGGCGCGACAAAACCCGGCCGATGCGCGAGCATGAAGTGCACCTTGCGGGTCACGCTCGCCGCGTGCGCGATCGTCAACAGCGCATCGGGGCTGGTGGAATGATGCGGCACGAGGATGCGGTCGAAGCCCGCGGCTTCATGCGCGCGGGCAAACTGTTCGACGTAATCGATGTCGATGACGGGACCTTGCGCCGCGTGGGTTTCGGACACCTTGCGGGTCTGGATCATGCCGATGAATTCGATGGACACGTGCGTGTCTCCCTGAATGGTTTCTGCCCGGCGGGGCGGTGACGTGACTGGCTGGATGCATGGCTTTCGTGCGAGGGGTTAAGGTAGCAGCGCGACATGCGCTTGTTAAATATTGATCGGCCATATCTATATCGGATTTGCATGTAACGCTCGGACCCTCTAGCGACGCGTTCTGCCTTTCCAACGCCGCGCGCGAGCAAACCCCCTTTCACGAACGTGGGCATCGCGGCACCGTCGGCAGAAAAGCACAACCTTTGCGAGAATGCCCCATCGCGCGAAAGCGCCGGAAACAACAAGTGAACAGACAATGATCCCCTTCTCGGTCCTCGACCTCTCGCCGGTCACCGCGGGCGCCACGCCGGCAGACGCGTTCAGGAATACGCTCGACCTCGCCCAGCACGCGGAAAACTGGAATTACCGCCGCTTCTGGCTCGCGGAACATCACAACATGACGGGCATCGCCAGCGCGGCGACCTCGGTGGTGATCGGTTATGTCGCGGGCGGCACGAAAACGATCCGCGTCGGCTCGGGCGGCATCATGCTGCCGAACCATGCGCCGCTCGTTATCGCCGAACAGTTCGGCACGCTCGCTTCGCTGTATCCCGACCGCATCGACCTGGGCCTCGGCCGCGCGCCCGGCACCGATCAGAGCACTGCCCGCGCGCTGCGCCGCGATCTGCAAAATAGCGCGGAGTCGTTTCCCGACGACGTCGTCGAATTGCAGCGTTATTTCGCCGATCCCGTGCCGGGCCAGCGCATTCGCGCGGTGCCGGGCGCGGGGCTGAACGTGCCGCTGTGGCTGCTCGGCTCGTCGCTTTTCAGCGCGCAACTCGCGGCGGCGCTCGGTCTGCCGTTCGCCTTTGCTTCGCATTTCGCGCCGGATTACATGCTCACGGCGTTGCAGGTGTATCGCTCGCAATTCCGTCCGTCGGCCGCGCTCGACAAACCGTATGCGATGGTCGGCGTCAATCTGTTCGCCGCCGATACGAACGAAGAAGCGCAGCGTCTTTTCACCTCGCTGCAGCAGCAGTTCATCAACCTGCGACGCGGCACGCCGGGTCAGTTGCAGCCGCCGGTCGAACGGCTCGATGCGTCGGAGATGGAATTGAATGGCGTGGCGCACTCGCTTGCCTGCACGGTGCTGGGCGATCGTGAGACGGTGCGCGAAGGCTTGAAGTCGGTCATCGATCAAACCGGTGCCGACGAGTTGATGCTCACCGCACAGATCTACGATCACAAGGCACGGCTGCGCTCGTTCGAGATCGGCGCGCAAGTGCGTGAGGAGTTGGCGGGCGGCAAGTAAGACAGGTAATTACGTCAACGAATGTAGAAAGGGCAGCCAGCGGCTGCCCTTTTTTCGATCTGCGAGAGTCAACCGACTCCTGATTCAACGGTTCGCCGGCACCGCCGCGAGACCGTCCAGCAACGCCTTATGAAACGCCTGCGGATCCTGCATCTGCGGCGCATGCCCCAGATCGGCGAATTCGACGAGCGTCGCATGCGGGATCGCCTTCGCGGCGGCCTTGCCGAGTTCCGGGTAATGGCCGATTTTCGCGCGCACTTCGGCAGGCGCGGCGTCCTTGCCGATCGCCGTGGTGTCTTTCTGGCCGATCAGCAACAGCGTCGGCACGCTCACTTGCCCCAGTTCATACACCACCGGCTGCGTGTAGATCATGTCGTCCAGTAACGCGGAATTCCACGCGACGATCTGTTTGCCCGGACCGCGATACATACCCGCCAGCATCTGCACCCACGGTTCGTAGTTGGCGCGCCACTGCCCCGCGTAATAGTTGGTCTGCTCGTAGCGGCGAATGCCCTCGGCGGTCGTCTTCAGCTCACGCTCGTACCACTGGTCCACGGACAGCGAGGGCACGCCCTTCGCCTTCCAGTCCTCCAGACCGATCGGGTTGACCAGCACCAGTTGCTGCGTCTCGCGCGGATACATCAGCGCGTAGCGAATCGCCAGCATGCCGCCGGTGGAATGGCCGATCATGGTCGCATTGGTCACGCCGAGCGATTCCAGCAACGCATGCGTATTGCGCGCGAGCTGTTGAAAACTGTACTGATAGTGCTCAGGCTTGCTCGACTTGCAAAAGCCGATCTGGTCCGGCGCGATCACGCGATAACCGGCGTCGGTCAGCCGATGAATGGTCGCGTCCCACGTCGCCGCGCAGAAGTTCTTGCCATGCAGCAGCACCGCTGTGCGGCCGTTCGCCTTCGCCGGCTTGATATCCATGTACGCCATATGCAGCGCCACCCCTTGCGAGGTGAAGTCGTACTGGTCGACCGGCGCCGGATAGTTGAAACCCTGCAACTCGGGACCGTAAGCCGTACCGGTATCGCCGGCGGCGCTCGTGGCGGCGGAAACGGCCTGGCTGGCCGGACTAGCCACGCTCGCCTCGCTCCGCGCGGCGGCACTCGCGGGCACGGCGGCGCTCGCGGGTGTGGCGGCGGAAGCCGCTAAAACGGCGGGCGCGGAGGTGGCGGCTAGCGCGCAAACGCTCAACGTGGCGAGCAAGGACAGGCGGCGAAAACTCATCGAAGTTTTTTCTAAAGGGGAAACACGGCAGGCATGCGAGGCAAACGCACGGCGAAACCAACGCCCGAACCCGCGGCCGGGAGCGCACGATTCTACGACGCGCCGCCCGACTCTGCTGCCGCCGGCGCCCGCTGACAGCGGCATGGCGGTCGTGGCACGCATATTGCAGCCGCTCACCTCACGCCCTATGTGTCGTGGCGCACGGATCGTCGCGATGCAAGGGGTGATCGTGCGCAAGGTGGGCGCACGCGCGGCATCCGCACAATTCAGACTACTCGCCCGCGGCAAATCAGTGCTAGAACTAGCAGACGGACCCGCGAAGACGGAGCCGCCTCGCAGCACGATTCATCAGTGGAGAGCAAGCGACCAAACCATCCGGGGCATACTAATCAGGAGACAGACATGGACACTCCGGCACGGCTGAACGATCTGCAACGCACTACCCTCGCCATCGTCCTTGCGGGCGGACGGGGCACGCGGCTCGGGCCGCTTACCAACAAACGCGTCAAGCCGGCCGTGCACTTCGGCGGCAAATACCGGATCATCGACTTCGCGCTCTCCAACTGTCTGAACTCCGGCATCCGCCGCATCGCGGTCGTCACGCAGTACAAGGCGCATTCGCTGTTGCGCCATCTGCAGCGCGGCTGGAGTTTCCTGCGCGGCGAGATGGGCGAATTCATCGACTTGTGGCCCGCGCAACAGCGCGTGGAAGGCGCGCACTGGTATCGCGGCACTGCGGACGCTGTGTTCCAGAACCTCGACATCATCCGTTCGATCCGGCCGAAATACGTGGTGGTGCTGGCGGGCGACCACATCTATAAGATGGACTACACGCGCATGATCGCCGACCACGCGGAGAGCGGCGCGGATTGCACGGTCGGCTGTATCGAGGTGCCGCGCATGGAGGCGGTGGCCTTCGGCGTGATGCACGTCGATGAAAACCGCCGCGTGACGGGCTTCGTGGAAAAGCCCGCCGACCCGCCCGCCATTCCCGGCCGCCCGGATACGGCGCTCGCCAGCATGGGCATCTACGTGTTCAGCGCGGATTACCTGTATTCGCTGCTCGAAGAGAACATCTCCACCATCGACACCGATCACGACTTCGGCAAGGACATCCTGCCGCGCGTCGTCACGCAAGGCACGGCGATCGCGCATCCGTTCAGCATGTCGTGCGTGTCGTCGGATCCGAATGTGGAGCCGTACTGGCGCGACGTCGGCACGATCGACGCCTATTGGGCCGCCAATCTCGACCTCGCCTCCACCATCCCGACGCTCGACCTCTACGATCGCAACTGGCCGATCTGGACGTACCAGGAACAGTTGCCGCCCGCCAAGTTCGTGCGCGACCTGAAGGGGCTGCAAGGCTCGGGCAATAATCTGATCGTGTGCGGCGGCTGCGTGATCTCGGGCTCGCAGATTTCGCGCTCGGTGCTGTCCTCGAATGTGAAGGTGAGTTCGTTCTGTAACATCAATGAGGCAGTCTTGTTGCCGCAGGTCACCGTCGGCGCGAGCTGCCGGCTGCAGAAAGTGGTGATAGACCGCGGTTGCGCGATACCGGACGGCACGGTGATCGGCGAAGATCCGGTGAGCGACGCCGAGCGCTTCTACCGTACCGACGACGGCGTCGTGCTGGTCACGCCGGAGGCGTTGCAGCAGAAGACGTAGCAGGACCGGACCGGTTGCCGCCGGCCATCCAACCCGCACTAACAGGACAGAGACGGAGCCTATGACGATTCGCGCCCTGCACGTCGCAAGCGAGCTGTATCCCCTCCTCAAAACGGGCGGTCTCGCCGACGTCGCGGGCGCGTTGCCGCCCGCGCTGATCGAGCGCGGCGCCGATGTGCGGGTGCTGTTGCCCGGCTTTCCGACGGTGGTCGCCGGCCTGACCGATCTGGCGCCGGTCGCGCAACTGGGCCGCCGCTTCGACGCGCCGGGCGTCACGCTCGAGCGCGGCACGCTGGCGTCGAACGGCCTGGTCGTCTATGTGATCCGCGCGGCCACGCTGTACGACCGGCCCGGCAATCCCTATCTGAACGACGAGCACGTGCCCTACGGCGACAACGCGCAGCGTTTCGCGCTACTCGGCTGGGTCGCCGCGCAACTCGCCCAGCAACTGGACCCGGCATGGTCGCCGCAGATCATCCACGCGCACGACTGGCACGCGGGGCTCGCGCCGGCCTATCTGAAAGCGGCCGAACGGCAGCACGGCAAGCGCTTCGCGCGCAGCGTCTTTACGGTGCACAACCTCGCGTATCAAGGCGTGTTTCCCGCGCATCAGTTCGGTCAGCTCGGCCTGCCGGACGATTTTTTCAGCGTGCATGGCGTCGAGTTCTATGGGCAACTGTCGTTTCTCAAGGCGGGCCTCTACTACACCGACCGAATCACCACCGTCAGCCCGACCTACGCGCGCGAAATCCAGACGCTCGCCCAAGGCGGCGGGCTAGACGGTCTGTTGCGGCATCGCTCGCACGATCTGAGCGGCATCCTGAACGGCGTCGACTACACGGTCTGGTGTCCCGCCACCGATACGCTGCTCGAGAACCACTACAGCATGACGCGGCTCGCCGGCAAACTGGCGTGCAAGGAAGCGCTGCAAAAACGCTTCGGCCTCGCGCAGAAAAGCGATGCGCTGCTGTTCGGCGTGGTGAGCCGCCTGACCGAGCAGAAGGGCCTCGACCTGCTGCTCGAGGCGGTGCCCGAAATCGTCAAGCACGGCGGGCAGTTGATCGTCTTCGGCACCGGCGACCCGGCGCTGGAGAACGGTTTGAAACGCGTCGCGCATACGCATCCCGAATCCGTGGCGGTGGAACTGGGATTCGATGAAACGCTCGCGCATACGATTGTCGCGGGCAGCGACGTGATTGCGGTGCCCTCGCGTTTCGAGCCGTGCGGGCTGACGCAACTGTATGCGCTGGCGTATGGATCGCTGCCGCTCGTGCATAGCGTGGGCGGCCTCGCGGATACGGTGGTGGACGCCTCGCTCGAAAATCTCGCCGACGATCTCGCCACCGGTTTCGTGTTCGAGCGATTCGAACCGAAGGGCATTGGCGCCGCGATCCGCCGCGCCTTCGCGCTGTATGAACGCCGCACCGAATGGAAGGCAACCCAGCGGCGCGCGATGCGCCAGGACTTCGGCTGGGGCGCCTCGGCGGAACGTTATCTGGCGTTGTATCGCGAGCTGGCCTGAGTTCGAACGGCTGTTGGGCAACCCGGGTACGCCGCTTTTTACGTGCCAAGGGCGGCTTCGCAACCGTCCGTCACCATGCTCATGTCTGATGGTTCGGCGCAACAACGCGGGGACCGATCGACTCGCGCAAGGCAAACTCATGTATTGTTTCCTGACGATGCAGAGTGTGCCGATTTCCTGCACCATCTGAAGCAGTCCTGCCGCATGAGGCGTCCGGGTGCTAGCCGGATCGCCGCCGCGGTGCACCCTTCCCGTTTTCATTGATCGCGCATACCCGTTTGCGCGGGCCACACCATGACGAAAAACGTTCTGAGCATCCAGTCACATGTCGTCTTCGGTCACGCCGGCAATAGCGCGGCCGTGTTTCCGATGCGTCGGCTCGGCGTCAACGTCTGGCCGCTCAATACCGTGCAGTTCTCGAACCACACGCAGTACGGCCATTGGACCGGCAGCGCGATCGACGGCTCGCAAATGGAAGATCTGGTCGACGGCATCGGCGCCATCGGCATGCTGCCGCGCTGCGACGCCGTGCTGTCCGGCTATCTGGGCACGCCCGAACAGGCGCAGTCGGTGCTGGAAATCGTCAAGGCCGTGAAGGCCGCCAATCCGCGCGCCTGGTACTTCTGCGATCCGGTGATGGGCGCCGCGAGCGGCTGCAAGGTCGAGCCGGGCATCCAGGAATTTCTCGTGCGCACCATGCCCGAGATGGCCGACGCGATGGCGCCGAATCACACCGAATTGCAGCGCCTCGTGGGACGCGAAATCGAGACGCTGGAAGAAGCCGTGACGGCATGCCGCGAACTCATCGCACGCGGGCCGAAGCTGGTGCTGGTCAAACATCTGCTCGATCGCAACAGTCCCGCCGACCGCTTCAACATGCTGGTCGTCACCGAACGCGAATCGTGGATGGGGCAGCGCCCGCTCTATCCGTTCGCGCGGCAACCGGTGGGGGTCGGCGATCTGACGAGCGCGGTGTTCGTCGCGCGCACGTTGCTAGGCGATTCGATTCGCGCGGCCTTCGAGCACACGCTGGCCGCCGTGAATGCCGTGGTGAAGACGACCTGGCAGGCCGGCCGCTATGAGCTTGAACTGGTGGCCGCGCAGAATGAAATCGCACAGCCGCGCGAGTGGTTCGATGCGTGGGTCGCGGATACGGCGTAGGCCATGTGTTTCATGCAGCGCAAGCAATCCGTAATGCGCGCCACGTGACCAGCCGATCCGCACCGCGTCGCTCGGCTGTCGACCAGAGTTCGGCGCTTGCGCGCTGACTCCGGTCCCATGCAAGATGCTTGGTGTCAGCCGCCCGTCCTATAATGCGTGCCGCGTGGACGAGGCACCTGCCAGCCCACACCGCATTTTTCAGGCATCCGGCATTCAGCAGACGAGGCATCGATGGACGGTTATATCCGCAGCGAGCGGGAAGAATTTTTTGAACAGTTGTGCATCAGCGTCGATGCTGATGAGGCGCACGAACAGGAAGCGATCGAGTTCTTCGAGAGCCAGTTCGACCAGGCCGACTTCGATCCCGCGCAGTGGCTCGACATCGCGCTGTACTACTCGCCGGCCGTGGCGCGCGGCATCGTCGACATGGTGACGCCGGACGACAAGGCGCGCAGCAATATCGCCGAAGTGATCGCCGACAACCTCGACATCTCGTACGGCGAGGACGAGTGCCAGCAGTTCGCCGAGACCATCGAGTTTGCGCTGAACAACGGCGTGCCGGTGGACCTCGACCTGGTGCTCGACGGCTGCCAGCGCGCCCTCGACGATCTCGACACCTGGGCCGACGACGACACCAAGGCGCCACTGCTGCGTCTGCGCGAAGAGTTGTTGCGCCAGCAAGGCGAGCATTGAGCGCCTGCTTTTAAGCTCACAACGAGGCTTGACCTCGGCGCATGGCGCGCGGATTCACTCCCGCCGCTTTGCCACAGTCACACGGCCGGCGCGCTCGCGCCGGTCTCTTAAGCATATGCCGCAATCCGCACCCGCGCGCCGGCGCGGACACGCCGCCAGCGAACGCGCTGCGCCGGCTATGCCGAAATGCTCATTCAAAGTGCCTCGAACTGCCAAGACGACGGCAAATTGGCTTTCTATATTCGCGCCAGATTGACCGACGCTTAAACGCAAATGCGCACAAGTGCGCGCATTCCCGCATTGTTCAAAGCGACCGATCATCCGTAGTCTCTCGATGCGCGCCATGGGAAGTCCATGCTTGCGCGTCGATCCAGCGTTACTGCCTTGCCGCTTTCACAACCTGAAACTGTCGATGGAAGGAGAGACCATGAGTCTTCGCTACACGCTGAAACCGCTTGCCCTGTTCGTTGGCGCTATCTTCGCCATCGTGCCGCCGGCCAGCTACGCCGACGACCTGCCGGTGAAGGTCGGCTTCGCCGCGCCGCTGACCGGCGCCAACGCCGGCTACGGCAAGGACCTGGAGAACGGCGTCCGGCTCGCACTCGAAGAGGCCAACGCGCAGAAGATCAAGATCGGTGACAAGGTGGCCCAATTCCAGATCGTCTCCGAAGACGACCAGGCCGACCCGCGCATCGGCGTGCAGGCCGCGCAGAAACTGGTCGACGCGGGTGTGTCGGCCGTGGTGGGCCACTTCAACTCGGGCACGACAATTCCGGCTTCGCAGGTCTACGAGCAGGCCGGCATTCCGGTGATCGACCCGGCCGCCACCAATCCGATCATCACCGGACGTGGCTTCGCGAACACCTTCATGGTGATTTCCACCGACGCGCAGAACGCCGGCAACGCGGGCGTGTATGCCGTGGAAGTGACCAAGGCCAAACGCATCGCGATCATCGACGACCGGACCGCGTTCGGCCAGGGCGAGGCCGACGAGTTCGAGAAAGCGGTGAAAGCGCACGGCGGCAACATCGTGACGCGTGAGTACACCGACAACAAGGCGGTCGACTTCAGCACGCAGATCACCAAGATCAAATCGACCAATGCGGATCTGATCTTCTTCGGCGGATTGGACACGCAGGCCGCGGGCTTTGCCAAGCGCATGAAGCAGCTGGGCATGAACGCGCAACTGGTGGGCGGCGGCGGCGTGATGGATCAGGATTTCATCAAGCTCGCCGGCGATTCCGCTGAAGGCGTGATGGCCTGGGAATACGGACGGCCACTCGCGCAGCTGCCTGGCGGCAAGGATTTCTCCTCGAAGTTCAAGAAGCGCTTCGGGGTGGATATCCTGTCCTATGCGCCGTTCGGCTATGACGGCGCATGGGCCGCGATCAAGGCGATGCAGAAGGCCAAGTCCATCTCGCCGAACGACTACCGGCCCGCGCTGAAGGCCATCGATTTCGAAGGCGTGACCGGCAAGATTTCCTTCGACAACACCGGCGCGTTGAAGAGCGGCGCATCGACGCTCTATCAGGTCAAAAATGGAGCGTGGGTGCCCATCGTGACCAAGAGCGGGAGTTAGGCGACTTCTGGTCCCGGCACGGGTGTTAATGCTTGCGCCCGTGCCGGCGGAATCGCTACGGGTTCTTCGAATTGGCGACCTTGACCACCAGTTCGGCCTCGAGATCCCGTTCGATTCGAACCAGATCGTCGTGCAGCTCGGCGAATTCACTTGCTGAACACATCTGATGACCAAAGGCGGCGCGCAGGTGCCGCCTGACCTGCAAGACCCGCGCGGCCGGATCGTAGACATAGCTGGATGAAAAGGTCAGAAAGCGGTTTTGCACCGCGGTGTCGGACGGCAAATCCGTCACCCGTACGAAGCGCGGCAGCGTCATTTCCAAGGTCTCGTCGAACTCTCCGCCGATGCACGTCCAGGGCTGAGTCCTCGCGGGCTCCGCAAGCCACGCCTGCACCTGCGAGCCCATGCCGCCGG
The DNA here is from genome assembly GCF_046027915.1 of Paraburkholderia sp. RL17-347-BIC-D. Taxonomy (NCBI): domain Bacteria; kingdom Pseudomonadati; phylum Pseudomonadota; class Betaproteobacteria; order Burkholderiales; family Burkholderiaceae; genus Paraburkholderia; species Paraburkholderia sp. RL17-347-BIC-D. The sequence goes on from NZ_JARESS010000042.1 coordinate 49,423, forward strand.
AAAAACTCGTCAAGGCCGGTATCGCCGTGGTGCCGTCGGTCCACACGAAGTGTTCCACCTGTCCCTGCATCGACGTGGAGAACGGTCCATTCGTGGCGCTGAGCTCCGCCGTGCGCAATTGCGTTGTGCCGTGCAAACCCGTCTGCAAAAGACGGTTCGCGGCGATCTGCTGCGTACGTTGCCGCGTCGCGCGCCGGAACGTGTTGCGCTCGATCTCGGCGGTAAAACCCGCGTCCTCGGCGCGGTAAGCGTAATTCGCCGCCCCGCTTTCGCCGATGTCGATCTGCACGCGCGCGCTGCGTTCGCGCAACTGCGTGGCCGGCGTGCGCGACAGCACGCCCTCGCCGACCAGCAACACCGGCCTGTCCATTACGCTCGGCGGCAGATAACCGAAAGCCGTGCCGCCCGCCGTCGTATCCGCATACAACGACAACTCAGGAATCCAGATAATCGCGTGATTGATCGCGCTTGTGCCGTAGCCGGGCACGTCGGGCAAACTGTAGTACGGCCCGAGATTGAGCAGCACCGCCTCGCTATGGATGCCTACCGCGGCCAGCATCGCGCCGTAGAGCGCGACGTGGTCCTTGCAGTCGCCGTAACGATTGCGCAGGATGTCGGTCGCCTTGTGCGGGATCGCCGCCGTTTCGCCGAGAAACAAGGCGACGTAGCGGATATTCAAACGCATCCAGTCGTATAGCCGTTGCGCTTTCACGCGCGGGTCGTCGGTGCCGGCGGTCAGCGCTTGCGCGAAGCGGACAATCGCCGGATCGCTCGCCGTTGCGTCGGCTGCGGGCCCGCGATAGCGCGCGGCAAAACTCGCAAAGTCCGGCACCGTCGACACCATCAGACGGTCGCCCCAGTTCGCGTAGCCGACCGCGCCCGCTTCGAGCGGCGCATACGGCCCGTGCTGATAGTCGAACTCGTAGCGGGTACGGCCGTTTGCCGTGACCGGCGGCACGGCGACGTAGCCGCGCGCGTCGGCGTAGAGCGGCACGTCGGCGGGCAGATCGAAAATCAGGCGCTGCAGTTCGACGGGGTCGCGCGTCGGTTCGACGAGATACGCGAAAGTGCCCGCCTGCAAGGGCTTCGTGCGCGTCTTGCGAAACGCCAGATGCACGCGCGAGCCCGGCTCCACGCCAGGGAAAATCACCGTGCGCAACACGCCGTCTTCGAAACTCGGCGCACCTGCCGAGCGCGGTTCCTGCACGTCGCGGATCGCCTCGGGACCGACCGGATGCGCGACGCCGTCCAGGTCGATCGTCTCGGCGGCCAGCAACTGCACCTGCTCGATGTCCTTGTTGAACCACACGTAGCGTTGCGCGATATCGTCGACGCCGCTCGTGGTGTTGGCGCGCAGGACAGTGTCGTCGTGTTCCTCGACGGAGCCGTCTTTCTGGATCGTGAAGAGATGGACGTCGCGCTCGATCGTGGAAGGCGCCCGATCGTCGCCGGATGTGGCGGACGCGATGTCGTCGGCGAGCGCGCTGGCGGCGAGGCGTACGCCCAGCGCTGACCCGCAGGCCAGCCTGAGAAAAAACGCCGCGCACCGCGTCATGTGCGCCGCGCCCTGCCCCGCGCGCGCCAGGCTCGCGGACTCGAAGCGAACTCCGCGCGAAACGCGTGATTGAAATTCGACAGATCGTTGAAGCCGCAATCGAACGCGATATCGACGACCTTCGCGCCGCCGTCCTGAAGACGCAGTGCCGCGGCACGCAAGCGCGCCCGCAACAGGTATTGATGCGGCGTCACGCCGGTCACGCGCTGGAACGTGCGCAGAAAGTAGAACTCGCTCAAGCCCGCGGCGGCCGCGAGGCTCGCGAGCGAATGCGGCGCGCCGGGCGTGTCGTCGATCAGCCGCACGGTCTGCGCGACGCGCGAACACGCCGTGGCGCTGGCGGGCGCAGCGGGACGCGTCAAGGCGCCGGCCGCTTGCAGCGTCGTGGCGGTGAGTTCGACGGCGAGTTCGTCCCATGCTGTTGCGGCAGAGCCGCTTACGCCGGCACCAGCACCAGCACCGACATTAGCTCCAGCGCCGACAGCAGAACCTGCACCTGCATCGGCTCCAACTTCACCCCCAGTTGCACCACCAGCACCGACACATGCACGCGCGATCAACGGCGACAACGCACGCAGCGACGGCAAACGCGCGCGTTTGAATTGCAGATTGCCGCTCGCCAGCCCCGCATCCGCGGCAAGCCGTTCGAAGTACGCCGGCGCATAGTGAAACGCGATGCAACGGTCGCCGGCGCCATGCCGATGCCCGCACTCGAAGCAATCGCCCGTGTTGCCGAGCAGCAGCGCGCCGGGCGTGAGCAACTCGCGGCCGGTCGCCGCGCGGTAAGCGAACGAGCCCGCCACCACCATCGCGATGCACACACCGTCGTGCCGCTCTTCGAACGGCTGGTCGCGCGGGCCGAAGGTGCACAACACATCCTCGACGCGCCACCCTGTGCCCCCGGCGAGCGCGCGCGCCGACGTGCCGCCGCGCGCGCCTTCCTGTTCGCGGCGGGCCAGCGCCTGTTGCAGCGTGACGGCAATTTTCCCCAAGATGCACCTCGGCTGAGTCCGTATCGTGGTTTTAGCACATCGGCGGCCGGCGCGTTTCCGTTGGCTCCGCCGATGCCGATCCCGCTATGCACCGAAGGAGCACACACGATGAACCGGCTGGAGTACAACCTGGACAGCGGCTTTCACGCCGCCCTGAGCGCGCCCGCGCGCGCCGCGGACATCGACGCCGCCGACGACCTCTACGGCTGGCTGATCGGCAGTTGGGACATGGACGTGGTGCATTACCGCGTCGACCTGGGCAGCGCGCGCCGTCGTGGCGAAATTCATTTCGGCTGGGTGCTGGAAGGCCGCGCCGTGCAGGACGTCTGGATCATGCCGCCGCTCGCCGCACAAGGCGACACGCCGACGCCCGGCGACGCGATGTACGGCACGACCTTGCGTGTCTGGGACCCGGCGCTGCGGGCATGGCGGGTCACGTACCTCAATCCGCGGACCGGTCAGCGTGACGAGTTGGTGGGCCGCCGCATCGGCGAGCATCTCGTGCAGATCGGCACACACGCCGACGGCACGCCGATTCGATGGAACTTCACCGACATCACGCCGGATTCGTTCCGTTGGACCGGCGTGGCGCTCGCACAGGACGGCGTGACGTGGACGCTCGAGGCCGAGTTTCACGCCCGCCGCAGGAGCTCCTCTCAGCCCACGTAAGCGAGCGCCAGCTCGCGCCTCGCTGCATCACTCCGTTTCGCCGAGTTGCCCGAGCAAAGCCTGCAATCGCTCCACGTGCCTGAGCAGCAGATGCCGATGCTTTTCGATCTGCTCCAGCCGTCCCGCGAGGTCCGCCTGGATCGGGTCGTCGAGATCGGCGGCGGCGATCACGTCTTCCACCTTGGCGCGCATCGTCGCCAGCTCCACCGGCGCGTGAGTCAGATGCCGCTCGAAACGCCGCACGTCCTGAATCGCCACGTCGCGGACTTTGCGGAAGTGCGCCTGACGCCGATGCGCCTCCGCGTCGAGGATTTCTTCCTCGACACGCTTGGCCGGCCCCGGCTGGCCGAAAATCGGCTCGGGCGGCCGCAGCACCGTCTTCTTTCGCACCGGATGCGCCGTACCGCGAAACCGCGCGAGCGGCTGTTCGTTGTCGATCGCTTCACGCGCGTTGGGCGGGATGTCGTGCTCGGTGTGCGGCACGTTCATCCAGCCGCCCGGCAAGCCGGTGACCGCTTCGATGCCCCGCACGAATTCCTCGCTGAATTCGCGCTGGCCGGACAACATCAGTTTCAGATAGCTCGCGGAGAAGGTCATCATGCGCGCGAGTCGCGTCGCCGCGCCGACCTCACGGGTCAACAGCACCAGGTTTGCTCGCCAGACCGGGAGCAGCAATTCGTCGGAATCTTCCATCGCTGGGTCTTCCATCTTTTTGCCCGATGTAGAGATCACGCGCCACTCGCGCGTTATCGTATTGAAAGGGTAGACGCATCACCGCATGGCGCGCAATCCCGATATGCCACTGCGTGAGCGTCGATCTGTCGTAATTCCACGCCACTGCGCTATTGCGCACCATTGCCCGCTATCCATTGCCGGTGGCGGCTCGCGACGATCGTCGTTGTGAATTGACATCTGCATTTGTTCAGCGTTCCTCCGCTCTGCCCTCGCGATGTGGCATGCTTGCAGGCGGTTGCGGCACGCCCCGTGCTGCACCGTTAGTACCCCAACACTGATTTAAGGATTTTGTAATGAAGAAGATCGTCCTCGCCATCGCCGCAGCCGTTGCAGCCCTGAGCGCCATCGCTCCCGCACAAGCTTATGAGCATCATCATCCCGAGTGCCACAAGGTGCGCGTTCATCATCACTGGGAAAAACGCTGCCATTAATGGCGGTGCCACGCTCTGACCGGCACGGCACATCGTAAAGCCCCGCTACAGGCGGGGCTTTTTTTCGCCATCGAGTCGGCGCGGAGCAGGCAGATTTCTTCAACGCGCTATATACGTTCTGCGCGAAAACGGCAGCATGCAATCACGGACACATGCTGTTACACCTTTGCGGTGTCGGCCGACGCGCGCACGGCGCCGAGCAACTTGCGCGGCGCCGTGAATCGCGTGGAAAAGAAGAGAAGATGACGCGCGGCGTCACGCCGTCTTGACGCGCTCCAATGCCTTCACGACCAGCGCTTCCAGCAGAGGCTCGACTTTCGCGGCCAGCGTTTCGTCATACGCATATGGCATATGCTCTTCCATATACGTGATCTGCGAGAGTTCGAGTTGCAAGGCATGCACGCCTTGCGACGGCTGGCCATACTCGCGCGTAATATAGCCGCCCTTGAAGCGGCCGTTGGCAACCGCCGTATAGCCGCCGTCGTGTCGCTCGACAATAGCAGCCATATCCTCGGCCAATCCGGCCACTGCGCTCGCGCCATTCGAGGTGCCGAAGTTGAAATCGGGCAGACGTCCCTCGAAAAAACGCGGCACATGCGAGCGGATCGAATGCGCTTCCCACAGCAGCACCTTGCCGTGTTTCGCTTTCAGCGCCGCGAGTTCGCCTTGCAGCGCCTCGTGGTAAGGCTTCCAGTAAGCCTCGCGACGGCGCGCGACTTCAGCCTCGTCCGGCAGATGGCCATCCAGGTACAACGGCTCCTTGTCGAACGTATCGACCGGCAGCAGGCCGGTCGTGTCCTGGCCCGGATAGAGATTCGCGCCGTCGGGCGGACGGTTCAGGTCGATCACATAGCGCGCGTAGGTGGGCGCGAGAATCGACGCGCCCATGCGTTTCGCGAACGCATAGAGACGGTCCAGATGCCAGTCGCAATCGTCGGTGCGCTGCGCGACGGGTGTCATCGTCGCCGCGACGTCGGCCGGGATTTGCGTACCCAGATGCGGAATCGAAATGAGGAACGGCAGGCTTCCCCGATGCAGCGAGAAAACCGGCGGAGTGTTCGAAGCAGTCATGTCAGTCCGGAATCGATAGGATCGAAGGATCGGTTCAGCAACTCATGCGAGGCGCGCCGGCAAGTCGGCGCGTCATTCATTTGAGCAGGTCCGCCAGCGCCACGCGATAGCGCGCGTACGCGCCCTCTTCATCGCGATGCCTGCGGTTATCGACGACCTTGTCGCCGCCCGCGTAAACGTCGCGAATCGGCGTTTCGCCATGCTCGCAGAATACAACGCCCGAGAGCCACGCGTTCGGCGCATGCTCGGCGATGCTCGAATGATCCGCGTCGAGCACCAGCCAATCGGCGCGGCGGCCGGCTTGCAGCGCGCCGACCGCTCGGCCCGTCGCGCGCGCGCCGCCTTCGAGCGAGGCGTCGAAGAGACGATCGGCGACGTGCGTGGCTTGCGCCGACGCCAGTACGTTGCGCTGCCGGCGCGTGAGACGCTGGCCGTATTCGAGCAAACGCAGCTCCGCACGCCAGTCGACGCCGATATGGCTATCCGAACCCACGCCGATGCGTCCGTTCGCGTCGAGATACTCCTGCGCCGGAAAAATACCGTCGCCGAGATTGGCTTCAGTAGTCAGGCACAAACCGGCGACCGCGCCGCTTTTCGCGAGCGCCAGCGTTTCGTTCGCATCGACGTGCGTGGCGTGCACGAGGCACCAGCGGCTGTCGACATCGAAACGATCCAGCAGCCATTGCACCGGACGCGCGCCTTCGGTTTCGAGGCAAGCATCGACTTCAGCGGTCTGCTCGGCGATATGAATATGAACGGGCGCCGTGTCCTCGATTCCACCGAGTAACGCACGCAACGAATCCGCGGATACGGCGCGCAGCGAATGCGGCGCCACGCCATAACGCAACGCGGCAGTTTCGGGGCGCGCCGCGCGCAACGTGCCGAGCAGATCGAGCAGACTGTCCGGCGTGTTGATGAAACGCTGCTGATCCTCACGCGGCGCGCGCGCACCGAAGCCGCTGTACTGATACAGCACCGGCAGCATCGTCATGCCGATGCCGCTCGCCGACGCAGCATCCACCACGCGTTGCGCGAGTTCGGCCTGGTTCGCGTACCGGCTGCCGGTGGGCGTGTGATGCACGTAGTGGAACTCGCACACCGACGTATAGCCCGCCTTCAGCATTTCGATGTACAGCCATTGCGCGACGCTCGCCAGGCCTTCCGGTGTGATGCGTGCGGCAAAGCGATACATCAGATCGCGCCAGCTCCAGAAGTTATCCGTCGCGCCGGCGCCGGATGCGCGATATTCGGTGAGCCCGGCCATCGCGCGCTGAAACGCGTGCGAATGAAGGTTCGGCATGCCGGGCAGTACCGGACCGGCGGCATTCTGCACGCCGGCGTGCGGCGTCGACGTATCGGGTGTGACGGCGGTGAGCGTGCCGTTTGCGTCCCACTCCAGCAGCACGTTGCGGCGCCAGCCATCCGGCAGGTATGCGTGCTCGGCGAACAGCGATTGATTCGATTGCTTGTGCGGTTCAGTCATCTCAGGCCCTAGCTCAAGTCACGCCGCGTATAAACGGTCTCGCCCGCGCGCACGACTCGCGCGCACAGCGGACGTCCAATCCAGTAAGCCAGCTCGGCCAGCGAGTCGACCGACCACACCGCGAAATCGGCCGCGCGTCCCGCTTCCAGCGAGCCGTGCCGATCCGCCTTGCCGAGCGCGCGCGCCGCGTGCGACGTCACGCCTTGCAGCACTTCGGGCACGGTCATGCGGAACAGCGTGGTGGCCATGTTCATCATCAGCAGCAGCGAGGTGGCGGGCGACGTGCCGGGGTTGCTGTCGGTCGAAATCGCGATCGGCACCTGATAGCGCCGCAGCAATTCCAAAGGCGGCAACTGCGTCTCGCGGATGAAGTAGTACGCGCCCGGCAACAGCACGGCCACCGTGCCGGCTTCCTTCATCGCGGCAACGCCGGCTTCGTCGAGAAATTCGAGGTGGTCGGCGGACAGCGCATGATGGCGCGCCGCGAGTGCCGTGCCGCCGCCGTTCGACAACTGCTCGGCGTGCATTTTCACCGGCAGCTTGTAGCGCTCTGCCGCTTCGAAGACGCGCTCGCTTTGTTCCAGCGAGAAACCGATGCGCTCGCAGAACACGTCGACCGCGTCGACGAGACCTTCGCCGGCGAGCGCGGGCAGCATGGTGTTGCAGACTTCGTCGATGTACGCGTCGGCGCGGCCGGCGAACTCGGGCGGCAACGCATGCGCGCCGAGAAACGTCGTGTACACGGTGACGGGATAGCGCTCGCCCAATTGACGCGCCACGCGCAACATCTTGCGCTCGCTGGCGAGGTCGAGGCCGTAGCCGGATTTGATCTCGACGGTGGTCACGCCTTCGGCGAGCAAGGGTTCGAGCCGCGCGGCCGACTGACGGAACAGCGAGGCTTCGTCCGCGGCACGCGTGGCGCGCACCGTGGAGACGATACCGCCGCCCTGCCGCGCGATTTCTTCGTAGCTGACGCCCGCGAGGCGCTGGGCGAATTCGTCCGCGCGCTGACCGCCGTACACGAGATGCGTATGGCAATCGACGAGACCCGGCGTCACCCACGCGCCGTGCAGATCTTCGCGCGGCCATGCGGCGTATTCGGCGGGTAATGCGGAAGCCGCGCCGAGCCACACGATCGTGCCGTTTTCAACGGCGATCGCGGCATCGGGCAGCGTATGTTGGGGATCGCCCTGCGGGCAAAGTTTCAGGTGATGCCAGACGGTTTGCTTCATCGCGTGCTCTTTGCAGCTTGTTGCGTGTCTGTGGTGGTTCGCGTGCGCGTGCCGTGACTGCTGTGACATAAGCGGCGAGCACGCACGCGAATCGTCGTCATCGTTGCGTGTAGCGGATGCTGATTGCGAGCAAGGCGCCCGCGCCTTCGACCGTGCATGACAGCGCGTTTGGCGTGTCGATGCGCAGCGTGTCGCCGGTTGCGAGCGACAACGCTCGCGCATCGCCCGCTGTGACCGACACCGAACCTTCCGCGCAATACAGCAGGACCGCGTCGGCGGAGAGCGTGCGTTGCGTTGCGCCGCGCCATACTTCCACTTCACCCTGCGCCGCGTTACGCCGCACCATCAGGTTGAAGTCGCGTGTCGCGCCATCGACCAGACGCGCGTCGATCTGCGCCTCGCCGGTGAAACGGGCCATGTCGAGCGCTTGCGTCAACGCGTGCGTCGTTGAACCGCGCGCACCGTCCACCTCATCGAGCAACATGCCCGCGCCGGACAACAACACGAGCGTGCGATCGATACCCGCAAAGCGCGAGAACGGCCCGGCTTGCGCGACATCGGCAACGCTCACCCGCCACACGAAAGCATCGAGCCCCGCGCCTTCGGGAAACGCCGCCACTTCGCGCGTGACGCCGCCGCCGTTCTTCCACGGCGCCGCCACGAGGTCGGCGCCGCGAATCAGCGTGAGGCTTGCCCCGCTGCCGACAGGCGTGCTGTGAAGCGTCACGCTCAACGGCCCAGCATCGGCAGATTGAGGCCCGCCTCGCGCGCCGTTTCCTGCGCGAGTTCATAACCCGCATCCGCGTGACGCATCACGCCGGTGGCAGGATCGTTGAACAGCACGCGGCCGAGGCGTTCTTTCGCCGCATCCGTGCCGTCCGCGACGATCACGACGCCCGAGTGCTGGCTGAAGCCCATGCCGACCCCGCCGCCATGATGCAGCGAGACCCACGAGGCACCGCCCGCCGTATTCAGCAGCGCGTTGAGCAGCGGCCAGTCGCTGACCGCGTCCGAGCCGTCCTTCATCGATTCGGTTTCGCGATTCGGGCTCGCCACCGAACCGGTGTCGAGGTGATCGCGGCCAATCACGATCGGCGCCTTCAGCTCGCCATTCCTGACCATCTCGTTGAACGCCTGGCCCAGACGATAGCGATCCTTCACGCCGACCCAGCAGATCCGCGCCGGCAAGCCCTGGAACGCGATACGTTCGCGCGCCATGTCGAGCCAGTTGTGCAGATGCGGATCGTCGGGGATCAGTTCCTTGACCTTCGCATCGGTCTTGTAGATGTCTTCCGGATCGCCCGACAGCGCGACCCAGCGGAACGGGCCCTTGCCTTCGCAGAAGAGCGGACGGATATACGCCGGCACGAAACCAGGGAAATCGAAGGCGTTTTCCACGCCCATTTCCAGCGCCATCTGACGGATGTTGTTGCCGTAGTCGAGCGTGGCCGCGCCGCGTTCCTGCAGCGTCAGCATGGCTTGAACCTGCTTGGCCATCGACTGCTTGGCCGGCAGCACGATGCTGTCCGGCACGGTTTTCTGACGCTCGCGCCAGTCTTCGACATTCCAGCCTTGCGGCAGGTAGCCGTGAATCGGATCGTGCGCGCTGGTCTGGTCGGTCACGCAATCCGGCGTGATGCCACGCGTCACGCATTCAGCGAACACATCCGCTGCATTGCCGAGCAGGCCGATCGACACCGGCTTACCTGCTTTCTTCGCTTCCTCGAGCATGGCGAGCGCCTCGTCGAGCGTCGCGGCTTTCTTGTCGACGTAACGCGTCTTCAGACGGAAATCGATACGCGTCTCGTCGCACTCCACCGCGATCATCGAGAAGCCGGCCATCGTCGCCGCCAGCGGCTGCGCGCCGCCCATGCCGCCCAAGCCGCCCGTCAGAATCCAGCGGCCCGAAGGATCGCCGTTGAAATGCTGATTCGCCACCGAGAAGAACGTCTCGTAGGTGCCCTGCACGATGCCCTGGCTGCCGATGTAGATCCAGCTGCCCGCCGTCATCTGGCCGTACATCATCAGGCCCTTGCGATCGAGCTCGTGGAAGTGTTCCCACGTCGCCCAATGCGGCACCAGATTCGAATTCGCCAGCAGCACGCGCGGCGCGTCGGCATGCGTGCGGAACACGCCGACCGGCTTGCCCGATTGAATCAGCAGCGTTTCGTTTTCTTCGAGATCCTTCAGCGACTTGAGAATCTGATCGAAGCAATCCCAGTTGCGCGCGGCACGGCCGATGCCGCCGTACACGACCAGCGCATGCGGATGCTCGGCGACTTCCGGATCCAGATTGTTCTGGATCATCCGGTACGCGGCTTCCGCGATCCATGTCTTGCAGGTCTTTTCCGCGCCGCGCGGTGCGCGGATCGTGCGGGTGGGATCGAGACGCGGGTCGATGTGTTTCGGGTTGTTCATGATGGCCCTCGGAATGCTTGAAGATGGTCGAAAAAGATTCGGGTACGGCAAAAACGGCGTTGTCAGAAATGTCCGGTGAAGCGATAACGGCTGCCGGGATGCCACAGATTGGCGATCGAAGCGACCTGGCTTTGCGACCACGTGCGCCGATGCAGCACGAGGCAGGGTTCGAGTTCGTCCATGGTCAGCAACTCGCGGGTATCGCCATCAGCGGCCAGCGCCTCGATGCGGTACTCGACCCGCTGCAACGGCGCGACACGCACGAGATACTGATTCGGCGTGGTGTTCGTGAAGTCCTGCAGCGCGTACTCGGGCGCGACTGCCGGATTGACCCAGCGCTCTTCGAGTTGCACCGGCTCGTCGTTTTCGAAATGCAGCACACGTGAATGAAACACCGGACTGCCCGCGCTCACCTGCATTTCCTCGGCGAGCGCTTCGTCGGCGATGCTCGCGCCGATGTGCAGCACGTTCGCCTGATAACGATGACCGCGCGCGACGATTTCGTCGGAGATGCTGCGGATCGCCACCAGTGTGGATTCGTACTTGGGACGGGCCACGAAGGTACCCGACCCTTGCACACGCGTGAGCACCTGCTCCGAGGTCAGCTCGCGCAACGCGCGGTTGACCGTCATGCGCGCCACGTTGAATTCGCGCGCGAGCTCGTTTTCGGAGGGCACCTGGTCGCCTTCACCCCATTCGCCCGCATGAATGCGCGCGAGGATGAAGTCCTTGATGCCCTGGTAGGCCGGTGCGTTCATTGGCTTGATGTGCGTTGAGGCTTACTGTTCGGACACGAAAGAGAACGGGCTCAGCTTCGCGATCGTGCCGTCCTGCACGAGGCGCGTGACCGCCGCGATATCCGGTGCGAAGTAGTGGTCGAGCTCGTAATGCGCGACGTCCTTGCGCACTGCGTCCATCACTTTCTGCAGGCTCGGGCTGGTCTTGTGCGGCGCGCGCAGATCGACGCCTTGCGCGGCGGCGAGCAACTCGATCGACAGAATGTTCGCGGTGTTTTCAGCAATGTCGCCGAGCTTGCGCGCAGCGAACGTCGCCATCGACACGTGGTCTTCCTGGTTTGCCGAAGTGGGCAGCGAGTCGACCGAAGCCGGATGCGCGAGCGTCTTGTTTTCCGAGGCCAGCGCGGCGGCCGTGACGTGAGCGATCATGAAGCCCGAGTTCACGCCACCATCGCGCACGAGGAACGGCGGGAGGCCCGACAGCGTCGCGTCGATCAGCAGCGCGATGCGGCGTTCGGCCAGCGCGCCGATTTCGGCGACGGCGAGCGCGAGGTTGTCGGCGGCGAAAGCGACGGGTTCCGCGTGGAAGTTACCGCCCGACAGCACTTCGCCGGTGTCCGGGAAAATCAGCGGATTGTCGGAGACGGCGTTCGCCTCCAGCAGCAGCACGTTCGCGGCGTGGCGCATCTGATCCAGACACGCGCCCATCACTTGCGGCTGGCAGCGCAGGCTGTACGGGTCCTGCACCTTGTCGCAATCGGCGTGCGAGACGTTGATGCCCGAGCCTTGCAGCAGCGAGCGGTACGCCTCGGCCGCGTCGATCTGACCTTGATGGCCGCGCAGTTCGTGAATGCGCGCGTCGAACGGCTTGACCGAACCCATTGCCGCGTCCACCGACAACGCGCCCGACACCAGCGCGGTGCGGTACAGGTCTTCGATGGCGAACATGTTATAGAGCGCGAGCGCGGTCGAAGCTTGCGTGCCGTTCAGCAGCGCCAGACCTTCCTTGGCTTGCAGCGTGAGCGGCTTGAGGCCGACGAGCGCGAGACCTTCGGTGGCCGGCATGCGCTCGCCCTTCGCGAACACTTCGCCGACGCCGAGCAGCGTTGCCGACATATGCGCGAGCGGCGCGAGGTCGCCCGATGCGCCGACCGAACCCTTCACCGGGATGACCGGCAGCACGTCGGCGTTGTACAGCGTGATCAGCGCTTCCATCACTTCGCGGCGGATGCCGGAGTGACCACGGCCGAGGCTCGATAGCTTCAGCGCGATCAACAGACGCACGACCGGACGCGACATCGGCTCACCCACGCCGACGGCATGCGAGAGCACCAGATTACGTTGCAGCAGTTCGAGCTGGTCATGCGGGATATGCGTGCTGGCGAGGCGCCCGAAGCCCGTGTTGATGCCGTAGGCCGGCTCGCCCTTCGCGGCGATATCGGCGACGGCTTGCGCGCAGGCGTCGATCGCGGCGTGGCTGGCGGGATCGAGTTGCAACGCGACGTGTTCGCGAGCGATCTGGCGCAGTTGCGGGAGAGTCAGGTGGCCGGGCTTCAGATTCATCATGGTTGTCGTCCTGTCTATACAATTTGAGAGAAGTCTAGCGACGTCGGCTTGTATATACAACTTGTTTTTTGAGGTTTTGCCCCAGGGGTTTCCATTAGGGCGGGATGCACGCTTGGCTTGGATCTTGCCACTGCGGCGATTTCCGGCGGCCGCGCGCTGCGGATCGCCTTCCGGGCGACGTGGGCCTCAACTTGTATATACACGTTCAAAATGGCAGGCGCGAGACGGACAAAAAGATTTCACTGGCGAACGGGCGCGCTTCGCTGCCTATAAGAGCGTTATAGGAAAGGCTTCTTGTGACGCAAAAAAGCCCGCGTGCTCAGGCGACCCGCGAACTCCTTCTTATTGGGCAAGTAATGGGACAGCGTGGCTAAAGCTTCACGCGCGCCGCGATGAAATCCAGGAAGCACTGCACGCGCCCCGCCAGCGACGCGCTTTGGTAGTACACCGCGCTCACCCGCTGCCGCTCGTCCACCAGCGCGTTGGCGAGAATCGGCACGAGACGCTTCTCGCGCACATCGGCCGCGCTCATGAAATTGGCGAGACAGGCGATGCCCCAACCCGACAACGCCAGTTGCCGCAACGTCTCGCCGCTCGAGGCGGTGATCGCCGGTTCGATCTTCAGCGACTCGGCCCCGCCCTTGCGCCCTTCCCGCAACGGCCAGCGATTCAAATGCTCCGGCGCCGTGAAGCCGATCAGCCGATGCTCTCGCAACGCTTCCACCGATTTCGGCTCGCCATATTCGGCCAGATACGCCGGACTCGCGAGCACTCTCAGCTTGCTGGTGCCGAGGGCGCGTGCATGCAAAGTCGAATCCTGCAATTCGCCGATACGGATCGCGATATCCACCTTCTGCTCCAGCAGATCCACGATCCGTTCATTGCTGGTCAGCTCCAGCCTGATCTCCGGATACTGCGCCGAAAACGCCGTCATATGCGGCGCCACGCAATGCAGCATGAAGGGCGACGCCGCATCGACACGCAGGCGCCCCGAGGGTCGCTCGCGTCCGCGCGTGACGGACTCCTCGGCCTCTTCCATCGCGTCCAGAATCGCCCGCGCGCGCTGCAGGAAGGTCTCGCCCTCTTCGGTGAGTTGCAGACGGCGCGTCGTGCGCCGCACCAGCGCAGTGTCGAGTTTCTTTTCGAGGCGCGTGAGCGCGCGGCTCACGCCGGAGACGGTTTGGCCCAATTTCTCCGCAGCCGCGGTGATCGAGCCGCTGTCGATCACCGTGACGAACACCAGCAACTCGTCGGTGGATGTTTTCATTGTTGATTTCAAATCAAGATTGATTTGAGACTAACACGGTTTTTGCGAGAATCAAGTCGGCGGATACTGCGTGCATGTCATCGTGTTTCTCATCAAGGAGAACGTCTTGAAGATTTTCATCACTGGTGCAAGCGGTTTTATCGGCGGTTCGATTGCAGCGCATCTGGCGCGCGCCGGCCATACCGTGCGCGGTTTGATCCGCAACCCCGACCATAGCGCCGAGTTGCAACGCCTCGGCATCGAACCCGTGATCGGCACGCTCGACGACCACGCGTTGCTGATCGCCGAAGCGCAAGCCGCCGACGCCGTCATCAATGCCGCGAGCAGCGATCATGAAGGCGCGGTCAAGGCGCTGATCGACGGGCTCGCGGGCTCCGGCAAAACGTTTCTGCATACGAGCGGTTCGAGCATCGTCGGCGATGCGTCGGGCGGCGAAGCGGGTCAGGCGCGTATCTATCACGAGGACGCGCTGCCCGAGCCGACCGCGGACAAGGCCGCGCGCGTCGCCATCGATCAACTGGTGCTCGATGCCGCGCAGCAGAACATCCGCTCGGCCGTGTTGTGCAACACGCTGATCTACGGTCATGGCGCCGTGCCGGGCAGCGCGAGTGTGCAGTTGCCGCGCCTCGTGCGTCAGGCGCAAAAGAGCGGCGTGGTGCGTCATGTGGGCAGCGGCGGCAACATCTGGTCGAACGTGTTCATCGACGATGTCGCCGAACTGTATCGCCTCGCGTTGGATAAGACGCCGGCGGGCACCTTCTACTTCGTCGAAAGCGGCGAAGCATCGTTCCGCGACATGAGCGCCGCGATTGCGCGCGCGATGAAACTCGGCGCGCCGCAAGACTGGCCGCTCGCAGAAGCGCAGAAGGAATGGGGTTATGAAATGGCCTCGTACGGCCTCGGCTCGAATAGCCGCGTACGCGGCGAGCGCGCGCGCAAGCTGCTGGGGTGGCAGCCGAAGCGCACGTCAGTGATCGACTGGATCGAGCACGACATGCTGTCCCCCGAGCGGACTTCGTCCGCGGTGTAAGCCGAGGGGATTTTCTTTTGGGGCGCCCTACAGGGCACACCCCGAGAGGACTTCTTCCGGGGCGCCCGCAGCGCCCTCCAGGGCGTAATTAGTGTAAGCGTCGCCGTTGCGAATCCGTAAGCTCGACTCGATAGAATCGCGCTCACCTGATCGTGCGATTCGACAATCCGAGCCGCACATGAGCCCGGATTTGATCGATGACTTTGGCGCTGAATTTCGATTGGCTAACCAATCTGCTGGCGATTCTCTTCGTCGTGGCGTGTCTCTACGATGCACGCTACGACGAATACGGTACGTTGACGCTGTCGGCTGCCGCGATGGGACTCGTCGTGATGGCGATCGAACTGTTCCTCAGGCCCGCCTTCGACATGTCGCTTTGAACACGAGCGCTTCGAGCGTGACGCCACGCGCGGCGGCGTCACTCCCACTACGGCCACGCTCATCCATGAGCGCAAGCCGTTCCATCAAACCGCGACTTCCGGCGGCGCCTGACGAAAACAGCGCGTGATCCAGCCGAGATAGCACAAGCCCAACACGAACCACACCGCGCCGAGCACCAGCGCCGTCTTCTCCAGACTCACCAGCAACCAGACGTCCGCGAGTGCGCCAGCCAGCGGGAACAGCAGGCCGCCGATCACGCCCATTGCATTCGCACTGCCCTTCGCGTTGAAGAACTGGCGGATCACGCAGAGATTGACAGCCGTGAACGCAAGGAACGCACCGAAGTTGATGAACGACGTCGAAGTCGCCACATCGAGCTTCAAGGCGACCAGACCAATGGCGCCCGCGATCGCGATGTTCAGCGCCGGCGTCTTGAACTTCGGATGCACGAAACCGAAGATGCGCTTGGGCAGCACTTCGTCGCGGCCCATTGCATACAACAGACGTCCCACACTCGCTTGCGCCGAGATGCCCGAGGCGAACTGCGCGAGAATCAGGCCCGCCAGAAACACCGTGACGAAAATATCGCCGCCCACTTTGCGCGCGACTTCGAAGGCCGCCGAATCCGGGTCCTTGAACACCGCGCCCGGATGCGCGAGCTGCACCGTGTATGCCGCGATCACGAAGATCGCGCCGCCTATCAGCGCGATCAGCACGATGGCACGTGGCATGGTCTTCTCAGGGGCGATGGTTTCTTCCGTCAACGTCGAGACAGCATCAAAGCCGAGATAGGAATACGCGGCGATCGCGGCGCCCGCCATCGTCGCGGAGAGCGGCACGTGCGGCTTGAAGAACGGCTCGGCCGAAATGAGGCCGCCGGGTCCGACGGCCGCCGTCACATAGTGGCAGCACAGCACGACGAACAACGCGACGATCGCCAGTTGCACCACCATCAGCACGATGTTGAAACGGTTTGCGAGTTCGATGCCGAGAATGTTCAGCGCACTGGTCAGCACGATGAAAGCGACGATCCAGATCCAGCTCGGCACATGCGGAAAAGCGGCGCTCAGATACGCCGCGCCGATCAGCCAGATCACCATCGGCAGGAAAAAATAATCGAGCAAGGTGGCCCAGCCGATCATGAAGCCGAGATGCGGGTTGAAGCTCTTGCGCGTGTACGTATAGGCCGAGCCTGCCACCGGGAAAAGCCGCGCAAGCTTGCCGTAACTGAGCGCGGTGAACACGATCGCCACCAGGGCAATCAGATAGGCGAGCGCCGCCGTATCGTGGCTGGCGCTCGCCAGCACGCCATACGTCCCGTAGACAATCAGCGGCGCCATGTAGGCGAGGCCGAACAGCAGGACGGAAGGCAGGCCGAGCGTGCGCTTCAGATGCGCGCTGCGCGGGGCCGTGGGTTCAGCGGCGGATGATGATGAAGTCATACGGTGTCTCCTCTTGCGAATGGACAGGCGTCGCCCCGGGCGCGGCATGGCACGCGCCCCAGTCGAGCCGGATCGATCGGACTTGCTGGCAGCGCGGGATTCGCGCCGATGTCTTTACTGATTTGCCGGGCTTGTGCATGCCGCCGCCAAAGCGGCACGCGCCCGGTCGTTTATCTGTCTGAGCGTTTGCTTCAGCGCGAGCGAATCACGCGCGCGCGTTGTCCCTGCGCGCCGTCTTCGGTGGCGAGATCGAGTGCGATGCGCGCGTCGTGCAGGTAACGGTAGTGTTCGCGTGCGCCTTCGAGACGCGCGCGATCCAGCGTCGCGCGCAGCACGGTTTCCTGCTGGCCGGCGTCGCACACCACGTCGCCGAACGGATCGATCAGCGCCGATTCGCCGGGAAACGTGAGGTTGTCGTCGCCCGGACCGATACGATTGACGAGCGCCGCAAACATCTGGTTTTCCATGGCGCGCGCCACGATGGCCCGGCGATGCACCGGCCCGAACGGGTCCATGTTGCCAT
The DNA here is from genome assembly GCF_046027915.1 of Paraburkholderia sp. RL17-347-BIC-D. Lineage (NCBI taxonomy): Bacteria > Pseudomonadati > Pseudomonadota > Betaproteobacteria > Burkholderiales > Burkholderiaceae > Paraburkholderia > Paraburkholderia sp. RL17-347-BIC-D. The sequence continues at coordinate 66,955 of NZ_JARESS010000042.1, forward strand.
TGGTCACGATCAGCAGATCGGCGTCCAGCGAGGCGACCGCTCGCGCTGTTTCGGGGAATTCGATGTCATAACAGATCAAGAGACCGACGGTCATGCCCTTGAAGCTGCATACTTCATAGCGGTCGCCCGGTTCGAACACGCCGACGTCGGAGGCCCACAAGTGCGTCTTGCGATAGCGCAGCGCGATCTCGCCGCGTTCGTCGACCAGCACCGTGGTGTTGAAAAAACGGCTGCCGTCGCGCTCGGCGAGGCCCACCGCCACCGCCACGCGTGCTTCACGCGCCGCATGGCGCACGGCGGTGAGCGAAGGACCGTCGATGGTTTCCGCCACTTCGCCGACGTTATGCCGCGTCGGAAAGCCCGACAGCGTCGTCTCGGGAAACACGATCAGATCGGTTCCGGCCGAACGCTGGCCGATGATTTGCAGCACGCGTTGCACGTTCGCGCCGCCGACGCCCACGGCGCCATCCACGACGGGAATCTGTGCCAGTTCGAGTTGAAGCATTGTGTCTCCTGTCGACCCGAGTCAGTGCTGACTCGGGTCCCATGCAATTTAGTTGCCGTCCATGCCGGTTCGCTTCGCGTTGAATCGCGGCTGTTTTAAGCCGCCGCGCGATCAGGTTGGGCCTATTATTACCAGACATATTTTTGTTCGTAATTACCCTGCTGGGTTACCCTCATCGGAGCACGCATGGAACTCGAATGGCGCGATCTGGCCTTTCATCGCGAGATCGGCGCGGTTATCGAAGCCCTCGATAGCGCGCACTTCTGGACCCGCCTCACGCGCGCGCTCGAACGCTATGTGGCCTTCGACAGTTGGGTCGCGTTGCGCTTCACATCAAGTGAAGCGCCGCTCGTGTGCGCCGAATCGCCGACGCCGGACGGCACCGTCGATGCGATGTTTCAGGACTATCTGGCCGCGCTCTATCAACTCGATCCGTTCTATATCGCCGCTACCGAGACGCCCGCGTCGGGCTTCGTCACGCTGGCCGATGTCGCGCCCGACAACTTCTCGATGACCGATTACTACCAGCGGTACTTCAGGAAGAATATCGTCGGCGACGAGGTGCACTTCAACTACATGATCGACGCGCGGCACACGCTCGCCTTTTCGCTGGGCGCGACGCATCGCTATGGCGAGCGTGATCTGGCCGTGCTGGCGCTGTGCGCGCCGTGGGTGATTGCGCTGTTGCGACAGCGCTTGCCATACGAGGGATTCGATGCGACGCGGTCGGCCCTGACCGAGTCCAGCGCCGAAACGGCAACGGAAACACTAGCACCCACGGACACCCCCGCGTACGCCGCGCGCTTCGAACAGGTCGCATCGTCGGGTGGCCGCGCATCGCTCACGGCACGCGAGGTGGAAGTGGCGATGCTGACCTTGAGTGGATTTTCGACGCGCGCCATCGCGGAGAAACTGACGATCTCGTTCGAGACCGTGCGCGCGCACAAGAAGCACATCTATACGAAGCTGAACGTCAATTCACAGTCGGAACTGTTCGCGCTGTTTTACGAAGCGGGACGCCAAGGTGCATGACGTCCCCGCTTTTCAACGCGAGCCTGAGCTAGCGCCGCGGTCCGTCAACCGCACGCGGCGCAGCCGCCTTGCGTCTTCTCTTCATAGCGGTCGTGATGTCTGACCCAGTCGGTCAGGCTGCGGTCTTCATTGCGGCCCTTCGGCGTGACGTCCAGATGCGCATACGTGTTGATGAAGCGTTCATCGCCGCGCCCATAGCAGGAATACGTGTGATACACGTCGCCCTTCTCGTCCTTGTAGAACACGCTGTGGCCGTGTTGCTCATCGATGCCGACGTCCTGCTCGGTGAAGTTGTAAAACGCTTTCTTGCTCGCCAACTGTTCGGGCGTGAACGACGCGTGATAGTCGAAATTGAAGTCGCTGCCGGCCGACGACACCCACGGGAAACTCCAGCCCATGCGCTTCTTGAAACCCTCGATCTTCGCGAGCGGCGCATGCGACACCGTCACGTACGACACATCGTGATGTTCGAGATGCGTGACGATCCCGGTCATGTGATCCGACAGGAACGAGCAGCCGACGCAGCCCTCTTCCCAATCGGCGCCCAGCATGAAGTGATAAACGATCAACTGGCTGCGTCCGTCGAACAGATCGGCCAGCGTCTTGCGGCCCTGCGCCGTATCGAAGGTATACGTCTTGTCGACCTTCACCCACGGCAGCGCGCGGCGTTTGCGCGCGAGTTCGTCGCCGGCGCGCATGTGCGCCTTTTCTTCGGCTAACAATGCCCTGCTGGCGGCCAGCCATTCCTCTCTCGACCCAGTACGGTGTTGCGGTTCCATATGCGTCTCCTTCTCTGCGTCGTGCAGACTAACGAATACAAACGACATCACGCCACGTAGCGTTCCAGCGAATCGATCCCGTCGGTCCAGCCGCGGCGATGATCCTCGCACTGCGCATCGTCGGCGAGACGTTCGTGCGTGAGCGTGAGCCATGTGGCGTCGCCGTCCGGTTCCAGCAGCAGCGTGACCTGCGACTCATGCTCCGGGCTATAGCGCCACACCCATGTGAAAACAAGCTTGCGGTCGGGCACCACCTCCAGATACCGGCCGCCGACCTCGACCTCGTTGCCGTCCGGCTTGCGATAGACGATCACGTAACGCCCGTCGACCCGCACATCCAGCTCCGCGCGCACCACGTCCGAGCCGTCCGGATGCATCCATGTCATGAATTGCGCCGGTTCCGTCCAGGCGCGGAAGACTTTGGCGGGCGCGGCGTTGAGACGCCGCTGGAGGGTGAGGCTGGGCTGGGTGGACATGGGGCTTGTTCCTCTTCGACGAAAGCGGCAAGACGATCGAGTGATTCGGACCAGAAGCGCTGATAGCGGCCAAGCCACGCCATCGCTTCTTCCATCGGCCCGGCGGACAGGCGGCACGCCACCGTGCGGCCGGTTTTGTTGCGTGTGATGAGACCCGCCTCGCTCAGCACGTCGAGGTGTTTCATCACAGCAGGCAAGGACATCGCAAACGGCTCGGCGAGTTCGCTGACCGACAGATCTTTCGACGATAGACGCGCGAGCAACGCACGCCGTGTCGGGTCGGACAGCGCGGCGAAGGTGCGATCCAGTAGCGCTTCGTTAAACTTAACCATGAGGTTAAGTATAGAAACGCAGCGAATGATGTCAAGGACAGGTACGCGCTTTCGTAGAGCGCGTGGAAAGTAAAGGGGGAGCGCGGCAAAAAAGATACGCGGCGTGCAGCAGATAGCCTCTGCAACGCGCCGCGTCAAAGGTGGAGAACAACCGACTACAGGCTCGAGCAAGGCGGCCAGAATCGCACCACTTTGCCCTCGCTTTCCAGCACAGATTCAACAGATCGATACTGCAACCCGGCGAGACCCAGGCAACGCCCGAGCCTATGACGTGACGATCAGATCGCCCAGCCGCCGAGATAGAAACCGACCAGCACGACGGCGATCACAACCGTGCCCACGTTCAGCTTGCGATACTCGCCGCTGACCACGCGGCCGATCACCAGCGTCGCGAAGCCGAGCATGATGCCCGTCACGATGTTGGCGGTCAGCACGATGAACACCGCGCACATCAGACCCGACATCGAGTCCACCATGTCGTCCATATGCAGCTTGCTGACGTTCGAGAGCATCAGCAGACCCACGTACATCAGCGCGGGCGCCGTCGCGTACGAAGGCACGAGGGCTGCGAGCGGCGAGAAGAACATCACCACGAGGAACAGCAATCCGACCACCGCCGCGGCCATGCCGGTCTTCGCGCCTGCCGCCACGCCGACCGTCGATTCGATATACGCCGCTGCCGGTGCGCCACCAAGGAGGCCCGAGAAAATCGAGCTCAGCGAGTCGGCCGTCAGGGCGCGGCCACCGTTGATGATGCGGCCGTTTTCATCGAGTTGGCCCGCTTGTCCAGCGACGGCGCGAATCGTACCGGTGGCGTCGAACACCGCGGTCATCACGAGAGCCAGCACGCTGGGCAGAACCGCCATCGACAAGGCGCCCTTGATGTCCATTGCGCCGATCAGCGACGCGTGACCCGGTGCGCTGAGCGACGGCACCGCGAACACGCCGTGAAACGACATGGCCGGATCGATCACGAAGGCGATCGCCGAAATCGCCACGATCACGATCAGGATCGAGCCCGGCACGCGGCGGCGCACCAGACCGAAGATGGCCGCCAGACCCGCCACCGACATGATGGCCGGCAAGGCGGTGATATTGCCCAGCGCGACCGGCAGACCAGCGCCCGGATTCTTCACGACGAGGCCCACGTCGTTGGCGGCGATCAGCAGCAGGAACAGGCCGATGCCGATGCCCGTGCCGTGCGCGATGCCCGTCGGCAGATTGCGCAGAATCCACGAACGCACGCCCGTCACCGAGATCGCGGTGAACACGACACCCATCAGAAACACCGCGCCGAGGGCGACATTCGGATGCAGGCCTTTGCCGAGCACGAGGCCGAACGCGGTGAACGCCGTCAGCGAAATCGCGCAGCCGATTGCGATCGGCAAGCGCGCCCACACGCCCATCAGCAGCGAGCCGAAAGCCGTGGTCAGACACACGGCGACGAACACCGCGCTGGTGTCGAAGCCCGCTTTGCCGAACATGCCCGGCACGACGAACACGGAATAGACCATCGCGAGGAAGGTCGTGATGCCCGCGACGATCTCCTGACGCTGCGAACTGCCGCGTGAGGAGATTTCAAAGTAGCGGTCGAGAAAGCCCTTTCCGTCGAATGATTCGGCGCCGACTTCAGAAATCGGTTGGGCGTGGGGTTCCATCATGATGAGTGCCTCCTTTATCAGCGTGCTGAAACGGCCGTCGATTCGGTCGTCATCAGGTTCGTCTCGTTGCGTTGGTTTAGTGTGGGTTGGGGTCTTATTTGCTGTCTCGAAATGTAGGGCAACACAAATATATCTCCCATCGCATGGATGGCATGCCTGACATGTCGCGATGCTTATATCCTTTAGGGGACGGCAAACCAGCTTCACGGTCCGCGTGTTTACACCTACGGTTTGTCATGAAGATCTGAAAGGGTTTTGAGGGTTTTCACGCGTGAAAATGGACTTCGATGAGCCAGTGAATCGGCGGAGCGCGGCATGAACCGTGCTTGGGCCAACCTGTCAGATCGCCTGCAAAACCGGGGCCGCCCGACGTCGCGGGTTACACTCTGGCCCGTACCTGTTTTAACTGCGGCGGCTCACTGCGCCCGTCCGCACCGGCCCATGGAGTCCTTCTTGATGAGCGGCGGTTTTTCGCGTCCTGCCTGGCGTCTCTTGATTCTTGCTGTGTTCGCGCTGTTCGCGCTGTCCGGTTGCAGCCTGCTGTGGGGCCCGCAGCAGGCGCCGATCGTCGACGCCACGGTGATGCCCGTCGAGCCGGCCAGCGCGCCGGTGGCCGCGTCCGCGCCCGAACCGGTCGAGACCGAAGCGGCCGAACCCGAGCAATCGAGAAAGCCGAAGAAGCCGGTCGTCAAGCCGCACAAGGTTGAGCCCCCGCCGCCTGTTGTCACGGCGCCTCCGCCGCCCCCTCCGCCGCCCCCGCCGCTGATCGTGCTGCGCACCATCGAGCGCAACGAGGCGCGCGCGCTGCTCGATAGCGAAGTGCAGAAGCCCGACGGCAAAGTGGTCGGACGCGCGGTCGATCTGATCGCCGACGCCGGCGGCAAGCCGCGTGAGATGGTCGTGAACCTGCAAGGCTTCCTGGGTGTCGGCGACCGCAAGGTGAACTTCCCGTGGAGCGCGTTCCGCTTCACGCCAACGGCGAAGGCCGCCCCCATCACACTGAATGCTGCCGCGGTCCCGGCGAACGCGGCCAAAGCCGCCTCGGTTGCCGTGCAGTTGCCGCTGATCGACGCAACCGTCGAGCGCTCGAACGGCGCCAAGGTCGGCCGCGTGATCGATGTATTGATCGACGCCAACGCGCAGCCGCAGGCGGTCGTGCTCGACGTCAACGGCATGGTCAGCACCGAACGGCGCACGATTGCCGCCAACTGGTCGGCGCTGCGCTTCGTGACGAAGGACAAGGAGCTGCATCCGCTGATGGATTTGAGCGATGCGCAGATCAACGCGACACCGCCATACGCCAGCGACAAACCGATACGCGCGGTGTCGCCGGCGCCACCGCCCGCGCCTGCGCCCGCTCCTGCTTCCGCACCCGCCGCTGTTGCGGCGCCGGCTGCCGCGGCCACGTCCACGGCGGTTTCCAACGCACGGGCGGCCCGATGATAGGCCGCACTCTGGTAACGGCGCGCAGCTTGCGCGCGCTCGATTGGCTGAATTTTTTCGTCGCCAATGTGCAGACGGGTTTTGGACCGTTCATCGCGTCCTATCTCGCCTCGCATAAATGGACGCAGGGCGAGATCGGCATGGCGCTCTCCGTGGGCACCATCAGCGCGATGGTGAGCCAGGTGCCCGGCGGCGCCGCCGTCGATGCCTTGCGCAACAAGAAAGGGGCGGCGGCCTGGGCAATCATCGCGATCATCCTGAGCGCGGTGCTGCTGGCCGTCAGCCCGACGGTGCTGCCGGTGATCGCCGCCGAAGTCTTCCACGGCTTCGCGAGCTGCATGCTGACGCCGGCGCTCGCCGCGATCTCGTTCGCGCTGGTGGGGCGAGCGAATCTCGGCGATCGGTTGGGGCGCAATGCGCGCTGGGCGTCGATCGGCAGCGCGGTCGCGGCCGGTCTGATGGGCGTGTTCGGCGAATACTATTCGCCGCGGGCGGTGTTCTGGCTGACCGCTGCGCTCGCCGTGCCCGCGCTCTTCGCGCTGACAATGATCCAGCGCACCGACACCGTCGAACTACCGAAGTCCGCGCCGACGCCGCAGCAGATCGAGCGGCGCGAGAGTCTGCGCGAATTGCTGCGCGACAAGCGGATGCTGTTGTTCGCGGCGTGTATCGTGCTGTTCCATTTGTCGAACGCGGCGATGCTCAATCTCGCCGCCGGCGAAGTGACGGCCGGCATGGGTGACAACGTGCAGCTCGTGATTGCCGCGTGCATCATCGTGCCGCAGGCGATCGTGGCGATGATGTCGCCGTGGGTCGGACGCTCGGCCGAGCGATGGGGACGTCGGCCGATTCTGCTGCTCGGGTTTTCGGCGTTGCCGATACGGGCGTTGTTGTTTGCCGGGATCAGCAGCCCTTATTTGCTCGTGCCGGTGCAGATGCTCGATGGGTTGAGTGCTGCGGTGTTTGGCGTGATGCTGCCGTTGATTGCCGCCGATGTGGCTGGTGGTAAGGGGCGTTATAACCTTTGTATTGGATTGTTCGGGTTGGCGGCTGGGATCGGGGCTACGTTGAGTACTACCGCTGCGGGTTTCGTCGCCGATCGCTTTGGCAATGCCGTGAGCTTTTTTGGATTGGCCGCGGCTGGAGCGTTGGCTGTTTTGCTGGTGTGGGCGGCAATGCCTGAGACTCGCGATGCGGCAGCTGAGGATGAGGGGCCGGTGGCGGATGGGGGGAAGTCGGCGGTGCGGTGAATGGGCAGGGGTTTGGGCCTGTGCGGTGGTTTTTTTGGCTGTGCTTTTTGGGGTGTTGGCCTTTCCTTGTGTTGTTAGTGGTCTATTAGCGTTGCCCCTGTGCGGGGCGGCACCTACTTCTCTTTGCCGCCGCAAAGAGAAGTAGGCAAGAGAAAGCGGCTCAAACCGCTAGCTCATAAGCGGGTCCCTCGCGCAGTCGCGATAGTGGTGCATCTGGAATCTGTGTCCTCGCGCATTCCTCGTTAGTGACAAGGCCGTCATTCTTCCGGCGGCGCTGCGCGCGCCGTCACGGTACTTCAAGTCGCACGTTGCTGGGCTATTGGTTTCATTCTATATGGCGGTATGTGCGCGCCTGCTCGATTTCTGCCAACGAATCGCGCGGCATTCATGCCGCGTGCGAAGCGGTTATTTCGTTCTGAGACCAGAATTCCTATTCGTCGCCAGCTGTCGTCTCCGGAGTTGATGGCGATCGTCATTTGCTCTTTCAATGCGGCATCGGCGAGCCGCGAAGTGGTGCGATTGGCGACCCCCATGACGATTCGGCCCTGATGACACATGGGGATTGTCACGAACAGTTCTTGGCCGTCGGCATAAGCTAGAACGTTATCCTAAGCATGAGTGAGCGAAGAACTGCGCCGCTTAAGCGAAGACAGGCGCATCGGCGACGGGATGGCGCTAATACTCAAGACCCCGAGAACCGCATCCGCAAAGACGCAGCCAGTGTTCATTGAACAACCGCTTCGGCGCGCGCAGCGCTGCCGGAAGAATGACGGCCTTGCCACTAACGAGGAATGCGCGAGGACACAGATTCCAGATGCACCACTATCGCGACTGCGCGAGGGACCCGCTTATGAGCTAGCGGTTTGAGCCGCTTTCTTTGCCTACTTTCTTTGCGGCAACAAAGAAAGTAGGTGCCGCCCCGCACAGCAATGCTCTCAACTTAAGCCC
>NZ_JARESS010000043.1:0-75130 GCF_046027915.1 Paraburkholderia sp. RL17-347-BIC-D
GGCGACGGAAAAACGCCCGAAGAACGAACGGGAAAACCGCCCTCAATCCCCCATCCGCAGCGCGTCCGCGTTCGCGCTCGAGCGAGCGTGCAAGCGCCAAGAAACGTCACTCATCCCTAACGCGACGAAACAACAGGGGCGATGAACCAATCACCGCCGCCAGCCTCCTCGGACGAACTCTATTTGTCTTGCGCGAGAAACCGCTGAGCCAGCCGTACCCAGTACGTCGAGCCGATCGGCAGCAACTCGTCGTTGAAGTCATAGCTCGCGTTATGCAGCATGCACGGACCTGCGCCATGGCCTGAATCACGGTGCCCGCCGTCGCCATTACCCAAAAACGCGTAGCAGCCCGGTTTGGCAAGCAACATGAAAGAGAAGTCCTCTGCACCCATCGTCGGTTCAACCGCATCGTCGACATTTTCCGGACCGACGATTTCCTTCATCACTGTCGCCGCAAAGCGCGCCTCTTCGCTGCTGTTGATCGTCGGCGGGTAGTTTCGGTGGAATTGAATATCGACCGAGCAATCGTAGGCTTCGGCCGTGCTCTCCGCGATTTTGCGCATGCGCGCTTCGATCAGATCAAGCGTATCGGTTGTAAACGTCCGCACCGTGCCGGCGATCCACGCGTTGTTCGGAACGACATTGACTGCGTCGCCGGCGTGAATCTGGGTGATCGACAACACTGCTGTGTCGAGCGGCTTCTTGTTCCGCGTGATGATGCTCTGCAGTCCGTTCGCAATCTGCACTGCAGTGAAGACGGGATCGCGGCCGTTGTGCGGTAGCGCAGCGTGCGAACCTACGCCCTTGATTTCAATGTGAAATTCGTTGCTCGACGCCATGATTGGCCCTTCAGTCACGCCGAACTGCCCCGCCGGCATGCCCGGCCAGTTATGGATGCCGAATACTGCATCGACCGGAAATTTCACGAACAAGCCGTCGTCGATCATGGCCTGCGCACCAGCGCCCCCTTCTTCGGCGGGCTGGAAAATGAACACGATCGTGCCATCAAATTCGCCGTGTTTGACCAGGTGCCGCGCGGCACCGAGAAGCATCGCCGTATGTCCGTCATGGCCGCACGCGTGCATCTTGCCGTCGTTTTTCGACCGATGGTCGAAGCTGTTCATCTCCTGTATCGGCAGCGCATCCATGTCGGCCCGCAGGCCAATCGAGCGTGAACCATTGCCGCGTTTCAATACGCCGACGACGCCGGTTTTGCCCAACCCTCGATGAGTTTCGATACCCCAGGACTCGAGGGTTCGTGCCACCAGATCGGCCGTCGCCGTTTCTTCGTAACGCAGTTCTGGGTGGGCGTGGATGGTTCGTCGAAGGGTCTGAATTTCGCCGTGAGCGGCTTGAATTTCGGGGATCAGTTTCATGATGTAGTGGTGACGCGTCTGTGCTTTGGCTTGCGTGGAATCGCTCGGGGCCCCATTGGCCCGGGCACGGTAATAACCGATTCTACGCCGAAGGCCTTTTTGGCGGCACCACGCAGGCCAAGCAGCAATTGCCGTAATAGAATCCCGCATTGCTCCACCGCTCACCGCCCCATTGAACGGATCGCCGATGAATGCTCCGACTGAACTCGCCCGCGCCGTATGCCCGCATGACTGCCCCGACACCTGCGCGATGCATGTGACGGTCGAGGCCGGGCGCGCGATCAAGGTCGTCGCTGATCCCGAGCATCCCCCGACGCAAGGCGCGCTGTGCACGAAGGTCAGCCGCTATGCGGAGCGTGTGCATCATCCACAAAGATTGACGACTCCGATGAAGCGCGTCGGCCGTAAAGGCGAGGGCCGTTTTGAGCCGATCAGCTGGGACGAGGCGTTCCAGTTCGCTGCCCGCCGGCTTTCGGAGATTGCGCGCCGCGCGCCGGAAGCGATCGTCCCCTACAGCTATGCCGGCACGATGGGTTTGATTCAGGGCGACAGCATTGCGCAGCGATTTTTTCACAAGCTCGGCGCATCGCAACTGGACCGTACGATCTGCGCGGCCGCGGGCGCCGCCGGGTTGAAGTACACCTATGGCGCGAACATTGGCATGCTCACCGAGTTTTTCGACGAGAGCGAAGTCATCCTCATCTGGGGCTCCAATCCCATCGCGTCGAACCTGCATTTCTGGACGCGTGCCCAACACGCCAAACGCCGCGGCGCACGGCTGATCGCGATCGATCCGTACCGCTCGCTGACCGCCGAAAAATGCCATCAGCATATTGCCCTGAAACCCGGCACCGACGGTGCCTTGGCGCTCGGCATGATGAATGTGTTGATCACGGAAAATCTGCTCGATCACGCATACATCGAGGCCCACACACTAGGTTTTGAAAAGCTGAAGGCCCGCGCGCTCAGCTATCCGCCGTCGCGTGTCGCCGAAATTTGCGGCGTTGATGAGCACGTTATCGTCGATCTTGCGCGACTTTACGGTGGCACGAAAAAGGCTGCGATCCGCATGAACTACGGCCTGCAACGGGTGCGTGGCGGCGGCAATGCCGTGCGTGCCATCGCTTGCCTGCCGTCGTTGACGGGTGCATGGCGCGAGAGAGCGGGTGGCGTGCTGCTGTCTTCGGGCAGTTGGGCCCCGGTCGACTCGCATGCGTTGCAGCGTCCGGACCTGATGCCCGGGTGGCCGTCGAAAGTAAGCCGTGTCATCAATATGAATGCGATCGGCGACGCGTTGCTGCACCAGGGCGACGCCACGTTCGGCCCTAAAGTCGAAGCGATCGTCGTTTATAACTCGAATCCCGTGGCTGTCGCGCCGGATTCCGAGCGAGTCGCCGCGGGTTTCGCGCGTGAAGATCTGTTCACCATCGTGCTAGAGCATTTCCAGACCGACACCGCCGACTACGCCGATCTGCTCCTGCCTGCGACGACCCAACTGGAACACCTCGACGTCCACAAGTCGTACGGTCATACGCACCTGATGGTCAACCTGCCGGCAATCGCACCCGTCGGCGACGCACTCCCGAACACAGAGATTTTTCGCGGATTTGCGCGCCATATGGGACTCGACGAACCGGCGCTGTTCGAGAGCGACGAGACCGTCGCGCAGGCCGCGTTCCGCTGGGAAGACAAGACGCTCGAAGGTGTGGACTGGCAGACGTTGAAGCAAAGTGGCTGGGCCCAGCTGAATCTGCCCGACGCGCCTTTCGCCGAAGGCGGTTTCCGAACGCCGTCCGGCAAATGCGAGTTCTACAGCGAGCGCCTCGCGCAGCAGGAACTCGACCCGCTCCCGGACTATCTGCCGCCTTACGAATCCGCCGACGGCGCACCGGAACTCGCCGCCCGCTACCCGCTTGCCATGATCTCGCCGCCGGCCCGCAACTTCCTGAACAGCACCTTCGTGAACATCGAAAGTCTGCGTTCGACGGAAGGGGAGCCGCATCTCGACATGCATCCGGCCGACGCACAAGTACGCGACATCGTCGACGGCGATCAGGTGCGCATCTTCAACGATCGCGGTTCGATGCAGGCACGCGTACGCGTCACCGATAAAGCACGCGAAGGGCTCGTCGTCGGCCTGTCGATCTGGTGGAAGAAGCTCGCGCCCGACGGCCGCAACGCCAATCAGCTCACCAGCCAGGCGCTCACCGACCTGGGCGGATCGGCAACTTTCTACGACTGCCTGGTCGAAGTCGAGCGCGTCTGAAACCCGCTCAAGCATCCCGCAACGCTCGTTTTTCACGGGTTCGAGGCTGCAGTCTAACCAAGCCGCTTTTCGCGAATAGCAACGGGGTGCCCATGCTACGATGCGTTTTTAGCACGACCATTCGAAAATAAAGGAGGAGACGCTGCATGGACAAAATCTGGCTGAAATCTTATCCGCCCGGCGTTCCCGCAGAGATCGACCCAAGCCGCTATTCGTCGGTGGGACAACTGCTCGAAGAAGCCTTCCGCGACCATCGCGCCAAACCGGCATTCGTCTGCATGGGCAAGGAGATCAGCTACGGCGAGCTCGACGCGCTTTCGCGCAAGCTCGCTGCGTGGTTTCAGTCCAAGGGCCTTGTCCGCGGCGCGCGCATCGCGATCATGATGCCGAACGTGCTGCAGTATCCGGTGGCGATTGCAGCCATTTTGCGCGCGGGCTATGTGGTAGTGAACGTGAACCCGCTTTACACCCCACGCGAGCTCGAGCATCAGCTCAAGGACAGCGGCGCGGAAGCGATCATTCTGCTCGAGAACTTTGCGGTCACGCTGCAGGCGATCGTACGCAACACCTCGATCAAGCATGTCGTCGTGGCCGCAATGGGCGACCTGATGGGGATCAAGGGCACGCTGGTGAATTTCGTCGTACGCAAGGTGAAGAAGATGGTGCCGGCCTGGAGTCTGCCGGGGCACGTCAAATTCAACACCGCGATCGCGGAAGGCGCGCGCCAGAATTTCAAGCCGGTCCAGCAAGGACCTGAAGACGTCGCTTTTTTGCAGTACACCGGTGGAACGACGGGCGTGGCCAAGGGCGCGACGCTGCTGCATCGGAACCTGATCGCCAATGTGCTGCAGTCGGAGATTTGGCTCGATCCGGTTCGCGCAAATCGCACGGATCTCGATCAGTTCGTCACCGTCGTCGCGTTGCCGCTGTATCACGTGTTCGCGCTGACCGTGTGCGGACTGCTGACAATCCGTACCGGCGGCCTCGGCGTGCTCATTCCGAATCCGCGTGACATTCCCGGCATGATCAAAGCGCTGGAAGGCTATCCGATCACGACGATTCCCGCCGTCAACACGCTGTACAACGCGTTGTTGAATAGCCCGGATTTCCACAAGCTCGATTTTTCGAAGCTGATCGCCGCGAACGGCGGTGGCATGGCGGTGCAGGAAGCCGTCGCCAAGCGCTGGTACGAGCAGACGCATACGCCGATCATCGAAGGATACGGGCTGTCGGAAACGTCGCCGTGCGTGACCTGTAATCCGGTCACCGTCACCGAATACAGCGGGACGATCGGCTTGCCGTTGCCGTCGACAGAAATCTCGATTCGTGACGACGAAGGCAACGAAGTGCCGCTCGGCCAGCCGGGCGAAATTTGCATCCGCGGCCCGCAGGTGATGGCGGGCTACTGGAACCGTCCCGACGAAACCGCGAAAGTGATGACGCCGGACGGCTTCTTCAAATCAGGCGATGTCGGCTTCATGAACGACGGCGGTTTCGTCAAGATCGTCGACCGTAAGAAGGACATGATTCTGGTGTCCGGTTTCAACGTCTATCCGAATGAAATCGAAGACGTGGTCGCCAAGCTGCCGGGCGTGTTCGAAGTCGCGGCGGTGGGCGTGCCGGACCAGCATTCGGGCGAAGCCGTAAAGCTGTTCGTCGTGAAGAAGGACCAGGCGCTCACCGATGCCGACATCTTCGCGTACTGCAAGCAGCAGCTGACCGGGTACAAGCGGCCGAAAATCGTCGAATTCCGCACTGAACTGCCGAAGAGCAACGTCGGCAAGATTCTGCGCCGCGAGTTGCGCGACGGGCGGGCATAGGCGGATCACACGCTGATCACGCACGAAGCCGTCACGAAGTAGCGAGTAAGCGAAAAAGGCCCAGCAGACGAAAGTCTGCCGGGCCTTTTCTTTTCGGCCACCGCGAAAACCCGCCGACAGCGCGCGCCATAAAAAAAGGCGCCCGAAGGCGCCTTTGAGGCAAACTGCTTTTTTACGACTTATTAGAACTTGTGGCGGATGCCGACGCGAGCCGTGAACTGGTTCTGGTTCGACGAACCGGTCAGGCCGTTGATGCCTGCCGTTGCGTCGACCACAGCGCCACCAGCGGTGACCGTGTCGCCCAGAGCGTGTTGGTACACACCCGTCACGTACACGTCGGTACGCTTGGACAGGAAGTAGTCCACGCCAATCGCGCCTTGGTGGTACTGAGCGCGCGAATTGCCGTTGATTTCTGCGCCGCGCGTGTAGTCATACGCTGCGCCGACCAGCAACGCCGGGGTCAACTGATACTTGAAGTTGACTTCCGCGTTGTTGAACGTAGCCGACTGGCCCTTGAACGGCGATGCGAACGAAGCGCCGAGGTTGCCGAAGCGGATGTTCGAGTACGTCAGGCCAACCGTTGCTGCGCCGAACGTGTATGCGCCGCCTGCACCGATCACCTGGTACGTGTTAGCCGACGAGAAGCCAGCGTAGACCGGCGACGTCACAGCAGCAGCCGGTGCTGCAGCCGTGCCGCCGTTGTTGAACAGGCCACCCGAAGCTGCCGGGCTGCGTGCGTTCAAGTAACCAACGCCCAAGACGAGGGGACCGTTGTTGTAGCCAGCGCCCAACGACCAGATCTGGTTCGACGTGACGTTGCCGGCGATGCCGCCGAAGCTGTACGTGCCGCCGAACGTCAGGCCGCCGTAGTTTGCGCTCGTGTACTTGACCGTGTTGTTGGTGCGGTACGCGTTGTTGAAGTTGTCGATGTCGCCCGGGTGAGCAGCGATGTAGCCGCCCCACTGGTCGCCTGCTTCCAGCGGACCGACGTAGTCGACGACGGAGTCGTACTGACGACCCAGCGTGACCGTACCGAACTGGCTCGACAGGCCGACGTAAGCTTGACGACCGAACATCAGGCCGCCTTGACCCAGCTTGCCGTTGTTCACGTCAAAGCCGTTTTCCAACACGAAGATTGCCTTCAGACCGCCGCCCAGATCTTCCGTGCCGCGCAGGCCGAAACGCGAACCTTGCAGAACGCCGCTGGACAGGTTGTACAGGTGCTTGCCACCCGAGTTGGTGTTGATGTTGAAGCCTTCGTCAATGATACCGTACAGGGTCACGCTGCTCTGAGCATGTGCGACGCCTGCGAATGCGCCCAGTGCTGCGAGAGCGAGAAGCGACTTTTTCATCGAATGATCTCCAAGGATTACGAATCTTTTGTACAAGGCGGAATATTTATCTAGCGTTGAGGCCTTGCTTGTCCAACTTCGCGAGAAGTTGCACGTAATGTAACAAAAGGCATACATGGCACAAAGAAAAAGGAGCGGGGCGGGAACGCTCCTGTTTCGTTTACGCAACATGGTCTAGAATCGGAGATTGGCCGCTCGAGTCATGCGGTTTGAAGGTTTCCGTGAAGCCGGATTTGCGCCGCAAAGCCTTGTTGAGCGGCCTTGGCGGATCGGTGAGGCGGCTGTCGAATGAGGGAGTGCTGAATGTTTCTGGACGAGTTGATTAGCGAGTTTGATCGGGGTTTACGCTCAATGACCGGCGTGTCGCGGATGAGTCGTCCGTTGCCGGTTCCGCAAGAATCTACGGTGACGGAACCGGCGCCCGAACTCTCACCGGCGGAGCGTGCGCACGCGGCTGGATTGATGCGCGTGAACCACGTCGGCGAGGTCTGCGCCCAGGCGCTCTATCAGGCTCAGAAACTCGCAACCAAATCGCCTTCCTTGCGGGCTGTGTTCAATCGCGCCGCGATCGAGGAAGAAGATCATCTCGCGTGGACTTCCAAACGTCTCGAAGCGCTCGACTCGCGTCCCAGTCTGTTGAATCCGCTCTGGTACACCGGCGCGCTCGCAATCGGCCTCGCGGCAGGGCGTATGGGCGACCGCGTCAGCCTCGGCTTTATGGCCGAAACCGAGCGCCAGGTGGAGCAGCATCTCGACAGTCATCTGGACGAGTTGCCGGCCGCCGACCACGAGTCGCGTGCGATCGTCGAACAGATGCGCGTGGACGAAGCAGAGCATGGCAAGGCGGCGATGGAGGCCGGCGGCCTCGAACTGCCGTTTCCCGCGCGCGCATTGATGCGCGCCGTGTCGAAAGTCATGACGCGCACCGCCTATTACATATAAGTTAAAGCCCGCCGTTCACGCACCTCTCGAAAGTGGGACGGCGCCTCGCGCGCCGTCCGCCCGAAGTACCCGGAAACGCCATCCCATACCTGCCGATCCCGCTTAACGATCTCTTTCATTCCGCGCCTTTCCCCCGCACTTTTCACGTAACACCTTCACAAGTTGCACTAGCTCATTCATTTATAACGGTTTTCCGTTTTATGCCTGACGTGAAGGAGTCGCGCTAAGTCCTTGTTCTAACAAACAAAATTCGCCGGAAAAGCACGCATCTCCCTTGACCCCTGTTTAGCGTTCCTCTAAAGTGGGAGACAGTGTGAGAAAGTGTATTTTTGTGTGATCTCACAAACGGTTTCGGGTAGATTTTCACGGATCGGGTAGCCGGCGCAAAAGCGCCGCAGGGGAGAGCGAAGTGTTCCAAGGGGCGTCGGCGCTGACGCTCGATGCGAAAGGGCGGATGTCTATTCCCTCTCGATATCGGGATGCGCTGCAGACACAGGCAGAGGGCCGGGTGACGATCACCAAGCACCCGGACGGCTGCCTGTTGCTCTTTCCGCGCCCCGAGTGGGAGATCTTTCGCGACAAGGTCGACAAGCTGCCTATGAACGCGACCTGGTGGAAGCGCATTTTTCTCGGCAACGCAATGGACGTTGAAATGGACGGTGCAGGGCGCGTGCTCGTGTCGCCGGAATTGCGCACGGCTGGTGGGCTGGAAAAAGAAGTGACCTTGCTCGGCATGGGTCGTCACTTCGAGTTGTGGGATGCACAAACATACGCCGCGAAGGAACAGGCGGCAATGGCCGAGGGCATGCCCGACGCGTTAAAAGATTTCACGTTCTGATCGCGGTTTACATATATGGCACCTGCGATGGGAAACGAATTGCAGCATCGCACGGTGCTGTTGGAAGAAGCGGTTCAAGCGCTGGTCACACGCGCGGACGGCGTGTATGTGGACGGCACGTTCGGGCGCGGCGGTCATAGCCGCCTGGTGCTGGAGAAGCTGGGTGAAGGCGGGCGTCTGATCGCTTTCGACAAAGATCCGCTCGCCATCGCCACGGCGCAGCAGATTGCCGATCCGCGCTTTGGCATCGTGCACGAGAGTTTTGCTTCACTGCGCACCGCGATTGCGGAGCGCGGCGTAGGACGGGTGTCGGGTGTTTTGCTGGATCTGGGCGTGTCGTCGCCGCAAGTCGACGATCCGGAGCGGGGCTTCAGCTTCCGCGCCGACGGCCCGCTCGACATGCGGATGGACCCGACGCGCGGCGAATCCGCGGCTGACTGGCTGGCGCGGGCCACGGTGCAGGAATTGACGGAGGTGATACGAGATTATGGGGAAGAACGGTTTGCTTTTCAGATTGCAAAGGCGCTTGTTGCTCGCCGGGCAGAGTCCGACCGTCTTGGGCCTCTCGTCAGCACGGGCGAGCTTGCCAAAATCGTGGCTAACGTCGTCAAAACCCGTGAGAAGGGCAAGGATCCGGCAACCCGCACCTTTCAAGCTATACGGATTCACATCAATCAAGAGCTTGCGGAGCTGCAAGTCGTTTTAGAAGCAGCGTTGTCGCTGTTGGAGCAAGGGGGGCGGCTGGTGGTCATCAGCTTTCATTCGCTCGAGGACCGGATCGTCAAGCGATTCATGCAGGCGCACGCGAGTACGCCTGCGGTGGATCGCCGTCTGCCGATTCGCGCCGTCGATCTGCCGAGCCCTCCGCTCAAAATCATCGGCCGCGTGTTCGCGAGCGACGCTGAAGTCGCCGCGAACCCGCGCGCCCGTTCTGCCGTGATGCGTGTGGCGGAGCGGATCGCACCATGAACCGCCTCAATATCTTCCTGCTGATCATCGTGATGGGCTGCGCCTTGTCTGTCGTCAACGCTACCAATCAGCAGCGTCAGATCTTCATCCAGTTGCAGCGCGCTCAATCGCAGGAGCGTCAGCTGCAGCAGGATTATTCGCAACTTCAATATCAGCAGAGTGCGCTGTCGAAAACGTCGCGCATCGAGAATATCGCCACTGATTCCCTGAAGATGCAATCGGTCACCACCGGCCGCACCCAGTACCTCACGCTCGATCCGGGCGCGGTGAAGGCCGAAGACGCACCGATTCCGACTTCCGGCCCGGCATCGGCGCCGGCGGCGACCCGTCGCGGAGGCGTGCGATGAAAAAATCGTCGGCTCGCAAGAGCGTAGCTTTCTCGGCCAATCCGATCCTGTCGGTGCGCCTGCCGATGTGGCGTTCGAAACTCGTCGTGTTCCTGCTGTTCATGGCGTTCGTCGCGCTCACCGCGCGCGCGTTCTGGATCCAGGGCCCGGGCAACGCGTTCTATCAGAAGCAGGGTGAAATCCGCTATCAGCGCCGGCTCGAACTGCCGGCCACGCGCGGCAAGATTCTCGACCGCAATGGTCTCGTGCTCGCCACGAGTCTGCCGGTGCGCGCGATCTGGGCGATTCCCGAATCGGTGCCGGACGACCTCGGCGCGGACAAGCTGACGTCGCTCGGCAAGCTGCTCGGCATGACCAACAAGGAACTGCGCGCCAAGCTCTCGGAAGACAAGAACTTCGTCTACGTGAAGCGCCAGGTGCCGGTGGACGTTGCCGCGAAAGTCACCGCGCTGGACATCCCCGGCATTTACGCGCGCGACGAGTACAAGCGCTTCTATCCGGAAGGCGAGATCACGGCTCACCTGATCGGCTTCACCAATGTGGAAGACGAAGGCCAGGAAGGCGTCGAACTCGGCGACCAGAAGCTGCTCGCCGGCATGTCGGGCAGCCGCCGCGTGATCAAGGACCGCATGGGCCACATCATCGAGGACGTGGACGAGCAGGTCGTGCCACACAACGGCCAGGACGTGGATCTCTCGATCGACAGCAAGATTCAGTACATCGCCTATACGAACCTGAAGGCGGCAGTCGAGAAATTCAAGGCGAAGGCCGGCGCGGCGATGGTAATCGACGTGCGCACCGGTGAAGTGCTGGCGCTCGTCAATTACCCGACGTACAACCCGAACGACCGTTCACACCTGACCGGCGACCAGTTGCGCAACCGCATCCTGACCGACACGTTCGAGCCCGGCTCGATCATGAAGCCGTTCACGGTCTCGCTCGCGCTCGATCTGCACCGCGTCACGCCGACTACACTGGTTGATACAGGCGGCGGCCGTTTCGTGCTTGACGGTGCGCCGATTACCGACGACAGCGCGTTCGGCGTGCTGACGGTGGGCGGCGTGATCCAGAAGTCGAGCAACATCGGCGCGACGAAGATCGCCATGCAGCTCAAGCCCGAAGAGATGTGGAACATGTACACCAGCATCGGTCTCGGCCAGGCGCCGAAGGTCGGTTTCCCGGGCGCGGCGGCGGGCCGTCTGCGTCCGTGGAAGAGCTGGCGCCGCATCGAACAGGCGACCATGTCGTATGGCTATGGCCTGTCGGTGTCGCTGTTCCAGTTGGGCCGCGCTTACACCGCGATCGCGCATGACGGCGAGATCATGCCGGTGTCGATTTTCCGCACGCCTGGCGATCAGCCGGCCACCGGTCCGCAGATCTTCGCGCCGACCACCGCTCGCCAGGTGCGCGCCATGCTCGAAACCGTCACGGCGCCGGGCGGCACGTCGCCGGATGCGGCAGTGCCCGGCTATCGCGTCGGCGGCAAGAGCGGTACGGCATACAAGCACGGCGCACACGGCTACGACCACTCCAAATATCGCGCTTCGTTCGTCGGCATGGCGCCGATGCCGAACCCGCGCATCGTCGTGGCCGTCTCAGTCGATGAACCGACGGCGGGCAGCCACTTCGGCGGTCAGGTGTCGGGCCCGGTGTTTTCGAGCATCGTCGGCGATACGTTGCGCTCGTTGAATGTGCCGCCGGACATGCCGGTCAAGCAAATGGTGGTGTCCGACGATTCGGCCCCGGCCGCGCCGACCGCGCCGGCTACGCCTGCCACGGTCAAGAAGCTTTCCACCAGCGCCGGCGCGAAGAAGATGACGATTTCCGCGAACGCGAAAAGCCACCCGGGAGTCGTGCGATGAGCATGTTGCGGCAGAAGCATCCCGCGCAGCGGCAGATCGCCGACGCCCTCGCCTGGTTGCACGCGCGCGTGCAACCAGGCGCGCATCTGCACGCCGACACGCGCTCGCTCGCGGCCGGCGACGCGTTTTTCGCCTATGCGGTGGACGGCGCTGACAACCGCCCGTTCATTGACGGCGCGATCGAACGCGGCGCCGCCGCCGTGCTGGTTCAGCCTGAAGGCTTCAGCGGCGCGATCGATCCGTCGAACACGCTGGCCGTGCCGGCGTTGAACGAGCTCGCGGGTTCGATCGCGAGCGGCTGGTACAACGATCCGAGCGACGGCATGCTGACGGTCGGCATCACCGGCACGAACGGCAAGACCTCGTGCAGCCAGTGGATCTCGGCGGCGCTGACGGCGCTCGGCACGCGCTGCGCGATCATCGGCACGCTCGGCACCGGTTTGCCGGGCCACCTCGTGCACACCGGCTTCACCACGCCCGACGCACCGCAACTGCAACGCAGTCTCGCGCACTTGCGCGACGCGGGCGCGCAGGCGGTGGCGATGGAAGTGTCGTCGCACGCGCTGCATCAGGGGCGCGTGAACGGCACGGCGTTCGACATCGCCGTGTTCACGAATCTCACGCAGGACCATCTCGACTATCACCACACGTTCGAAGCCTACGAAGCCGCCAAGGCGCGTCTCTTCGCCTGGCCGGAACTACGCGCGGCCGTGATCAACCGCGACGATGCGGCGGGCCGTCGTTTGCTCGCCAGCACGCAAGGCCATGCACGCACGATCGCTTATGGGCTAGACGACACGCTGCAAGACGCGCCGCAAGCCGACGCGTTGCTGCTCGCCTCGAATGTGCGCGCAACGGCAACGGGCACCGCTTTCCATTTGAGCACTTCCGACTGGGGCGATGGCGACGTCGAAGTGCAAACGCTCGGCGCCTTCAACGTGAGCAATCTGCTCGGCGTGCTGGGCGCATTGCTCGCCGCCGACGTGCCGTTCGACGCCGCACTGGCCGAACTGGCGAAGCTTGAGTCGGTGAACGGCCGCATGCAGCGTCTGGGCGGCCGCTTGCAGAACGACGAGCCGCTCGTCGTGATCGATTACGCGCACACGCCGGACGCACTGGAAAAGACACTCGAAGCGCTGCGCCCGATGGCAACCGCGCGCGGCGGCGAACTGATCTGCATGTTCGGCTGCGGCGGCGACCGCGACGCGACCAAGCGTCCGCTGATGGGCGCGATCGCCGAGAAGATCGCCGACGGCGTCGTGGTGACCAGCGACAACCCGCGCAGCGAAGATCCGCAATCGATCATCGAGCAGATCGCGGCGGGCATGAAAGACGCGTCGAAAGCGCGCCGTATCGAGGACCGCGCGAGCGCGATCCTGCAAGCGATCCGCAGCGCCGCGCGCGAAGACGTCATCGTGCTGGCCGGCAAGGGGCACGAAGCAACACAGGAAATCATGGGCAAGAAACGCGCTTTCTCCGATCAGGATCACGCTCGCCTCGCGCTGGCCGCGCGCGCGACGCAAGCACGCGGAGGTGGCGAATGAGCATGTTCTCGCTGCGTGAAGCCGCCGCTTTGATCACGGGCGCAACCGTGCTGGGTGACGACGACGTCACGTTCGATCGCGTTTCCACCGACAGCCGCAGCGCCGGACCGGGCGATCTGTTCGTCGCGATCAAGGGCGACCGGTTCGACGCGCACGACTTTCTGCCGGACGTCGCCGCGCGCAACGTGAGCGCCGTGCTGGTCTCGCGCACGCCGCAAGACTGGAATGTTCCCGCGCTGAAAGTCACCGACACGCGCGTGGGTCTGGGCGCGCTCGCACGCGGTTGGCGTCGCAAGTTCAGCATGCCGCTCGTCGCCGTGACGGGCAGCAACGGCAAGACCACGGTCAAGGAAATGATCGCGTCGATCTTCGCCGCCGCGGTCGGCGCCGACGCGCGTCTGGCCACCGCGGGCAACTTCAACAACGACATCGGCTTGCCGCTCACGTTGTTCCGTTTGCACGCCGCGCACCAATTGGCGGTAGTCGAACTCGGCATGAACCATCCGGGCGAAACCTCGGAGCTCGCGAAAATCGCCGAGCCGACGGTCGCGGTGGTGAACAACGCGCAGCGCGAGCATCAGGAATTCATGGCGACGGTCGAAGCCGTCGCGCTCGAACACGCCAGCGTGATTCACGCGCTGTCGCCGGAAGGCGTCGCCGTATTCCCCGCCGACGACGCCTACGCGAGCATCTGGCGCGTAGCCGCCACCGGCAGCCGCATCATGGACTTCGCGCTGAACTCCGCCGAGCGCACGACCGAAGCCGCGGTAAAAGGCACGTTCGACGGCAACGTCTTGAGCATCGACGCGCCTGAAGGGCAAGTCGAAGTCACGCTGAAAGTGCTCGGCGACCACAATGCGCACAACGCGCTGGCCGCAACATCGGCCGCTTTGGCCGCAGGCGTTTCGCTCGACGCGATCAAGCGCGGTCTCGAATCGTTCGGCGCCGTGAAAGGCCGCTTGCAGGTGAAGCAGGCCGTGCTCGGCACGCTCGCCGGCGCCACTGTGATCGACGACACCTACAACGCCAACCCCGATTCGATGCGCGCCGCGATCGACGTGCTCGCCTCACGCGCCGCGCCGCGCGTGCTGGTGATGGGCGACATGGGCGAAGTCGGCGACAACGGTCCGGCGTTTCACCGCGAAATCGGCGCTTACGCCAAGGAACGCGGTATCGACGCGCTGTACGCCATGGGCGACGCTTCGCGCGACGCCTGCACCGCGTACGGCGCCAACGCGCATCACGTCGCCGATATCGGCACGCTGGTCGCGCAATTGCAGCAGGCCGGTTTCGGTCCTGCCGCAACGCTTCTCGTGAAAGGCTCGCGCTTCATGCAGATGGAGCGCGTGGTGGACGCCGTAACGAGTCCACAACCCAACGCTGCGGGCAGTAAGCCCGCCGCACATTGAAATAGAAGGACCGAAGCATGCTACTGGCGCTGGCGCAATGGCTGCAGAATGACGCAAGCTTCTTGCGCGTGTTCAGTTATCTGACTTTCCGTGCGGTGATGGCGACCATCACCGCGCTGCTGATCGGGCTCGTCTGTGGCCCGGCGGTGATTCGCAAGCTGACCTCCATGAAGGTCGGTCAGGCAGTTCGTAAAGACGGCCCGCAGACTCACCTCGTCAAATCCGGCACGCCGACCATGGGCGGCGTGCTGATTCTGCTCGGCATTGCCGTGGCCACGCTGTTGTGGGCCGATCTGACCAATCGCTTCATCTGGATCGTGATGCTCGTCACGTTCGGTTTCGGTGTGATCGGCTGGGTCGACGATTACCGCAAGGTGGTCTACAAGGATCCGCGCGGCATGTCGTCGCGCGAAAAGTATTTCTGGCAGTCGGTGATCGGTCTGTTCGCAGCCGTGTATCTCGCGTTCAGCGTGTCCGAAGCGAGCAATGTGCGCGTGTTCGACCTGTTCATGGCGTGGGTGCGCAGCGGCCTCTCGATGGGCCTGCCGGCGCGCGCCGACCTGATGCTGCCGTTCGTCAAATCGATCAGCTATCCGCTCGGCGTGTGGGGCTTCATCGTGCTGACGTATCTGGTGATCGTCGGCGCGAGCAACGCGGTCAACCTCACCGACGGCCTCGACGGTCTCGTGATCATGCCGGTCGTGCTGGTCGGCGCGTCGCTGGGTGTGTTCGCGTATGTGATGGGCAGCTCGGTCTACTCGAAGTATTTGTTGTTTCCGCATATCGCAGGCGCGGGCGAATTGCTGATCTTCTGTTCGGCGATGGGCGGGGCAGGGCTCGCGTTCCTCTGGTTCAACACGCACCCGGCGCAGATGTTCATGGGCGACGTCGGCGCGCTCGCGCTCGGCGGCGCGCTCGGCACGGTGGCGGTGATCGTGCGCCAGGAAATCGTGCTCTTCATCATGGGCGGCATTTTCGTCGCGGAGACGCTCTCCGTGATGTTGCAAGTGACGTGGTTCAAATTCACCAAGCGCCGTTTCGGCGAAGGGCGGCGTCTCTTCAAGATGGCGCCGCTGCATCACCATTTCGAATTGTCGGGGTGGAAGGAAACGCAGGTGGTCGTGCGCTTCTGGATCATCACGTTGATGTTGTGTCTCTTTGGTTTGTCCACGCTCAAGTTGCGTTAAGCAGGTATTAGGGGAAGCAGGCGATGTTCGGCGAGAAGTTTCGGGATCGGCAAAAGCCGATGGTGCTCGTGCTGGGACTGGGTGAATCCGGTCTCGCCATGGCGCGCTGGTGCGCGCGGCACGGCTGTCGGCTGCGTGTGGCCGATACGCGTGAAGTGCCGCCGAACCTGCCCGCGCTGGAAGCGCACGGCATCGACGCCGCATTCGTCGGTGGCCCGTTTTCGACGGCGCTGCTCGAAGGCGTAGAACTCGTCGCCATCAGCCCCGGTTTGTCGCCGCTGGCTGCTGACCTGTTGCCGCTGATCTCGGCGGCGCGCGAACAGGGCATCCCCGTGTGGGGCGAACTCGAACTCTTCTCGCAGGCGTTGAAGACGCTCGGCGAAAGCGGCTACGCGCCGAAGGTGATCGCGATTACCGGCACCAACGGCAAGACCACGACCACGAGCCTGACCGGCCTGCTGTGCGAACGCGCCGGCAAGAAGGTCGCGGTGGCCGGCAACATCAGCCCGGCGCTGCTCGACAAACTCTCGGAAGCGATCGACAACACCGCATTGCCCGACGTGTGGGTGCTGGAGCTGTCGAGCTTCCAGTTGGAAACCGCGCATACGTTTACGCCGGATGCGGCAGTCGTGCTGAACATCACCCAGGATCACCTGGACTGGCACGGTGGTCTCGACGCGTACTCCACCGCGAAGGGCCGCATCTTTGGTGCACAGACCGTGCGCGTGCTGAATCGCGATGACTCGCGCGTCATGAAGCTCGCGCCCGCGGAAGACAACGAAGCCGAGATGGTCACATTCGGCGTCACCGAGCCGAAGAACGACGGCGACTACGGTCTGCTGCGCGACAACGGCATGATCTGGCTCGTAGAGGCGCACGATCGCGACGCGAGCGACGAGCCGGTGCCGAAGCGCCGTCGCAAGAACGAAGTGGTGACGCCGCCGAACATCGCGCTAAAACGCCTGATGCCCGCGGACGCCTTGCGTATTCGCGGTCTGCACAACGCCGCCAATGCGCTCGCCGCTTATGCACTCGCGCGCGCGATCGGTCTGCCGGGCGCGCCGCTTCTGCACGGCCTGCGCGAATATCACGGCGAGCCGCATCGCGTGGAATTAATCGCGTCGATCGACGGTATCGACTATGTGGACGACAGCAAGGGCACCAATGTCGGCGCGACGGTGGCCGCGCTCGACGGCCTTGCGCAGCGCATCGTGCTGATCGCCGGCGGCGACGGCAAGGGGCAGGATTTCGAACCGCTCGCCGCGCCGGTCATGCGCTGGTGTCGCGCCGTGATGCTGATCGGCCGCGACGCGCCGCAGATCCGCGCCGCGCTGGAAGACACCGGCATCGCCATGACGGATCACGCGACGCTCGAAGAAGCGACGCGCGCCGCAACCGCGCTCGCGGAGCCGGGCGACGCCGTGTTGTTGTCGCCGGCTTGCGCGAGCTTCGACATGTTCAAGGGTTACGCGCACCGCGCCGCGGTATTCCGCAGCACGGTAGAAGACATTGCCGCCGAACGGGGGACGATGATATGAGCTGGTCGGAACGTTTCGGTTCGCGTCAGGCTGCCGCCGGCGACGCGGGTGGTTCGGGCGGTGCGGCTCGCGTCGGCCGCACGGGCGGCAGTGGGCTCGCAAGCGCCGTCAACGGCGTGCGTCCGCTGCGCTCGCGCATGCTCGACTACGATCACTCGCTGCTGTGGGTGGTCGTCGCGCTGCTCGGTCTCGGCGTCGTGATGGTGTATTCGGCGTCGATCGCCATGCCCGATTCGCCGAAGTACGCGTCCTATCGCGACTACGCGTTTCTCGTGCGCCAGATCATCTTCGTGGTGATGGGCTCGGTGATCGGCGTCGTGTCGTTCCGCATTCCGATCGCGACGTGGGACAAGTACGCGCCGAAGCTGTTTCTAATTTCGCTGGTCGCGCTGGTGATCGTGCTGATTCCGCACGTCGGCAAGGGCGTGAACGGCGCGCGCCGCTGGATTCCGCTCGGCATCACGAACATGCAGCCGTCGGAAATCATGAAGCTCGCCGTGACGATTTACGCGGCGAACTACACGGTGCGCAAGCAGGAATACATGCACAGCTTCGCCAAAGGCTTTTTGCCGATGGCGGTGGCGGTGGGTCTCGTCGGCGCGTTGCTGCTGCTCGAACCGGACATGGGCGCGTTCATGGTGATCGCGGCGATCGCGATGGGCGTGCTGTTTCTCGGCGGCGTGAACGGCAAGCTGTTCGGCGGCCTGGTGGCAACCGCGGTCGGCACGTTCAGTTTGCTGGTGTGGGCGTCGCCGTGGCGTCGTGAACGGATTTTCGCGTACCTCGATCCGTGGGACGACCGTTACGCGCAGGGCAAGGCTTATCAATTGACGCACTCGCTGATCGCGTTCGGCCGCGGCGAGTGGTTCGGCGTGGGTCTCGGCGGCAGCGTCGAGAAGCTCAACTATCTGCCGGAAGCGCATACCGACTTCATCCTCGCGGTGATCGGCGAGGAACTCGGTTTTATCGGCGTGCTGGTGGTGATCCTGATGTTCTACTGGATCGTGCGCCGCTCGTTCGAGATCGGCCGTCAGGCGCTCGCACTCGATCGCACGTTCGCGGGCCTGGTCGCGAAGGGCGTCGGCATCTGGTTCGGCGCGCAGACCTTCATCAACATGGGCGTGAACCTCGGCTTGCTGCCGACCAAGGGTCTCACGCTGCCGCTCGTCAGTTATGGCGGCTCGGGCATTGTGCTGAACTGCGTCGCGGTTGCAGTGTTGATGCGCGTCGATTACGAGAACCGGGTGTTGATGCGCGGAGGGAAAGTATGACCGCTCTGCCGCAACGCACGCTGATGGTGATGGCCGGAGGCACCGGGGGACACGTGTTCCCTGGGCTCGCGGTCGCTCATCTGATGCAGGCGTGGGGCTGGAAGGTCGTATGGCTCGGCAATCCCGCGGGCATGGAAGCGACGCTGGTGCCGAAGCACGGCATCCCGATGGAATACGTGCGCTTCGGCGGACTGCGCGGCAAGGGCATGAAAACCAAGCTGATGCTGCCGCTGAATCTGCTGCGCGCCTGCACGCAAAGCCTCTCCGTCCTGCGTCGCGTGAAGCCGGATGTGGTGCTCGGCATGGGCGGCTACATCACGTTTCCGGCCGGCTTGATGACCGCATTGAGCGGCCGTCCGCTGGTGCTGCATGAACAGAATTCGATTGCCGGTCTAGCGAACAAGGTGCTCGCGAAAGTTGCCAAGCGTGTGCTGGTTGCGTTCCCGAATGCATTGCCGCACGGCGAATGGACGGGAAATCCGATTCGTGAGGAACTTGCGCGCGCAATTGCACCCAAAACACGCTACGCGCAACGCAGCGGTCCGTTGAATGTGCTGGTCGTGGGCGGCAGTCTGGGCGCGACGGCATTGAATGAAGTCGTGCCGCGCGCGGTGGCCTTGCTCGCGCCGAACGAACGGCCGCGCATCGTGCATCAGGCGGGCGCGAAGCACATCGAGGCGCTGCGCGAGAACTACGCTGCAGCCGGTTTGCAAGCGGGCGCCGGCGTCGAACTCGTACCGTTCATCGACGACATGACGAGCGCCTACGCGAACGCGGACCTGGTGATTTGCCGGTCCGGCGCGATGACGGTGTCCGAGATTTCAGCAGTAGGCGTGGCGGCGTTCTTCGTGCCGTTCCCGTATGCAGTAGACGATCACCAAACCACTAATGCAGCGTTCCTCGCCGACAACGGCGCGGCGCTGGTCGTGCAGCAACGCGATCTGTCGGCGGAAACCCTCGCTGACTGGTTGCGCAGCCAGACGCGAGAAACCCTCGCGGAGATGGCGGAGCGTTCGCGCTCGCTCGCGAAACCCGACGCCACGGAACAGGTCGCGCAGATTTGCGCGACCGTGGCGGGTTCGATTTCGGGCGCGAGCCCAGAAGGAAAGCAATGAAACACATCGTCAAACACATTCACTTTGTCGGCATCGGTGGTGTCGGCATGAGCGGCATCGCGGAGGTGCTGGTCAACCTCGGCTATCAGGTGAGCGGCTCGGATCTCACGAGCAACGCGATCACGGATCGCCTCGCCGCACTCGGCGCGCGGATCGCGATCGGTCACGCGGCGGAGAACATCGAAGGCGCGAACGCGGTGGTCGTCTCCACGGCGGTGCGCAGCGACAACCCGGAAGTGCTGGCCGCGCGTCATCGCCGCATTCCGATCGTGCCGCGCGCAGTGATGCTCGCGGAACTGATGCGCCTGAAGCAGGGCATCGCAATTGCCGGCACGCACGGCAAGACCACGACCACCTCGTTGGTGGCGAGCGTGCTCGCGGCGGGCGGTCTCGATCCGACCTTCGTGATCGGCGGCCGGCTGATCAGCGCGGGCGCGAATGCGCGGCTCGGCACGGGCGACTTCATCGTCGCGGAAGCCGACGAGTCGGATGCGTCGTTCCTGAATCTGTTCCCGGTGATCGAAGTCATCACGAACATCGACGCCGATCACATGGACACCTACGGCCATGACTTCGCGCGGCTCAAGCAGGCGTTCATCGAATTCACGCACCGTCTGCCGTTTTACGGTATCGCGGTGCTGTGCGTCGACGATCCGAACGTGAAGGAAATTCTGCCGTTCGTGTCGAAGCCGATCATCCGCTACGGCTTCGCGCCGGATGCGCAGGTGCGCGCGGTCAACGTACAGGCGCGCGACGGCAAGATGCATTTCACCGCCATGCGCGAAGACGCGGCGCCGATCGACATCGTTTTGAACCTGCCGGGCGAGCACAACGTGCAGAACGCTTTGGCCGCAATTGCAATTGCGACTGAACTTGAAGTGAAAGATGCCGATATCCAGCGAGCGCTGGCGGATTTCAACGGCGTGGGCCGACGCTTCCAGCGCTACGGCGAAGTGCCTGTCGTAAGCGAAGGTAAAGCGAGCGGCGCCTACACACTGGTCGACGACTACGGTCATCACCCGGTCGAAATGGCGGCCACGGTGGCGGCGGCGCGCGGCGCATTTCCGGGCCGGCGTCTGGTGCTGGCGTTCCAGCCGCACCGCTTCACGCGTACGCGTGATTGCTTCGAGGATTTTGTGAAAGTGCTGTCGACCGTCGACGCGCTCGTGCTGACCGAAGTCTATTCGGCCGGTGAAGCGCCGATCGTCGCCGCGGACGGCCGCGCCTTGGCGCGTGCGCTGCGTGTGGCGGGCAAGGTCGAGCCGGTGTTTGTCGATACGGTGGATGAAGTGCCGGACGCGCTCTCAGCAGTGGTGCGCGACGGCGATGTGGTGATCACGATGGGCGCGGGTTCGATCGGCGGTGTGCCGGGTCGCCTCGCGCAGGAAACGAAGGTGTGAGCGAAATGAGCAGTATCGACCCGAAACAATTCGGCAAAGTGGCAGTGCTACTCGGTGGGGACTCCGCCGAGCGCGAGGTATCGCTCAACTCCGGCCGCCTGGTGCTGCAAGGTCTGCGCGACGCCGGCGTGGACGCGCATCCGTTCGATCCGGCCGAGCGTCCGCTCGCCGCATTGAAGGAAGAAGGCTTTGTGCGCGCGTTCAACGCGCTGCATGGCGGCTATGGCGAGAACGGCCAGATCCAGGGCGCGCTCGACTTTTACGGCATCAAGTACACGGGTAGCGGCGTGCTCGGCTCGGCGCTCGGTCTCGACAAGTTCCGCACCAAGCTCGTGTGGCAGCAACTCGGCATTCCGACGCCGCCGTTCGAAGCCGTGCTGCGCGGCGACGACTACGCAGCGCGTTCGAAAGACATTGTCGCGAAGCTCGGCTTGCCAATCTTCGTGAAGCCGGCGAGCGAAGGTTCGAGCGTCGCGGTGATCAAGGTGAAGAGCGCCGACGCACTGCCCGCCGCGCTGATCGAAGCGGTCAAGTACGACAAGATCGTGGTGGTCGAAAAGAGCATTGAAGGCGGCGGCGAATACACCGCGTGCATCGCCGGCAATCTCGACTTGCCGGTGATTCGCATCGTGCCGGCCGGCGAGTTTTACGACTATCACGCGAAGTACATCGCGAACGACACGCAGTACCTGATCCCGTGCGGTCTGGCGGCGGACGAGGAAGCGCGCCTGAAAGTGCTGGCGCGCCGTGCCTTCGACGTGCTCGGCTGCACCGACTGGGGCCGTGCGGATTTCATGCTCGACGCCGACGGCAACCCGTATTTCCTCGAAGTGAACACGGCGCCTGGCATGACCGATCACTCGCTGCCGCCGAAAGCGGCGCGCGCGGTGGGCATCAGCTATCAGGAACTGGTTGTCGGCGTATTGGCGCTGACGCTGCAGGACTAACCGGGGCGACCCGAAAGCAACACCATGTGGAACAACGTTCGCCAGCTCAATTTCGCCGCCAACGCATTGCATGCGTTGCTGGTGCTCGTGCTGCTGGCGGCGGGCGGTTACTGGCTGATCCAGCGCCCGAATTTCGCGTTGCGCGAAATCCAGATCGACGGCGATACCGAGCACATCAATTCGCCGACGGTGCGCGCGGGTGTCGTGGGGCGCTTGAAGGGCAACTTTTTCACGGTGGATCTCGACGTGGCGCGTCAGGCGTTCGAGCAGATGCCGTGGGTGCGTCATGCGAGCGTGCGGCGCGTCTGGCCGAATGCACTGGCTGTCACGCTGGAAGAGTACAAGCCGCTGGGAACGTGGGGCAGCGATCAGTTGGTGAGCGTCGACGGCGAGCTGTTCACGGCGAACCAGGGCGAGCTCGAAGAAGACTTGCCCGCGTTCGATGGTCCGGACGGTACGGCAAAAGAGGTGGTCGCGCGTTATCACGACTTCCAGAAATGGTTTGCGCCGTTGGGCGCGACGCCTGAAGAAGTGACGCTGTCGCCACGCTACGCGTGGACGGTGAAGCTCTCGAACGGCACGCAGGTGGAACTTGGGCGCGAACGCAATCAGGACACGCTGCTCGACCGGAGCAAGCGTCTGAGCGCGGCGTGGAACGCGGTGACGCAACGTTGGGGAAAGGATATCGAGTATGCGGACTTGCGCTATCCGAACGGTTTCGCGATTCGCGCGGCAGGGATGCGCTTTATCACCGAACCCGACAAGGGCAAGAAGTAAACGGACATCACACGCAATGAGCACGCTATGAGTAAAGACTATAAAGATCTGCTGGTCGCCCTCGACATTGGGACGTCGAAGGTCGTGGCCATCGTCGCCGAGTTGAAGGGCGAAGGTCACTACGAGGTGATCGGCCTCGGCCAGAGCGAATCGAAGGGGCTCAAGAAAGGCGTGGTGGTGAATATCGAAGCCACCGTGCAGTCCATACAGCGCGCGCTCGAAGAAGCCGAACTGATGGCCGACTGCAAGATCACAAACGTATTTACCGGCATTGCCGGCAGTCATATCCGCAGCTTCAACTCGAGCGGCATGGTGGCGATCAAGGAGAAGGAAGTCACGCAGACGGATGTGGCTCGTGTGATCGAAACGGCGAAGGCGATCAACATCCCGACCGATCAGCAGGTGCTGCACATCCTGACGCAGGAATTCATCATCGACGGTCAGGAAGATGTGCGCGAGCCGATCGGCATGAGCGGCATTCGTCTCGAAGTGAAGGTGCATATCGTCACCGGCGCGGTGAGCGCGGCGCAGAACATCGTCAAGTGCGTGCGCCGCTGTGGGCTCGAAGTGAACGATCTGATCTTGCAACCGCTGGCGTCGTCGCTGGCGGTGCTGACGGAAGATGAAAAAGAACTCGGCGTGGTGCTGGTCGATATCGGCGGCGGCACGACGGACATTGCGATTTTCAGCGAAGGCGCGATCCGTCATACGGCGGTGATTCCGATCGCCGGCGACCAGATCACGAGCGACATAGCGATGGCGCTGCGTACGCCGACGCCGGATGCGGAAGACATCAAGGTGGATTACGGCATCGCCAAGCAGGCGCTCGCCGATCCGGACGAGATGATCGAAGTGCCGGGTCTCGGTGAGCGCGGTCCGCGCACGCTGTCGCGCCAGGCGCTGGCGGCAGTGGTCGAGCCGCGTGTCGAAGAACTGTTTTCGCTCGTGCAGCAGGTGGTGCGCGAGTCGGGTTACGAGGAACTGCTGAGCTCCGGCGTGGTGCTGACCGGCGGCGCGTCGATGATGCTCGGCATGGTCGAACTGGGTGAGGACATCTTCCTGAAGCCGGTGCGCATCGGCGTGCCGGAATACGCGGGCGGTCTCGCTGACGTGGTGCGCAATCCGCGCTACTCGACGGCGATGGGCCTGCTCGTCGAAGGACGCTCGCAGCGCATGCGCGGCCGCAAGGTCGCGGTGCAGTCGGGGTCGATGGGACAGGTGTTCACGCGCATGAAGGACTGGTTCCTCGGCAACTTCTAACGCATTCGCTGCACAGAACGGTTTTTAGAAATACGCGCCGGTGCCGGCGGCCGGCGCGCGACAGGAGGTTGCCCGATCTCCTGCCGAATAACGGCCGAGTGGCTGTAAATTTTTTATCTTGACGGAGGCATCATGGATTTCCAAATGCTGGAAACCGAAACGAACGGCACCATCATCAAGGTGGTCGGAGTAGGTGGCGCTGGCGGCAATGCTGTCCAGCACATGATCAACAAAGGCGTGCAAGGCGTCGACTTCATCGTGATGAACACGGACGCGCAGGCTTTGTCGCGTTCGCGCGCCACCGCGGTGATCCAGCTCGGCAACACGGGTCTGGGCGCGGGCGCCAAGCCGGAAATGGGCCGCGCCGCAGCGGAAGAAGCCCGTGAGCGCATCGCCGACGCATTGCGCGGCGCGCACATGGTCTTCATCACGGCCGGCATGGGCGGCGGCACGGGCACGGGCGCAGCACCCGTGGTCGCGCAGATCGCCAAGGAAATGGGTATCTTGACCGTTGGCGTCGTCAGCAAGCCGTTCGAATTCGAAGGCGGCAAGCGCATGCGCGTCGCGGAAGCCGGTTCGCAGCAACTGGAGGATCACGTCGACTCGCTGATCGTCGTCCTGAACGACAAGCTGTTCGAGGTGATGGGCGATGACGCCGAGATGGACAAGTGCTTCCAGTGCGCAGACGACGTTCTGAACAACGCAGTTGCCGGCATCGCGGAAATCATCAACGTCGACGGTCTGGTGAACGTCGACTTCGAAGACGTGAAGACGGTGATGGGCGAGCAAGGCAAGGCGATGATGGGCACGGCGACGGTTGCCGGCGTCGATCGCGCACGCCTCGCTGCTGAGCAGGCTGTCGCCAGCCCGCTGCTGGAAGGTGTGGATCTGTCGGGTGCGCGTGGCGTGCTGGTCAACATCACGTCGAGCCGTTCGCTGCGTCTGTCGGAAACGCGCGAAGTGATGAACACCATCAAGAGCTATGCTGCGGAAGACGCGACCGTGATCTTCGGCGCGGTGTACGACGATGCGATGGGCGACGCGCTGCGCGTGACGGTCGTGGCAACGGGCCTGGGCCGTGCGGCGAAGAAGCAGCAATCGGCACCGATGACGCTGCTGCGCACCGGCACCGACAACCAGCCGATCAATGCACACGCTGCCTACACACCGCAGTCGTCGCACGCCAGCACCGCCGACTACGGCGCGCTGGACACGCCGGCAGTGTGGCGCACGTCGCGCGATACGGCCGCTTCGCATGTGCAGGCGCTGCAGGAAAAGGGCGTCGACACGTACGACATTCCGGCATTCCTGCGCAAGCAGGCGGACTGAGCGCACGAGCAGGCTTTCGTTGCGGCGCTGCGAGTTGGACAGCAGTGCAGCGCTGGCGGACGAATGCACGAGCGTGGCGGGTGAACGGCAAACAAGTCGCGTATCTTTGAGGATTCGCGGCAAGGACGACTGCCCTCTTCGGATTCGCGAAGCGGAGTGGGCGACTGTCGCCGGGCGGCGGAGCATAGTGTGAGGCTCACGCCGGATTTTTCACTGCGACACGACGACGTGCGAGCGTGCTTCGCATCGATGCAAAGGACTTGAGCATGATTCAAGCAGGTGACAAGCTGCCCGACGCGACGCTCTTCGAGTTGATCGAAGACGAGCGGGCGGGCTGCACGATCGGGCCTAACAGCTTCGACGTGCGCGAACAGACAGCGGGCAAGCGTGTGGTGATCTTCGGATTGCCGGGCGCGTTCACGCCCACCTGTTCGGCCAAACATGTACCGGGTTATGTCGAACACGCCGAGCAGTTGCGCGCTCTTGGCATCGACGAGATCTGGTGCGTGTCCGTCAACGACGCGTTCGTAATGGGCGCGTGGGGACGCGATCAGCACGCCTCGGGCAAGGTGCGCATGATGGCGGACGGCAGTGCGGCTTTCACGCGAGCGCTCGGTCTCGAGCAGGATTTGTCGGCGCGCGGCATGGGAATCCGTTCCCAGCGCTACGCGATGGTGGTCGACGACGGCGTGGTCAAGACGTTGAACGTCGAGGCTGCCGGCAAATTCGAAGTCAGCGATGCAGGGAGTATTCTCGCTACGTTGAGCTAGGCACGTGGGCGTCGTGGCCTTCGCCACAGGCACGCGCGGTTGGCGCGTTGTGCCGGGGCAACGGTCGATAAGACGCTTTTGTGACAGGCCGTTACGCGGGCCGATGACCGGAAACGCCTCCGTTCCGGGGCATCGGCCCGTCACGCTTTCCTGACGGGCGCCCAGGGGTAATGCAGCGAAACAGATTGATACGTTCCGCGAAAAGACGCTCCTTAGGGTATTGGAGTATAATTCGTGCTATGGAATAAAAAGTCCCGATTGGGATTTTCAATCGAATAGAAGATCACCATGTTGAAGCAGCGCACTATCAAGCAAATCGTCAAGACAGTCGGCATTGGCCTGCACTCCGGCCGTAAAGTCGAACTGACCCTCCGTCCGGCCGGGCCGGACACGGGCATCGTGTTTTCGCGCGTGGATCTGGCCACGCCGGTGGACATTCCTGCGTCGGCGATGGCGATTGGCGATACGCGTCTGGCTTCCGTGTTGCAGAAGGACGGCGCGCGCGTCTCGACCATCGAGCATCTGATGTCCGCCTGCGCCGGTCTCGGCATCGACAACCTGTACGTCGACGTCACCGCCGAAGAAATCCCGATCATGGACGGCAGCGCGGGTTCGTTCGTGTTTCTGATTCAATCGGCAGGTATCGAAGAGCAGAACGCGGCGAAGAAATTCATCAAGGTCACCAAGCCGGTCGAAATTCGTGACGGCGATAAATTCGCGCGTCTCGACCCGTATTTCGGTTTCAAGCTCAAATTTACGATCGATTTCCGTCACCCGGCCGTGGATAAAACCGGTCAGGCGCTGGAAGTGGATTTTGCCAATACGTCGTACGTGCGTGAAATCGCGCGTGCCCGCACCTTCGGTTTCGCGCATGAAGTGGAAATGATGCGCGAACTCGGTCTGGCGCGTGGCGGCAGCATGGACAACGCGATCGTGCTCGACGAGTACCGCATCCTGAATAACGACGGCCTGCGCTACGACGACGAGTTCGTGAAGCACAAGATGCTCGACGCGATCGGCGACCTGTATGTGATCGGCCACCCGTTGCTGGCGTCGTACAACGCGTACAAGTCGGGCCACGGCCTGAACAACGCGCTGCTGCGTGAACTGCTGGCGCACGAAGATTCGTACGAAATCGTCACCTTCGACGACACGCAGAAGGCACCGCGCGGTTTCGCCTACGAGACCCAGACGGCTTTTGCCTGACGCCTTCGGGTGAATTTTCCGAAGCAATCGTACGAAAAGTAAGCGGCCCAGTCGGGCCGCTTTTCTTTTGCCTAGCGATTTCTCCGATGCCGGGCCGCCATTTTCGCCAGCGCTTCCTGTAAGGGCGACGGCGCCAGCGATTCGCTCAGCGCGTGGAGCGCGTCGGCGCCGGCCGGCGTCATGCGCGCCTGTTTGACCGGCGGCGGTTCCTTGACAGCCTGCGGCCGCACGCGAATCCGCAGCGCATTGACCGGCCAGCCGCGCTGTTGCAGATCCGACAGCAGCCGCGGTTCCAGATGCCGCAGCCGTGCCGCCAGCGCGTTATGGCCGGCGAACAGGGCCAACACGCCTTCCTTGATAAAGCTGGGCTCGACGCTCGTCGCCAGATAGTCCGGCAGCAGCGCCCGCAGATCCTTCTCCAACGCCGCAATCTGCTCGACGCCCGCGCGCAGGGCCGCGAACGCGTCCGTGCGGTTGAGCACCTCGGCGACCGGCTGCGGGCGGCGCGCCTTGAACTGCTGGGGCGGCGGCCTTGAAAAGGAAGGAATACGGCTCATGTTCGATGGTAACGGCGTGTCCGCACCCTATGCGCGTTCACGCCGCGATTGTACCGCGCGGGATGCACGCGGACCTGCCTCAATGCGGACTGTCAGAGCTCGCTGCGGCGGGCTTCGGATGCCCCGCAGCCGTCTCGCTGCCGACATCAGCGTGGGCGGGGGCGCGTGCTAAAATGCGCGATTCGAATTCACTCTTGGACTAAGCCGCCGAGGC
The DNA here is from genome assembly GCF_046027915.1 of Paraburkholderia sp. RL17-347-BIC-D. Taxonomy (NCBI): domain Bacteria; kingdom Pseudomonadati; phylum Pseudomonadota; class Betaproteobacteria; order Burkholderiales; family Burkholderiaceae; genus Paraburkholderia; species Paraburkholderia sp. RL17-347-BIC-D. The sequence goes on from NZ_JARESS010000043.1 coordinate 28,297, forward strand.
CCTTCCGACCCCGGAGCGCACGTGCACGAACTGCACGCCGCGACCCAGCCGAAGCCGCGACGCAGACACCGATCCGATGACCACCGGTTTTCTACAGAAGATTTTTGGCAGCCGCAACCAGCGGTTAGTCAAGCAATATCAAAAGACCGTCACGGCGATCAATGCGCTCGAGCCGCAGATCGAGCAATTGACGGACGATCAACTGCGCGCCAAAACGGGTGAATTCCGCCAGCGCGTCGCGAGCGGTGAATCGCTCGACAAGCTCCTGCCGGAAGCCTTCGCGGTATGCCGCGAGGCCAGCAAGCGGGTGCTGAAAATGCGCCACTTCGACGTGCAGCTGATCGGCGGCATGGTTCTGCACTACGGCAAGATCGGCGAAATGCGCACTGGCGAGGGCAAGACGCTCGTCGCCACGCTGCCGGTGTACCTGAACGCGCTGTCGGGGCGCGGCGTGCACGTGGTCACGGTCAACGACTACCTCGCCCAGCGCGACGCCGAATGGATGGCGCGGCTGTACAACTTCCTCGGTCTGTCGGTCGGCATCAACCTGTCGCAGATGGATCACGGCGCGAAGCAGGAAGCCTACGCGGCTGACATCACGTATGGCACCAACAACGAATTCGGCTTCGACTACCTGCGCGACAACATGGTCTACGAGACCGACGCACGCGTGCAGCGAGCCCTGAATTTCGCGGTGGTCGACGAGGTCGACTCGATCCTGATCGACGAAGCCCGTACGCCGCTGATCATCTCCGGCCAGGCCGAAGACCATACCGAACTCTACGTGCGCATGAATGCGCTGCCGCCGCTGCTCGAGCGCCAGATCGGCGAAGAGAAAGCGGACGGCACCGGCGTCGAAAAGCCGGGCGACTACACGCTGGACGAGAAAGGCCGCCAGGTGTTCCTGACGGAATCGGGCCACGAAAAGGCCGAGCGCCTGCTCGCCGAGTGGGGCCTGATCGGCGAGGGCGAAAGCCTGTACGCGCCGCAGAACATTACGCTGATGCACCACGTGTACGCCGCGTTGCGCGCACACACGCTGTTCTTCAAGGACCAGCATTACGTGGTGCAGAACGGCGAAGTGGTGATCGTCGACGAATTCACCGGCCGCCTGATGGCGGGGCGCCGCTGGTCGGACGGCCTGCACCAGGCCGTCGAGGCGAAGGAACACGTCAAGATCCAGAGCGAGAATCAGACGCTCGCGTCGATCACGTTCCAGAACTACTTCCGCATGTACGCGAAGCTGTCCGGCATGACCGGCACGGCGGATACGGAAGCGTACGAATTCAACGAGATCTACGGTCTCGAAACGGTCGTGATCCCGACCAACCGTCCGCCCAAGCGGATCGACAAGCAGGATCAGATCTACAAGACCGCCAAGGAACGCTACGACGCGGTGATCCGCGACATCCGCGATTGCTACGAGCGCGGTCAGCCGGTGCTGGTCGGTACGACGTCGATCGAAAACTCCGAGTTGCTGTCGCATCTGCTGAAGCAAACCGGTTTGCCGCACGAAGTGCTGAACGCCAAGCAGCACGCGCGTGAAGCCGAGATCGTCGCCGAAGCCGGCCGTCCGAAGCGCATCACGATCGCCACCAACATGGCCGGTCGCGGTACCGACATCGTGCTCGGCGGCAACGCGGAAAAGCAGGCGTCGTTCATCGATTTGGACGAAACGCTCGCCGACGACGACAAGCAGCGCCGCATCCAGAAGTTGCACGACGAATGGCAAGCGCTGCACGATCAGGTGAAGGCCGCGGGTGGTCTGCACATCATCGGCACCGAGCGCCACGAATCGCGCCGGATCGACAACCAGTTGCGCGGCCGTGCCGGTCGTCAGGGCGACCCGGGTTCGTCGCGCTTCTATTTGTCGCTGGAAGATCCGCTGCTGCGCATTTTCGCCGGCGATCGCGTGCGCGCAATCATGGACCGCCTGAAGATGCCGGAAGGCGAAGCGATCGAGGCGGGCATCGTCTCGCGCTCGATCGAATCGGCGCAGCGCAAGGTGGAAGCGCGCAACTTCGACGTTCGCAAGCAATTGCTCGAATACGACGATGTGTCGAACGATCAGCGCAAGGTGATCTACCAGCAGCGCAATGAATTGCTCGAAGCGAACGACATCACGGAAACCATCGGCGCGATGCGCCAGAGCGTGATTGCGGACATCGTTCACCAGTTCGTGCCGGCTGGCAGCATTGAAGAGCAGTGGGACGTGCCTGAGGTGGAAGAAGTGCTGCGCAACGAATGGCAGCTCGACCTCGCGATCCAGGAAATGATCAACGAGTCGAACTCGATCAGCGCGGACGAGATCCTCGAAGCGGTCGAAGCCGCCGCGGACGAAGCCTACGAGGCCAAGGTCGAACTGGTCGGCCGCGAATCGTTCAGCGCGTTCGAACGCTCGATCATGCTGCAAACGCTGGATCGTAGCTGGCGTGAACATCTGGCCGCGCTCGATCACCTGCGCCAGGGCATCCATCTGCGCGGCTATGCGCAGAAGAATCCGAAGCAGGAATACAAGCGCGAGGCGTTCGAACTGTTCGCCGCCATGCTCGACGCTGTGAAGCTCGAAGTCACCCGCGTGGTGATGAACGTGCAGATCCAGTCGCCGGAACAGCTGGAACAGGCCGCCGAACAGCTCGAAGAGCAGGGTGGCCACCTCGAAAACGTCGAGTTCCGCCACGCCGAATTCGCCGAAGCCGCAGCCGCGGCGCCTGTTGCCGCGGAAGCGGCCACCGCCGCCATGATCGGCGATGCAATGAGCCACGGCTCGTCGCATACGGCTGCAGCGAACATGAGCGCGGACAATGTGCCGAAGGTCGGCCGTAACGACCCGTGCCCGTGCGGCAGCGGCAAGAAGTACAAGCAGTGCCACGGCAAGATCGTGTAATGCCGGAGGCGGCGCGCTGCGAGGCGCGCCGCGTCGTTTTACGCGGTACTTTGCCTTGATTTCGCGGTGATCCGGCAGCACGCCCGGGCCATCAGTTTCCGTTTCCCCCGATGCCGGCGCCTGCCGGCATTTTCTTCGACAGGTCGCGACCATGGCTGTCAATTTCCCCTCGATCGATCCCGCTCAACTCCACCCCGTCGCCGGCGTTTCGCTCGGCTGGGCGGAGGCGAATATCCGCAAGCCGAACCGCAAGGACGTGCTCGTCATTTCCGTGGGCGAAGGCGCCACGGTGGGCGGCGTGTTCACACAGAACCGTTTTTGTGCGGCGCCCGTCACGGTGTGCCGTGAGAATCTGGAGCGTGTGCGCGCCGGCGGCAAGCCGATTCGCGCGCTGGTGATCAACACCGGCAACGCGAACGCGGGCACGGGCGAGCCAGGCCTCGTGGCGGCGCGTGAAACCTGTGCCGAACTCGCACGTCTCGCGGATGTCACGCCGGAGCAGGTGCTGCCGTTTTCGACGGGCGTGATTCTCGAGCCGCTGCCGGTCGATCGCCTGAAGGCGGGTTTGCCGGCCGCGCTGGCGAACCGCAAGGAAGCGAACTGGTACGACGCCGCGCAGGCGATCATGACCACGGACACGCTGCCCAAGGCCACGTCGCGTCAGGTCACGATCGACGGCCATACGGTCACGCTGACCGGCATCAGCAAGGGCGCGGGCATGATCAAGCCGAACATGGCGACCATGCTCGGCTTCCTCGCGTTCGATGCCGCCGTCGCCCAGCCGGTGCTCGACGCACTGGTCAAGCACGTGGCGGACCGCTCGTTCAATTGCATCACGATCGATGGCGATACGTCGACCAACGATTCATTCATCCTGATCGCGTCGGGCAAATCGAGCCTGCCGGCGATCACGTCCACCGACTCGCCCGCTTATGCAGCGCTGCGCGACGCGGTGACCGAAGTCGCGCAGACCCTCGCGCAGTTGATCGTGCGCGACGGCGAAGGCGCGACCAAATTCATGACCGTGCAGGTGGAAGGCGGCTCTAGCGTCGGCGAATGCCGCCAGATCGCCTATGCGATCGGCCACTCGCCGCTCGTGAAGACGGCCTTCTATGCATCGGACCCGAATCTCGGCCGCATTCTGGCGGCCATCGGCTATGCCGGCGTGGACGATCTCGACGTCGGCAAGATCGATCTGTATCTGGACGACGTGCTGGTTGCGACTGCCGGCGGCCGCAATCCGGCCTACCGTGAAGAAGACGGCCAGCGCGTCATGAAAAAGAGCGAGATCGGCATTCGCGTCGTACTCGGCCGCGGCGATGCGCAAGCCACGATCTGGACTTGCGATCTGTCGCACGACTACGTGAGCATCAACGCCGACTATCGTTCGTAACCAGGTTTCTCATAGGGGTTTTAAAGCGGCCTGCGGGCCGCTTACTCACCAGCCATGGACAAACTCGAACAGTTTCTGACCCGGGCCGAAGCCGTGCTCGTCCGCCTCGAAGCGATGCTTCCGCCCGCCACGCCAAATATCGACTGGTCGGCGGCGGTCGCCTTCCGCTGGCGCAAGCGCCAGGGGCGCGGCTACCTGCAGCCGGTGCCAGCCATCTCGACGATCACGCTCGACGATCTGCAAAACATCGAACGCCAGAAAGGTCTGATCGAGCAGAACACGCGTCAATTCGTGCACAAGCAGCCGGCCAACAACGTGCTGCTGACGGGCGCACGCGGCACCGGCAAGTCGTCGCTGATCAAGGCATGCCTGAACGCGTACGCGAAAGACGGCCTGCGTTTGATCGAAGTGGATAAGGACGATCTGCATGACCTGGGCGATATCGTCGACCTGATCGCGCAGCGGCCGGAGCGCTTCGTGGTGTTCTGCGACGACCTGTCGTTCGAAGACGGCGAATCGGGCTACAAGGCGCTGAAGGTCGCGCTCGACGGCTCGATCGCCGCGCAATCGGACAACGTGCTGATCTACGCGACGTCGAACCGCCGCCATCTGTTGCCCGAATACATGAGCGACAACGAGACGTACAAGCACACGTCCGATGGCGAGATTCATCCCGGCGAGCTGGTCGAAGAAAAGATCTCGCTGTCCGAGCGTTTCGGGCTGTGGGTCAGCTTCTATCCGTTCAAGCAGGATGACTACCTGTCGATCATCGCCCACTGGCTTCGGCATTTCGGCTGCGACGACGCCGAAGTCGAAGCGGCGCGCGGCGATGCGCTGGTGTGGGCGTTGGAGCGCGGCTCGCGTTCGGGACGTGTTGCGTGGCAGTTCGCGCGCGACTGGTCCGGCCGCAAAACCTCAGCGTGAGCCGCGGCATGAACGACGCCCAGAAGAATGCCGCCGGCCGCAAGGTGACGGAAGTTGCCGTCGGCGTGCTGGTTCAGCCCGATGGCCGCTATCTGCTGGCGCAGCGCCCGGCAGGCAAGCCGTACGAGGGGTATTGGGAGTTTCCGGGCGGCAAGCTGGAAGCGGGCGAGTCGGTCGAAGCCGCGCTCGCCCGTGAGTTGCACGAGGAACTGGGTATCGACGTCGAGGCAAGCCATCTCTGGCATACGCTCGAACACGATTACCCGCACGCCTACGTGCGGCTTTTTTTCTGCAAGGTGACTCAGTGGTCCGGCGAGCCGCACGGCCGCGAAGGCCAGGCTTTTGTCTGGCAGACGTTGCCTGCGGACGTCGAGCCGCTGTTGCCGGCGACCATTCCCGTGCTGGAATGGCTCGCAGCCGAGAAGGCCTGACAAAGGATTAGGGCGCGCGGTAGCAGGCGCTGTGCAAGCAGCGCCGGTCCGCGTGACCCGGACAACGGGCCGCGCTCAATGCGGCGTGTAGTCCCCGCTGGGCGTCTCGTCCGACGACGCTTCCTGCTCGCTCCCGCCGATCTTGTACTTCTCAGCGGCCCAGGCGCCGAGGTCGGTCTGCTTGCAGCGATCGGAGCAGAAGGGGCGGAAGCGGTTTTCAGGTGTCCAGCGGACGTCCTTTCCGCAAGTGGGGCATTTGACGACAGTAGGCATACGGTCAGGCAGTCAATCGCAAACGGAATAAGTAACGAATATAGGGGCATTTCTCGCCACTTTAAAGGCGTGCCCCGTCGGTTCAGATTTACCAGGTGAACGTGACAAGCTCGCGAGCGTGATTTACAGGCTGCAAAGCGTGAGCTGGAACGGGACGTCGACATCGACCGCACGCGGACGCAGATCGCCGTCCTGCACCGTGAAGCGCACCCACAGCATGTACTTGTTTGCACTTGCTTCGGGGATCACGCGCAATTCCGGTGCCACCCGTACTTGCATCAATTGATACGACCGGCCGGACAGCATTTGCTGATAGCTGCCCTGCATGGCCATGACCTTCGATGCCTGGCCGGATTCGCGCGCGAGCCGCAGGACGATGATGGCCGCATCGCGCAGCGGCAGCAGCGGCGTTACCCATTTGGCGATGTCCTGACGGCGCTGATCGGGATGAATCTGCTGCCAGGCATAGTAGGACGGCAAATCGAACTTGCAGGTGCCGCCTGGAATGATCGCGCGGCTGCGGATGCTGGCGAGCCACTCGTTGTCTGCAAGATGCTGGCCGGTCTTGCCCTGCATCTGCGAAAGGCCCGCGAGAGTTTGCTCGATCTCGCCGAGTACGGCCTCGAGCGCATTCTGTTCGATTCCCGGATTGCCGCGAAACGGCGCCAGCGTTTGCCGTTGACGCTCGAGTTCTTTCATCAGATCCGACTTCAGATCCGCGCGGCCCGCAACCTCTGAGATTTCGAACAACGTTGTCAGTGCGACGTGATGTTCCCTGGCGTCTTCCTGAGTCAGAAAGAACGTGAAGCGCTCGAACAGATCTTCGAGGCGCAATAGCGTCCGGATTCGCTCGTTGAAGGGATACTCGTAAAGGATCAAGCGGGCTCGCCTCGGGCGTGGTCGGTGACGGGAATGCAGAACATTCTAATGCCGTGAGACTACCCTAGCAATCACGCACTTTTTCAGCACGCATTCGCAACTTTTTTCACGTGTTTCGGGCGGTTTTCAACGCACTTTTGGCATGCGCATCGCCGCGAAGTTCAACCGGGATTTCCCGAGGTGTCACGTCGGCGTCATGCGCCGGCGAGCGCCAGATACATGCGATGCTGCGCGTCGACTTGGGCTTTTAGCGCGTCGAGCGGCGCGTTGTCGTTGTTGTTGTCGATGACGTCGTCGGCCGCGGCGAGGCGCGCTTCGCGCGTCGCCTGACGGGCGATGATCGCCAACACCTGTTCGCGGCTGAAATTGTTGCGGCTCATCACGCGCGAGATCTGCGTTTCGACGCTGCAGTCAACCGTCAGCACGCGATTCACGCGCGTCTTCCACTTGCCGGATTCAACTAGCAGCGGCACCACCACGATCACATAAGGCCCCTGAGCCTCGCGTTGCTCGCGTTCGGTTTCTGCGCGAATCAACGGATGCGTGATGCCTTCGAGGCGTTTGCGCGCGCTGTCCTCGCTGAATACGAGCGAGCGCATGCGCGTGCGGTCGAGCGAGCCGTCAGGGGCGACGAACGCCTCGCCGAATTCCGCGGCGATCTGCGGCATGGCGATGCCGTGCGGCGCGGTGATGCGGTGCGCGATCAGGTCGGTGTCGACGAGCGGCACGCCGTGCGCCGCAAACAGGTCGGCGACAGTCGATTTGCCGCTGCCGATGCCGCCGGTCAATCCCACAGCAAACATGCTTCAGCCTCCCAGAGCCAGATAAAGCGGTGTGCCGAGAAACAGCGTCAATGCACCGCCTGCCGCGAGAAACGGCCCGAAGGGCAGCGGCTCTTCGAAGCGCATACGGCCACGCCATGTTGCCAGCAGGCCGACGACCGCGCCGGCCACCGCCGCGATCAGCACGATCTGCGGCAGCGCCGCCCAGCCGAGCCACGCGCCGAGCGCCGCCAGCAGTTTGAAATCACCATAACCCATGCCTTCGACGCCGCGTACGAGGAGAAATACCCAATGCACGACCCACAGCACCAGATAGCCGAAGATCGCGCCGAGCACCGCGTCGTGCAGGTTCGTGAACATGCCGTTGAAGTTGACGATGATGCCCGCCCACAGCAACGGCAGCGTCATCGAGTCAGGCAACAGATGCGTGTCGATGTCGATCGCGCTCATGGCGAGCAGCGCGGCGCATAGGCCGAAGGCGGCGAGCGCCGTGAGAGTCGGGCCGAACAACGCGAGCGAACCGGCCGCGAACGCCGCGCTGGCGATTTCGAGCAGCGGATAGCGCAGGCTCACAGGCGCCTTGCATGCGGAGCAGCGGCCGCGCAGTAGCACGTAGCTCAGCACCGGGAGATTTTCCCATGCGCTCAACGTATGGCCGCAGTGAGGACACGCGCTGCGCGGCACCCACAGGTTGTAGCGCGCCGGCAGGCCGTCTTCTTCCAGCGGTTCGTCGGTGGTCTCGCTGACCTCCGCGCGCCATGCGCGCTCGAGCATGATCGGCAGCCGATGCACGACCACGTTCAGGAAGCTGCCGATCACGAGGCCGAACACAATGGCGAACGTCATTTGCACGGCGGCGGGCAAGCTGCCGAACGCCTGGCCGAGACCGGTCGCGAAATGGCCGGGCAGCAAGCCCGACAGCAGGCTGGAAGAAGTGTCTGGCACGAGTGGAAGAGTAGCCCGCATAGATTAAGGATGGATTCGGCTGCGATCCTACACCACGTTGCCGAGTTGAATAATGGGAAGATACATCGCGATCACGAGGCCGCCGACCAGCGCGCCAAGCACGATGATGACGAGCGGCTCGCACAGGCTCGACAGCGTGCCGATCTTTTCGTCTACCTGACGATCAGCGAGCGATGCCACGTCGATCAGCATAGTGTCGAGTGCTCCGGACTCCTCGGCAACTGCGATCGGCTGCACGACCTCGGGCGGAAAGCAGTGTGCCGCGCGCATCGCTGCGGCGAGCCGCTCGCCCCGCCGCAGCCGCGCGGCGATTTCCGCGGTGGCGCGGTCGAAGAAGGCGTTACCGGTGGCGTGAGTCAGCGAATCGAACGCGTCAGCGAGCGGCGTGCCGGCTGATAACAAGGTGCCGAGCGCACGACTCCAGCGTGCCGCACACAACGTGCGCAGCAGCGGACCGGCGACCGGTATTGTCAGCGATATGCGCGCAAAGCGGATGCGCGCGGCTTCGGAACGTCGCAGTAGAAACGTCGCTGCCGAACCCGCTGCGAAGATCATGGCGAATGACGGTATGCTCCATCGCGCCACACCGGACGACAACGCCAGCACGAATTGAGTCGGTGCGGGCAGTCTGGCGCCGAAGCCGTCGAAGATTTGTTTGAAGGTCGGCACGACCCACACGAGCAATGCCGCGGTGATCGCCATCGCCAGCACGAGGATCGCGACGGGATAGGTCAGTGCCGCGCGCACTTTGGCGCGCTGCGCGGCGGCGCGCTCGCGGTCATCGGCGATGCGGGCGAGGACGGCCGAGAGTGCGCCGGCCGCCTCGCCGACTTCGACAAGCTGGCAGTACAGTGCGTTGAATTGCGCGGGATGCCGCTGCAGTGCCGCGGAAAAACGCAGGCCGCCGGTGATGTCGCGCGCGAGAGCGCCAACGATCCGCGGCATACCCTGGCGGCGTGAAGCCTGCGCTTGCGCGAGCAGGTCCAGCGCGGGCGCGAGCGGCAGGCCGGCTCGCAGCAGGCTGGCGAGTTGCCGGGTGAATAACGTGATGTCCGCGGCGCGTGCGGTCGGACGCGGTGCCGGTCCGTGCGCTGTGAGTTCGATGATGAACAGATTGTCGCGCTTGAGCAGTGAGCGTGCGATGGCCGCATCCGGTGCGATGAGCGCGCCGTTTTTTCGCACACCGTCGGCATCGACGCCGCGCCATTTGAAACGCATGTCGGAGGCCAGAGGCCGTTGGGTCGTGGCCGTGTTCATGCGACCTCGGTGGCGGCGAGTGCTTCGGCGAGACTGGTGGTGCCGTCGCGCACGCGACTCAAAGCCGCGTTGCGCAAGGTGCCCACCTGTTCGGTTTGCGCGAGCCGCGCGAGTTCATGTGTGCCGGCGCTTGCGACGATCAGCTCGCGCATCGCGTCGGACACGGGCATTACCTGATGAACGCCGACGCGGCCCCGGTAACCGATGCCATGACACGCTGCGCATCCGGCCGCGGCGTAAGGCTGCCAGCCGTCGAGTTGATGCTCGCTGAATCCCGCCGCTCGAAGCGCCGCGACCGACTGCGGCGCCGGCACGCGGCACGCGACGCACAGCCGCCGCACCAGCCGTTGTGCGGTCACCATCCGCAACGCGGCCGCGAGGTTATACGGCTCGACGCCGATATCGATCAGGCGCGCGACGGCTGCCGGCGCGTCGTTCGTATGCAGGGTCGACAGGACGAGGTGGCCGGTTTGCGCGGCTTTCACGGCGACGTCGGCGGTTTCTTCGTCACGGATTTCGCCGACCATGATCACGTCGGGGTCCTGACGAAGAAATGCGCGTAACGCGACCGCGAAGGTGAGTCCGGCTTTCTCGCGCACGCTGACCTGATTGATGCCCGCCAACTGGATCTCCGCGGGGTCTTCCACCGAACAGAGATTGCGCGCCTCGCCGTTGAGGAGATTCAGGAAACAGTACAGCGATAGCGTCTTGCCGCTCCCGGTGGGTCCGGTGACGAGCACGAGGCCGTGCGGCGCGCGAATCGCGGCATCCACCGTATCGCGTTGATGCGGATCGAGGCCGAGCGAGTCGAGTGAGAGATCGGCGGGCAGCGCGTCGAGTCTGCGCAGCACGAGCTTTTCGCCGAATAACGTAGGCAGCGAGTTGACGCGGTAGTCCTCGACTCGGCCGGGCGAACTGGAAATGCGCAGCCGACCGTCTTGCGGCACGCGACGCTCGGCGATATCCATGCGAGCGAGCACCTTCACGCGAGTGATGAATGCGTCCCGCAGATGCGCGGGCGGCTGTGGGATTTCGTGCAGTACGCCGTCGATTCGCAAGCGCACGCGCCAGCCGTGTTCCGCCGGCTCGATGTGAAGGTCCGACGCGTTGCGGCGGGTCGCTTCCTGCAATGTATCGGTCAGCAGACGCACGGCGGGAGCGTTGTCGGGATCGGTGAGACTTGCTGCGTTAACGTCGCGGGCGAATGCCTTCGGCTTCGCTTTGACAGCGCTTTCGTGGGCGTTTGCGATGGGACGCGGCGACGCTGCCGCGGGTTGAAAAGAAGCTTGCATGAGGGACCGGTGATGAGCCGCCTGTAGAACACGACGGCTTCATCTTCCGGTACGGCGGCGGGCGCCGCTATTCAGCCATTCGGCTAATGGCGCGCGCTGCGCCTGTGTGCGATGCTGCTGCGTGTCGTGCCTGACTGTGGTGTTCGGCCGCGTCGCGCAGTTGCTTCGACTAGCCTAGCCGCGCAATACCTTGCTGGCTTTCGCGCGCGTCGGCGGTCGGAACAGCTTGACGGTGCGAATCGCCTGGTCGTCGCTGCGCATCACTTCGAGTTTGACTTCGCCGATCTGCACACACACGTCGCCGTCGGGAATGTCTTCGAGAATTTCGAGGATCAGGCCGTTAAGCGTTTTCGGCCCATCGGTGGGTAGCGTGAGATGCAGCCAGCGGTTCAGTTCGCGCAGCGGCATGCTGCCGGCCACGATGCATTCGCCGTTTTCGTTCCAGCCGCCGCGCGAATTGGCGCCACGCGGAATCGACGTGGTGAATTCGCCGATCAGTTCCTCGATGATGTCTTCCGGCGTGACGAGCCCCTGCAACTCGCCGTATTCGTTGACGACCAGCGCCGTGCGGTGACGGCTCTCCTGGAAGAATTGCAGTTGCTGGAACACGGGCGTGCCGCTCGGCACGAAATACGGCTCGGCCAGCAACTCGCGCAGCGTCTCGCGTTCGAGTTCCTGGTTGTGCAGCGCGGCCAGCGTCTTGCGTACGTGGAGCACGCCGAGCACCCGGTCGATGTCACCTTGATAGACGATCAGCTTGTTGTGATAGCAGGTTTCGAGTTGATGCAGGATCTGTTCGAACGGCGCGTCGAAGTCGAGCGCCTCGATGCGGCGGCGCGGGATCATCACGTCGTCGACGGAAATGTTTTCGAGGTCGAACAGGTTCAGCAGAATGCTGCGGTGTTTGGTCGGCATGAAGCTGCCGGACTCGAGCACGATGGTGCGCAGTTCTTCTGTCGACAGGCGCTGATCGTGCGCGCCTTTCGTATTGATGTGCAGCACGCGCAAGATGCCGTTCGCGAACAGATTGACGAACCAGACGAGCGGTTTGGCGACGCGCATCATGGGCGCGATCAGCAGGCTGGCGGGCAGCGCGATCTTTTCCGGGAACGTCGCGCCAACGATCTTCGGCGTGATTTCCGCAAATACGATGATCAGAAACGCGACGATACCGGTCGCGATCGACAGCACCAGGTTGTTACGTCCGAACGTGTGCAGCGCGATCGAGGTGGTGAGCACCGGAATGATCGTGTTGAACAGGTTGTTGCCGATCAGCACGACGCTCAGCAGTTGATCGGTATGCGCCAGCAGACCCTGCGTGGTCTTCGCGCCGAGCGCGTTCTGGTTGGCAAGATGTTTCAGGCGATGGCGGTTGATCGCCATCATCGCCGTTTCGGAAATCGAAAAAAAGCTCGAGCAGACAAGCAGCAGGAAGACGGCGCCAATCTGCGCCCATAAGGGAAGTTGTTCCACGCGTCGTGAAGGATAGGGGAAAGGATGAAGAGAATATAGCAGAGGGGCTTGCGTGCGCCGTTCGGCCTGGCGGCAAAAAACAGGCTGAGTGGGAGCAGCGGCGCAGGGCGCGTATGGGGAACAACACTCGGCGAACACGCCGTACGTGACCCAAAAACAAAAAACCGCCGAGCAAGCTGGGCGGTTTTTCGAGCCTTGCACTAACAAGGCAAATTTGGTCGGGGTGAGAGGATTCGAACCTCCGGCCTCTACGTCCCGAACGTAGCGCTCTACCAGGCTAAGCTACACCCCGATTTGTACTGCAGACTCGATTCAGACTAAGCCGGTGTTTCAGTCCCGTTCAAGACTGTCTTGCCGTCGAGTAAGAACATAATTCTAGCAGGCTCTCTTTAAAAATGGAATCGGGAAATGAAGAAATTGCGGCTGCAGCGGCCTGTGCTTCCTGTTTCGCGCATTCGAGCGTGTGATCCAGCGCGCCGGACCGCGTGATCGCCTCGAAAATGGTGTCGAAACGATCTGTGCCGCCTTGTTCGATTGCTTCCCGCGCGAGCGTCGCCTGCTCAGGCGTGCCGCGTTCGATCAGATAGATCAGCGGGAGCGTGGGCTTGCCTTCGCGAAGATCGTCGCCGGCGTTCTTGCCCATGGATTCGGCCGTGCCCGTGTAGTCGAGCCAGTCGTCCATGATCTGGAACGCAGTGCCGATGCGCCGGCCGAACTCCGCCGCGGCGGCTTCGGTTTTCGCGTCCGAGCCGGCCAGCACCGCGCCCAGCTGGGCCGCGGCCTCGAACAGCTTGGCGGTCTTGTAGCGGATCACCCGCATGTAGCGGGCTTCGTCCACGTCGGCGTCGTGCATGTTGAGCAATTGCAGCACTTCGCCTTCGGAGATGATGTTGGTTGCCTCCGACAAAATCTCCATCACGCGCATCTTGCCCACGCCGACCATCATCTGAAACGAGCGCGAGTACAGGAAATCGCCCACCAGCACGCTCGCGGCGTTGCCGAACAGCGCGTTGGCGGTCTGCCGGCCGCGCCGCAGATCGGATTCGTCGACCACGTCGTCGTGCAGCAGCGTGGCCGTATGGATGAATTCGACGACCGCGGCCAGTTCATGCCGGTGCCCCGTGGTTTCGCCCAGCGCGCCGGCCACCAGCAGCAGCAGCGCGGGCCGCAGCCGTTTGCCGCCGGCGCTGATGATGTACTCGGAAATCTGGTTGATCAGCATCACGTCGGACGCGAGACGGTGCCGTATGACGCGATTGACCTGCTGCATGTCTTCGGCGATCGGAGCAAGCAGGCTGGCGGCGTTGGAGGAGGGGGTGGCAGTCGACGACATGATGGCTGATTTGGGTAGTGCCGCGAATTATAAGGCGAATCGCGACAGTTCCGGGTCGCAGGCTGCGGCGCGGCGCGTTCCGGGCGGCGGCAGAACCGCGCGCCGGGGCTGTGTGGCAAGGCGCCGGGCGCTGCGCGCGGCGCCTCTCAATGAGTTTTGACCGAGCAGCTAACTCTATGTATAATCACGGGTTTCCGCGCGCGGTGCGTGGGAAAAATGAACACAGAGTGAGGTTCTCAATGTACGCGGTCATAAAAACCGGTGGCAAGCAGTATAAAGTTGCCGTCGGCGAAAAACTTAAAGTAGAACAGATACCGGCAGACATTGACGCTGAAATCACGCTCGACCAGGTTCTCGCAGTGGGCGAAGGCGAATCGATTAAGTTCGGTACGCCGCTGGTCAGTGGGGCTTCCGTCAAGGCTACCGTCGTGTCGCAAGGTCGTCACGCAAAAGTGACCATCTTCAAGATGCGTCGCCGGAAGCACTACCAGAAGCATGGCGGCCACCGCCAGAACTATACCGAATTGCGCATCGACGCGATCAACGCGTAAGCGCGCCGGTTAAGGAGCAAATCAAATGGCACACAAAAAGGCAGGCGGATCATCCCGCAACGGCCGCGACTCTGAATCGAAGCGCCTCGGCGTGAAGGTTTATGGCGGCCAGGCTATCAACGCTGGCGGCATCATCGTTCGCCAACGCGGCACGCGTATGCACCCGGGCGAAAACGTCGGTATCGGCAAGGATCATACCTTGTTCGCGCTGACGGACGGCCACGTCAATTTCTCGACGAAGGGCGCAGCGAAGAAGCACATGGTCAACGTCGTCCCGGCAGCAGTCTGAGTTTACTCAGGCACGGGCTTCAGGACCGGAAAAAGGCCCCGCGAAGTTAGCGGGGCTTTTTTTATTCCGGCGGTTTTCGCCGGACGAATGGGCGTGAATGTTCCGCTCGCGCCGGCACGCCTATGCCGTTCAGTCGATTGATCAGCGCGCGGCGGGCGCGGCAAAATAGCATCATCCAGTAGCATCAAATCTAGCAGCACCATCTGGCAGTACACCACGGGACGGAGTTACGCATGAAGTTCATTGACGAAGCGAGGATTGAAGTCATCGCCGGCGACGGAGGGGATGGCAGCGCGTCGATGCGCCGCGAGAAATTCGTTCCGTTCGGCGGCCCGGATGGCGGCGACGGCGGCCGGGGCGGCAGCGTGATCGCGGTCGCGGACCGCAACATCAACACGCTGATCGACTACCGCTACGCGAAGAAACACCTGGCGCGCAACGGCGAAAACGGCCGCGGCGCGGACTGCTACGGCAAGGGCGGCGACGACATCACGTTGCGCATGCCGGTCGGCACCACCATCACCGACATGGAGACCGGCGAGTTGATCGCCGATCTGACCGAGCACAACCAGAGCGTGCAGATCGCTCAGGGCGGCGCGGGCGGACTCGGTAACCTGCATTTCAAGTCCAGTACGAACCGCGCGCCGCGTCAGAAGACCGACGGCAAGCCGGGCGAGCGCCGCATGGTGCGCCTCGAACTGAAGGTGCTGGCGGACGTCGGTCTGCTCGGCATGCCGAACGCCGGCAAGTCGACTTTCATCGCGTCGGTGTCGAACGCGAAGCCGAAGATCGCCGACTATCCGTTCACGACGCTCGCGCCGAATCTCGGCGTGGTGCGCGTCGGGCCGAGCCGCAGCTTCGTGATCGCGGACATTCCGGGCCTGATCGAAGGCGCGGCGGAAGGCGCGGGCCTCGGCCATCAGTTCCTGCGGCATTTGCAGCGCACGGGCTTGTTGCTGCATATCGTCGACCTCGCACCGTTCGACGACGCGGTCGATCCGGTCGCGGAAGCCAAGGCGATCGTCAACGAATTGCGCAAGTACGACGAGCTGCTTTATGAAAAGCCACGCTGGCTCGTGCTGAACAAGCTGGACATGGTGCCCGAAGACGAGCGCGAAGCGCGCGTCTCGGCATTCCTCGAAGGCTTCGGCTGGGACGGTCCGGTGTTCGAAATCTCGGCGCTGACCGGTCAGGGCTGTGAAAACCTTTGCTACGCTGTGTTCGACCACATCGCCGCGCATTCGGACGCGCGGCGCGCGGCCGAGGCTGAAGATCTCGCCGCGGACGTGCGTTTCCGCGAAAAGCCGGAAGCTCCGGCCGCCGCGGACGACGCCGGCATCGACCCGCAGGCATAAAAGCTCGAGCGCCGGCGCCCAAACGGGCTGCCGGCATGCATCACGCGTCATCTTGGAGATTGCGCACAATGCGTTCCGTCATCGCAGATTCACGGCGATTAGTAGTGAAAGTCGGTTCGAGCCTCGTCACGAATGACGGGCGCGGCCTCGATCATGCTGCTATCGGCCGCTGGGCCGCGCAGATTGCCGCCTTGCGCGCGCAAGGCAAGGAAGTGGTGCTCGTCAGCTCGGGCGCCATTGCCGAGGGAATGCAACGGCTCGGCTGGACCAAACGGCCACGTGAGATCGACGAACTGCAAGCGGCCGCGGCCGTCGGCCAGATGGGGCTCGCGCAGGTCTACGAAAGCCGCTTTGCCGAGCATTCCATCCAGACCGCGCAGATTCTGCTGACCCACGCCGACCTGGCGGACCGCGAACGCTATCTGAACGCGCGCTCCACGCTGCTCACGCTTCTGCGCCTGGGCGTCGTGCCGATCATCAACGAGAACGACACGGTCGTCACCGACGAAATCAAATTCGGCGACAACGACACGCTGGGCGCGCTCGTCGCAAACCTGATCGAAGGCGATGCGCTCGTCATTCTCACCGATCAGCAAGGGCTTTTTACCGCCGACCCGCGCAAGGATCCGGCTGCCACGCTGGTCCAGCAGGCCGATGCCGGCGCGCCGGAGCTCGAAGCCATGGCGGGCGGCGCCGGTTCGAGTCTGGGTCGCGGCGGCATGCTGACCAAGATTCTCGCCGCCAAGCGCGCGGCGCACAGCGGCGCGAATACGGTGATCGCAAGCGGGCGCGAAGCGGATGTGTTGTCGCGGCTGGCGTCGGGCGAGGCGATCGGCACGCAGTTGATCGCGCGCACGGCGCGGATGGCGGCGCGCAAGCAATGGATGGCGGATCATCTGCAAGTGCGTGGCCACGTGGTGATCGACGACGGCGCAGTCGAAAAGCTGACCGATGGCGGCAAGAGCTTGCTGCCTATCGGTATTGTCGGCGTGCAGGGCGCATTTGCGCGCGGTGAAGTGATTGCTTGTCTTAGCGCCGCGGGGCGCGAAGTGGCGCGCGGCCTCACGAACTACAGCAGCGCCGAAACCAAGCTGATCCAGCGGCGCCCGAGTGGCGAAATCGAATCGGTGCTCGGCTATATGCTGGAGCCGGAGTTGATTCACCGCGACAACCTGGTGCTGATCTGAGTCACTGACCGGCGCTGGCGCACGGGCACGGTGCGGGCATACAAAAAAAGCCGTTCCAGCGAAAGCTGGACCGGCTTTTTCAAGTCTGCAACGCAACGCGCCCCCATTCAAAACGCGCCCACCAAAGCGCCTCAGTGGATCAACGAACTCGCGGTGCGTTTGTACCGAATATTCTCCAGAATCGAAGCCGCGTTGCCCATGGGCATCTTGTTCGCGCACAGATAATCCTGATACAGCGCCGCCTGATAGGCGTTCAGGGCGCCGTTCTCGATGCGCGTGAAGTTGTTCGCGACCGTCGTGTCCCAGCCGTCGTGATCAGAATTCAGGCTCGCGTACTGGCGCCATTCATACGTGTCGCAGCGAATCCCTTCGTAGATTACGTTACGAGCGCCGCTCGGGCTTGCCACGACGACCGTAAAGCGAACCACTCCGTCCGTACCGACGGTTAGCGAATTCCGGTCGACCGCGAACTGCAGCGGCGTATTGCCGGAGACTTCGAAAGGCAGGAGATTCGAGTCTTGCGGCAGCGGCGGCAAAGCGTCCACCTTGTTCTCCACCCAATTGCTCTGCCGGTCCAGCAGGTACGTAAACGCGCTGTCGTCTTTATTGGTAGGTTTGCTGGCGCTCGAACAGCCAGCCAGCAGGGCGCCGGTGGCGACGCACGCCACGACGAGAGCAAGTGCTTTCAATATGATTTCCTCGAAACACTGACGCGGCTCGACGAGCCGCGTCAGAGAGAGGCGGCGTGGACAGCCGCACAGAGTTGTTAATTGCGCACGCCCGGGCGGAACAGCGAGCCGGCCGTTTCGCGTTCCGATTCGTCTTCGTGCTCCGGCGCGGCGCCTACTTCTGCCGTTGACCCGGAGCCCGGACCGCAATCGGACACGATCGTTGCGTGAACCGATGTTTCGATGCTGACGGTGGTCACAGAAGTCACCGTCATTACCGTGGAATCCGGCGGACTTTCCATTGACGACGCTATCCGGGGATAACGCGGCCCATGGTGCCCGCCAGGTTTTTCCGCACGCGGCGCAGCCCGGCGCATGAAACGGGATAGCTCCGTCAGCGCCAACTGATATACATCCCGCTTGAACTCGATCACACAGTCGAGCGGCACCCAGTACTCGTTCCAGCGCCACGCATCGAACTCAGGGTGGTCGGTGGCGCGCAAGCAGATGTCGCAGTCGCGTCCAACCATCCGGAGCAAAAACCAGATTTGTTTCTGGCCGCGGTAATGACCGCGTACTTCGCGCTTGATGAACTTGTCAGGCACCTCGTAACGCAACCAGTCGCGCGTGCGACCAATCACCTTGACGTGCTCAGGAAGCAGCCCGGTTTCTTCGTGTAACTCCCGATACATCGCTTGCACGGGGGTCTCTCCGTACTTGATGCCCCCTTGCGGAAACTGCCAGGAATGTTCACGGAGCCGTTTGCCCCAAAACACCTCGTTGTGCGCGTTCAAGAGGATGATGCCGACGTTCGGGCGAAAGCCTTCACGATCCAGCATACAACCACCTTCGAATCCTTTAAAATTGCTTTGATTATAAACAGATAACGGGCCTGACGCACCGATTCGCACCAGATTGGAACGATTCGCCGCCAAAGGCCCGCGTTTGCGGTAGCCTGTCAGTCTTTCCGTGCCTTATCCCTTGTGCAAAGGCTTTGCGCGGCGGCTTCGGCGCCGCGGTCGGCTGCGATGTGCCGGTGTCAGTGGCATTGGCAGGTGAGCCGTGCCGGCTCAGAGCCGGATCTGTGTCGATTTCCCCACCGTTTTCACCTTTCGGGCGGTCCCTCCGGAGCCGCCGCTTTTGGATAATCTGAATGAAAGCTTCCCGTTTCTTTATCGGTACCCTCAAAGAAGCTCCCGCCGACGCAGAGATCGTCAGCCACAAGCTCATGGTGCGCGCCGGCATGATCCGGCGTGTTGCCGGCGGTATCTATAACTACCTGCCGGTCGGCCTGCGTTCGATCCGCAAGGTGGAAGCCATCGTGCGCGAAGAAATGAACCGGGCAGGCGCGATTGAGCTGTTGATGCCGGCGGTGCAGCCGGCCGAGCTGTGGCAGGAGTCGGGCCGCTGGGAGAAGTACGGCCCCGAACTGCTGCGCTTCAAGGATCGCAAGCAGTCCGATTTCGTGATCGGACCGACCCACGAAGAAGTGGTGACGGACATCGCGCGCAATCAGATCAAGAGCTATCGCCAGTTGCCGGTGAACTTCTACCAGATTCAGACCAAGTTCCGCGACGAGATCCGCCCGCGTTTCGGCGTGATGCGCGGCCGCGAGTTCATCATGAAAGACGCGTACTCGTTCGACAAGGACATGGACGGCCTGCGCGAGTCGTATCGCAAGATGTACGACGCGTACGTGCGCATCTTCACTCGCCTCGGTCTGGACTTCCGCGCGGTGGCGGCGGACAACGGTTCGATCGGCGGCAGCGGTTCGCACGAATTCCACGTGATCGCCGAGACGGGTGAAGACGCGATCGCCTATTGCCCGACCTCCGAGTTCGCCGCGAACGTCGAAGCGGCCGAAGCGCTGCCGCTTTACGCGGAACGCGCGGCGCCGGCCGAAGAGATGAAGAAGACGCCCACGCCGGGCAAGGCGAAGTGCGAAGCGGTGGCCGAGCTGTTGAACATTCCGCTCGAGCGCACGATCAAGTCGATCATCCTCGCGACCGAAAACGAAGGCGCCGAGCCGACCATCTGGCTGCTGATGCTGCGCGGCGACCACGATCTGAACGAGATCAAGGCGAGCAAGCTGCCGGGTCTGGCCGACTTCCGCATGGCGACCGAGGCTGAAATCATCGAAACCTTCGGTACGCCGCCGGGTTACCTCGGCCCGATCGACACGAAGAAGCCGATCAAGGTCGTCGCGGATCGCACGGTCGCGAACATGAGCGACTTCGTTGTGGGCTCGAACGAGATGGACTACCACACCACCGGTGTGAACTGGGGCCGCGATCTGCCGGAACCGGTCGTCGCCGACATTCGCAATGTGAAGAAGGGCGATCCGTCGCCGGACGGCAAGGGCGTGATCGACATCTGCCGCGGTATCGAAGTGGGTCACGTGTTCCAGCTCGGCACCAAGTATTCCGAAGCGATGAACGCGACCTGCCTCGACGAAACCGGCAAGCCGCGGCCGATGGAAATGGGCTGCTATGGTATCGGCGTGACGCGTATCCTGGGCGCCGCGATCGAACAGAATTTCGACGACAAGGGCATCATCTGGCCGGAATCGATTGCGCCGTTCGAAGTCGTGCTGTGCCCGATGGGCTATGACCGCAGCGAAGCCGTGCGCGCAGAAGCCGACAAGCTGTACGCGACACTGGTCGAAGCGGGCGTCGACGTGATCCTCGACGATCGCGGTGAACGCCCCGGCGTGATGTTCGCCGACTGGGAGCTGATCGGCGTGCCGCATCGCTTGGTGATCGGCGACCGTGGCCTCAAGGAAGGCAAGCTCGAATACCAGGGCCGCCGCGACGCTGAAGCGACGCTGCTGCCGGTCGAAGACGCCGCGCAAACGGTGATCGGGAAAGTTCGCGCAGCGTTGGCGCGCTAGGCGGAGCGCACGGTGGAGTACACCTTCGCCTCCGCGACCATCCTGCTGATTCTGATCACCGATCCGCTCGGCAACATCCCGCTCTTCGTCAGTTGTCTGCGCGGTGTGTCGCCGAAGCGGCGCACGATCGTCATTCTCCGTGAGGTGGCGATCGCCTTCATGATCCTGCTGACCTTCATGGTGGTCGGCGACGGTTTTCTGCGCATGATGAGTCTCACCGACCAGTCGTTGCGTATCGGCGGCGGGATCGTGCTGTTCCTCATCGCGCTCAGAATGGTGTTTCCGCATCCGGACGGCCCGTTGGGCGGCGACACGCGCGGCGGCGAACCGCTGATCGTGCCGCTCGCCATACCGGCACTGGCGGGTCCGTCGGCGTTGGCCACCGTGATGCTGCTGACTTCGCAGGCGCCCGGCAAGATGTTCGAGTGGATCGGCGCGCTGACCGTCACGATGATCGTCTGCGCGATCGTGCTGATGCTGGCGGAGCGCATCCAGGCGTGGCTCGGCGAGCGCGCCATGATGGCCTTCGAACGGCTGATGGGCCTCGTGCTGGTGGCGATTTCGGTGGAGATGATGCTTGGCGGTATCCGGTCGTTCGTGCATCAACTGTGATGCAGGAGCCGCCGGAGCGCTCAGCCCCGCACAGTACAGCGCAAAAAAGCGGCCCGTGGGCCGCTTTTTCTATATCGATTCACCGCCCGCAGACGGCCGCCTCTAAGAAGATCAGGCGCCTTCAGTCAGCGCGCGAATCGTGGGCAGGTTACGCCAGTAACCCTTTGCATCCATGCCGCAACCGAACACATAGCGGTCCGGCACTTCGAAGCCGCAATAATCCGGACGCAGCGGCTTGGCCTTCGGAATGATCTTCTCGCACAGCACCGCGCTCAGGAAGCGCTTCGCGCCCATCGCGAGAATGCGGTCGCGGATCGCGGCCATCGTCTCGCCTTCGTCGAGAATGTCGTCGAGCACCAGCACGACGCGATCCTTCACCGACTCCGCCGGCGCCACGCGCCATTGCATCTCGTTGCCGCCCTTGGTGGTGTTGCGGTAGCGGGTCAGGTGGATGTAGTCGAACTCGAGCGGGAAATCGAGGTGCGGCAACAGCATGCCGGTGAACACCGCCGCGCCGCCCATGACCGACAGCACGAGCGGGAAGTCCTCGCTCATCTCGTCGCGGATGGCGGCCGCCATGCCGCTGATCGACGCGTTGACGTCGTCGGCCGAAACGATTTCTTCGGAGTGGCTAAAAATGTGGAGAGCTTCTTCGCGGTTCATGACGTCTGACGGGCGGTAACTGTATACATAGTGTGGGTGAGATCGGCGGCGCGCGGTACAGAATAAACCCGCACGAATCCGGAGTCAGCCGCGCGTTCCGTGGTCCAGGTCGGAACGCGCGCGCCGCCGTCTTGCTAAAGCTTAGCGCATGCCGGGCAACATACCCTTCATGCCGCGCATCATCTTCTGCAGATTGCCGCCCTTGAGCTTTTTCATCATGGTGCGCATCTGGTCGTACTGATTCAGCATGCGGTTGACCTCCTGCACCTGCACGCCCGCGCCCGCGGCGATGCGGCGCTTGCGCGTGGCCTTGATGAGGTCGGGCTTGGCACGCTCCAGCGGCGTCATGGAATTGATGATGCCTTCCATGCGGCGCATCTGCTTTTCGGCCTGGCTCATGTCAGCGCCGGCGGCGGCCTGCTGGAATTGCGCGGGCAGTTTGTCCATCAGCGACGACAGGCCGCCCATGCCCTTCATTTGCGTCAACTGTGCGCGGAAATCGTTCAGATCGAAGTCGCCGCCTTTCTTGACCTTGTCGGCGAGCTTCTGAGCGGCTTGAACGTCCACGCCGCGTTGCGCTTCTTCGACGAGGGCGAGAATGTCGCCCATGCCGAGAATCCGGTTCGCCATGCGATCCGGGTAGAAGACTTCGAGGCCGTCGAGCTTTTCCGCGACGCCGACGAACTTGATCGGCTTGCCCGTGACGTGACGCACGGAGAGCGCCGCGCCACCACGCGAGTCGCCGTCGAGCTTGGTGAGGACCACGCCGGTGAGCGGCAGCGCGTCGCTAAAGGCCTTGGCGGTGTTCACCGCGTCCTGGCCGAGCATCGCGTCGACGACGAACAGCGTTTCCGCCGGCTTCAGCGTGTTATGCAGCGCGGTGATTTCCTGCATCATCGCTTCGTCGATACCGAGACGGCCGGCGGTGTCGACCAGCAGCACGTCGTGATAGTGGCGCTTGGCCCAATCCACGGCGGCGCGCGCGATGTCGACCGGCTTCTGATCCGGCTCCGACGGGAAGAAATCCGCGCCGACCTGCTCGGTCACCGTCTTCAACTGCGCGATAGCGGCGGGGCGGTAGACGTCGCACGAGACGGTCAGTACTTTCTTCTTGTACTTCTCGCGCAGCAGCTTGGCGAGCTTACCGACTGTGGTCGTCTTACCCGCGCCCTGCAGACCCGCCATCAGGATGACGGCCGGCGGCGTGACCGCGAGGTTCAGTTCGACCGCCTTGCCTTCGTAGTCGCCGCCGATGATCGCGGTCAGCTCGCGCTGCACCACGCCGACCAGCGCCTGACCCGGCGAGAGGCTGCTGATGACTTCCTCGCCGAGCGCCTTTTCCTTCACCTTGGCGATGAACTCGCGCACGACGGGCAGCGCCACGTCGGCCTCGAGCAGCGCAAGGCGCACCTCGCGCAGCATTTCCTGGGTGTTCGCCTCGGTGAGCCGGGCTTCGCCGCGCAGCGTCTTGACGACGCGCGCCATCCGTTGAGTCAGATTGTCGAGCATGGGGAGCGATGAACAGTGCGGCCCGGGCAGCGCGCGAAGCGGAAGACGTCGCGGAGTAGGGGCCTAGTGTAAACTTCGAATATGGATATTGTACTGTATGCCCTCACTGCGCTCCTCTACGGCGGTTTAGCCGTTGCCGGCTGGCGCTCGCACCGGCACGCCGCCATGCGTCCCATGCTCGAAAGCGTGCCGCCGGTGCCCGCCGCAGCGGCGCCCGTGTCGGCCCCATCGGCCGCTTCGGGTATGAGCGCGTCGGGCCGCGCGCTGCTGTTCGTGGCGCTGCTCGCCCACGGCGTGCTGCTGCATACCACCATCTTCCCGCAGAACGCGATGGTGTTCGGTTTCGCGTTCGCGCTGTCGGCCATGTTCTGGCTCGGCGCCGGCATCTACTGGATCGAGAGCTTTTTCTTTCCGCTCGACGGCTTGCGTCTGCTGGTCCTGCCGCTCGCCTGCGTCGCCTCGCTGTTGCCGCTTGCGTTCAACGGCGTGCGCGTGTTGCCGTATTCGGCCGCGCCGATGTTCAAGCTGCACTTCCTGATCGCCAACATCGCCTATGGTCTGTTTGCGATCGCGGCGCTGCACGCCATTCTGATGCTGCTGGTCGAGCGGCGTCTGCATGCCATGCGGGGCGGCATGGCGCAGCGGCACGCGGCTGCGGCGGGCAACGGCTGGCTGTCGAGCTGGCTCGATACGCTGCCGCCGCTCCTCACGCTGGAGAAGCTGCTGTTCCGTCTGATCGGCGCGGGTTTTGTCCTGCTGACGTTGACGCTGGTGTCGGGCATTCTGTTCAGCGAGCAACTGGTCGACCGCGCGTTGCGGCTCGATCACAAAACCGTGTTCGCGATTCTTTCCTGGGTGATGTTCGGTGCGCTGCTGACCGCGCGCAAGGTTTCCGGCTGGCGCGGCCGTGCGGCATTGCGCTGGGTGCTGGCGTCGTTCGTCGCGCTGTTGCTGGCGTACGTCGGCAGCCGTTTTGTTTTCGAGGTGCTGTTGCACCGTGCTGTAGTGTGAGCGTGTCCCATGCGACAAATATTTCTGCTGATCCTGTTGTTCATCGTCGGCCAGTGGCTGGTGAAGGCGCTGCGTCGTCATGACGCGCAGACGTCCCAACGCAGCGGCGCGAACGGCGCCGCGGGTGCCAAAGGCGCGAATGGTCCGAACGGCGGCGCGCGTGCTGCCGCGCCGGCACAACTCGCCGAGCCGATGATCCGTTGCGTCGAATGCGGCGTGCACGCGCCGAAGAGCGATTCCGTAGTCGTGGCGGGGCAGCCGTTCTGCAGCGCCGCGCACGCGCAGCGTCATGGCGCGCGACCCACGGGCCGCGACGCTCGATGAGCGTCGAGTTCACCGTCGATACCGACGGTTGGGTCGCCGCCGCACGCAAACTGCCATCGCCGAATTTCGAAGCGCGGCCCGACGGGGCCGTGCCGACCCTGATCGTGGTTCACAACATCAGCCTGCCGCCCAACGAATTCGGCGGCACCGCGATCGCCGACTTGTTCCTCAACACGCTCGATTGCGACGCTCACCCGTACTACGATTCGCACCTGCGCGGCGTGCGGGTGTCGGCGCATTTCGTGATTCATCGCGACGGCGCGCTCGAGCAGTTCGTGTCGTGCAACGAGCGCGCGTGGCACGCCGGGCCGTCGAATTTTTTTGGTCGCGAGCGCTGCAATGATTTCTCGATCGGCATCGAGCTGGAGGGGAGCGACACCACGCCTTTCGAAGCAGCTCAATACCGCACGCTCGGCGCCCTCGTGAGCGCGCTCAAGGCCCGCTATCCGGTCGCGGCGCTCGCCGGTCACTCGGACATCGCCCCCGGTCGCAAGACCGATCCGGGGCCGCATTTCGAGTGGTCGCGTCTGCAGCACGACACGTCGCTCGACGCTCAGTATTTCCCCTATCTCAAGTTTTCCAAAACGCCGTAACGACCCTTCGCGCAACTTCGCGTGATGCGAGGAGAACAAGGCGCCGCCTTGTTCTCCGGGGAGTCGGCTGCGCGCCGCGCCAAGCAAAAGTCAAGACTTCGAAAGCAAATAAAACGATTTGACCTGTCTCGATTCTCCACTATACTTGGTGCCACAAATCCAGTTTTGCACTATATCTTGTGTTGTGCTGTGCATAACCATGTGAATAACCAAGTGCACAACTGGGTGAATAAGTCAGCGGCGTCCGCTCTCCGAGCATGGCGCCGCAAGCATTTCAGGCAGCGAAAAAAATATTCCTGTGGCGCGGCCGGAGAGACCACCGGCGGCATTCAGAAGCATTCAGGAAAGGGGCTTGGCAAGTGATCGCGACACACACGATGAAGACCGTTATCAATTCGAACCAGGCTTCATCGCAGTCGCAGCCCGCCAACCGGCTCAGCCGGTCCCCTTCCTGCACCCCATCGCTTGCGCACGCGGCGGCGCAGCGTTCGTTTTAATCCGCGGATTTTCCCGCAACATTTCCAGGACCAGGAGCTTTGCACATGCAAACCACCGACAACGTGACGACCCGGTACGAGGGCTCACCGACTGGCCAGGCCTTTGGCCAGGCACAAGGCGCACAAGCGCTCGCGCCGCAAGCGACCTTCGCCGACTACAAGGTGATCCGCCGTAATGGCAGCGTCGTGTCGTTCGAACCGTCGAAAATCGCCATCGCCGTGACGAAGGCATTTCTGGCCGTGAACGGTGGTCAAGGCGCCGCCTCGGCGCGGGTGCGCGAACTGGTCGAGCAACTCACGCAGAACGTGGTGCGCGCCCTCGTGCGCAGCCGCCCGAACGGCGGCACGTTCCATATCGAAGACATTCAGGATCAGGTCGAACTCGCGCTGATGCGCGGCGGCGAGCACAACGTCGCCCGTGCGTACGTGCTGTATCGCGAGAAGCGCACGCAAGCCCGCGGTCATGACGACCAGATCGTGGCGAACACGCCGGGTCTGAACGTGACCGACAACGGCGTCACGCGTCCGCTGGATATGGCTGCTCTGCGCGGCATCATCGAACTCGCTTGCTCGAATCTCGGCGACGCCGTGAGCGCTGATCCGATCATCGCGGAGACGGTCAAGAATCTGTACGACGGCGTGCCGATGAGCCAGGTCTACGACTCGGCCATCCTGGCTGCCCGCACGATGATCGAAAAGGACCCGGCGTACAGCCAGGTCACCGCTCGCATTCTGCTGCACACGATCCGCCGCGAAATCCTCGAAGAGGAAGTCACGCAAACGGAAATGGGCGAGCGCTACGCCGAGTACTTCCCGCAGTTCATCAAGCGCGGCGTGCAAGCCGAGCTGCTCGACGACAAGCTGCTGCAGTTCGACCTGAAGCGCCTCGGCGCCGCGCTCGACAACAACCGTGACCTGCAATTCGGCTACCTCGGTCTGCAGACGCTGTACGACCGCTACTTCCTGCATCACGACGGTGTGCGCATCGAAATGCCGCAGGCATTCTTTATGCGTGTCGCGATGGGTCTGTCGCTGAACGAGATCGACCGTGAAGCGCGCGCGATCGAGTTTTACAACGTGCTGTCGAGCTTCGACTTCATGTCGTCCACGCCCACTTTGTTCAACTCGGGCACGCGCCGTTCGCAACTGTCGTCGTGCTACCTGACGACGGTGGACGACGACCTCGACGGCATCTACGAAGCGCTGAAGGAAAACGCGCTGCTGTCGAAGTTCGCCGGTGGCCTCGGCAACGACTGGACGCGCGTGCGTGCGCTCGGTTCGCACATCAAGGGCACCAATGGCAAGTCGCAAGGCGTCGTGCCGTTCCTGAAGGTCGTCAACGACACGGCGGTCGCCGTGAACCAGGGCGGCAAGCGCAAGGGCGCGGTGTGCGCGTACCTGGAATCGTGGCACCTGGACATCGAGGAATTCCTCGAGCTGCGCAAGAACACCGGCGACGACCGCCGCCGTACCCACGACATGAACACGGCGAACTGGATTCCCGACCTGTTCATGAAGCGCGTGATGGAAGGCGGCGACTGGACGCTGTTCTCGCCGTCCACCTGCCCGGACCTGCACGACAAGTTCGGCGCCGAGTTCGAAACGGCTTACACGGCTTACGAAGACAAGGTCGCGCGCGGCGAGATCAAGCTGTTCAAGAAGATTCCGGCGGCGCAGCTGTGGCGCAAGATGCTGGGCATGCTGTTCGAAACCGGCCACCCGTGGATCACGTTCAAGGATCCGTGCAATGTGCGCTCGCCGCAACAGCACGTCGGCGTCGTCCACTCGTCGAACCTGTGCACGGAAATCACGCTGAACACCAGCGACGCCGAAATCGCCGTCTGCAACCTGGGCTCCGTGAACCTCGTCGCTCACCTGAAGGAACAGGCCGACGGCACCCTGGTGCTCGACCACGACAAGTTGAAGCGCACCGTCAGCGTGGCCATGCGCATGCTCGACAACGTGATCGACATCAACTACTACGCGGTCGCCAAGGCGCGTAACTCGAACCTGAAGCACCGTCCGGTCGGCATGGGCATCATGGGCTTCCAGGACTGCCTGCACCTGCTGCGCACGCCCTACGCGTCGGAAGAAGCGGTCAAGTTCGCCGACACGTCGATGGAAGCGGTCTGCTACTACGCTTACTACGCGTCGACGGAACTGGCGCAGGAACGCGGCCGCTACTCGAGCTACCGCGGCTCGCTGTGGGATCGCGGCATCCTGCCGAAAGACTCGGTGAAGCTGCTGGAGCAAGCGCGCGGCGGTTACGTGGAAGTCGATTCGAGCGAGTCGATGGACTGGACCGAACTGCGTTCGCGCATCGCCACTTACGGCATGCGCAACTCGAACTGCGTCGCGATCGCGCCGACGGCGACGATCTCGAACATCATCGGCGTGTCGGCTTGTATCGAACCGACCTTCCAGAACCTGTATGTGAAGTCGAATCTGTCGGGCGAATTCACGGTGGTCAACGACTACCTGGTGCGCGACCTGAAGGCGCGCGGCCTGTGGGACGAAGTGATGGTCGCCGACCTGAAGTACTTCGACGGCACGCTCTCGCGCATCGACCGGATCCCGGCCGACCTGCGCGCGATCTACGCCACCGCGTTCGAAGTCGATCCGAAGTGGCTGGTCGAAGCGGCCTCGCGTCGTCAGAAGTGGATCGACCAGGCGCAGTCGCTGAACATTTACATGGGCGGCGCATCGGGTAAGAAGCTCGACGAGATCTACAAGCTCGCATGGGTGCGCGGCCTGAAGACGACCTACTACCTCCGCACGATGGCGGCGACCCACGTCGAGAAGTCGACGGTGGCGCACGGCGCGCTGAACGCGGTGAGCTCGGGCGGCGGCGAAGGTTCGGGCGGTGCTGCCGGCGGCGCGGCGGGTGGCTTCGGCGTGAGCGGCGGCGCGGCTTCGGGTGGCATTCAGGCAGCGGCGGCCGCTCCGGCAGTCGCGGTTGAAGCAGCGCCGGAAGCGGATGGTCCGGTGTGCATGATGCGTCCGGGCGATCCAGGCTTCGACGAGTGCGAGGCTTGCCAGTAAGTAGTTGGCAAGTGCGCGGCAGGCAGCAGGATCGCTGCTTGCTGACGGGTCGTAGGTAATGACCCGCATGCAGCGAGCAGCGAAGCGAAGGAAGTGAAGTAGAAGTGAAGTCGATGAGCGGCGCGGCGAGTGGAATACGAAGCGCGCCGTTCATCGCAACGCAGCGAAGCAGGGCAGGTCACTGAAGCCGTAACGCGGTCATCGTGACGCGGTCAATCAGCAGTCAGCAGTCGGCAGCACCAGACGAAGCGCGCGACACAGTGCGCGCAGCAAACGCTTCGATCGATGGGTCGATCAACGCAGCCGGCCCGATGCATCGCTCGACATTGCATTGAACTTCACCTCGCCAGCACTGACGAACAGGCAAACGCGAGGCACGCAGGGCAAGCGCGGACCACCGCGACGAGCAACGCGAGGCAGCAGTCAGCAGTCGCAAGACGCTACAAGCACGCTCCGCAATACAGATAGATAGAGCAGCGAAACGTCGCATCGACACGTTGCTCTTCGAGCTCGCGAAGCACTTCGACGACACACGTTCAACACGCTTCACATGAGGTGATGCACACACTCTGTTGAACAAAGTGTTGTATGAACGTAGCAACGCGAATCGAAAACAGGATTTTTCATCAGCGAACTCTTTTATCGCTCGTGAAAAGATGGTACAAACCGTTCTAAATTGATGGTGACATTTATGCTCAACTGGGATGACGAGATCACTGCCGTAACTCCCTCGAGCGCTACGCAACAGAATGTGTTGCGCAACGCTGCGGGATCGGCTGTCGGTTCGCAAGTCGGAACGCGTTCCGCTCCTCATGCTCCCTCGGCTCAAGACGTCTTCGCGAACGACATTGCTGTCGCTCCCGTCGCTCATGTGACCAACGCTGCTGCTGGAACGGCTGCCGTTTCGGAAGCGCGGGTCAACGTCGCCGACAAGCGCATCATCAACGGCCAGACCGACGTCAATCAGTTGGTGCCGTTCAAATACAAGTGGGCCTGGGAAAAGTATCTGGCTGGTTGTGCCAACCACTGGATGCCGCAAGAAGTGAACATGTCGCGCGACATCGCCCTCTGGAAAGACCCGAACGGTCTGACCGAAGACGAGCGCCGCATCGTCAAGCGCAACCTGGGCTTCTTCGTGACGGCCGATTCCCTCGCCGCCAACAATATCGTGCTGGGCACCTACCGCCACATCACGGCGCCCGAATGCCGCCAGTTCCTGCTGCGCCAGGCGTTCGAAGAGGCGATCCACACGCACGCCTACCAGTACATCGTCGAGTCCCTGGGCCTCGACGAAGGCGAAATCTTCAACGCGTATCACGAGGTTTCCTCGATCCGCGCGAAAGACGAATTCCTGATTCCGTTCATCCACACGCTGACCGACCCGGCCTTCAAGACCGGCACGCTCGAGGCAGACCAGACGCTGCTGCGCTCGCTGATCGTGTTCGCCTGTGTGATGGAAGGCCTGTTCTTCTACGTCGGCTTTACCCAAATCCTGGCGCTGGGTCGTCAGAACAAGATGACCGGCGCGGCGGAACAGTACCAGTACATCCTGCGCGACGAGTCGATGCACTGCAACTTCGGCATCGACCTGATCAACCAGATCAAACTCGAAAACCCGCAGCTCTGGACGGCTGAGTTCCGCGCGGAAATCCGCGAGATCTTCCAGCAAGCGGTCGAACTTGAATATCGTTACGCAGAAGACACGATGCCGCGCGGGGTGCTCGGCCTCAATGCGTCGATGTTCAAGAGCTATCTGCGCTTCATCTGCAACCGCCGTTGCCAGCAGATCGGTCTCGATCCGCTGTACCCGAACGAGGAAAACCCGTTCCCGTGGATGAGCGAGATGATCGACCTGAAGAAGGAACGCAACTTCTTCGAGACGCGAGTGATCGAATATCAGACTGGCGGCGCGCTGACCTGGGAGTGATCCGGGTTCGTGCTGCAGATGCATTCATCGATGGGGATGCCGTCGGCTTGGGCCGCGGCAATTTTGGTTAGGAGCAGAATCGCCTGATGCAAAGCATGCCCGGTGCGCCGCGTGCCTTCGCGGCCCACAACTATGACAGGCACTTTGCGAACCCTTCAGTGGGATGGGCAAACTTCCCCCCGGAAAAAGCCGCTGGCGTCATTGCCGGCGGCTCGATCAAGCAATTGCCGGCGTTGAGCTTTCACGCCGAACAGATCTGGCGCGCGGTGCCTTTTGGCACGGCGCGCCTTACCGCATTCATTAGCGTAAGCGCGCAGCACCTGCGTACGCCGATGAATAGCCCGCTTCGTAGCGCGCGCCCTGAGAAGCGTCCGCGGGAAGCGGGTTTTGACGAAGGGTGTAGTTTGAACTGACTCTCATCTGAAAACCTGAAGGAGAAAATGATGGCAACTGCAAAAAAAGCCGCCGCTAAGAAACCCGCAGCCAAGAAGGTCGCAGCAAAGAAGGCTGCTCCGGCTAAGAAGGCTGCTCCGGCAAAGAAAGTCGCTGCCAAGAAAGTGGCAGTGAAGAAGGTTGCAGCGAAGAAGGCAGCACCGGCCAAGAAGGCTGCAGCGAAGAAAGCTGCTCCGGCCAAGAAGGTAGCAGCCAAGAAAGTCGCAGTGAAGAAGGTTGCGGCGAAGAAGGCAGCACCGGCTAAGAAAGCCGCTGTGAAGAAGGTTGCAGCAAAGAAGGCAGCACCGGCCAAGAAGGCTGCAGCGAAGAAGGCTGCGCCGGCTAAGAAGGCTGCTGCCAAGAAGGCTGCGCCTGCGAAAAAGGCTGCTGCTAAAAAGGCTGCGCCCGCGAAAAAGGCTGCCGCTAAAAAGGCTGCGCCTGCCAAGAAGGCTGCCGCGAAGAAGGCCGCTGCTCCTGCCAAGAAGGCTGCCCCTGCGAAGAAGGCTGTCGCCAAGAAGGCGGCTCCCGCACCCGCAGCGACTTCCGTCTCGAGCGCACCGGCGGCGACGGTGAAGACCGCGCTGAACCCGGCAGCGGCATGGCCGTTCCCGACGGGCAGCCGTCCGTAAGCTGGACGACAAGCGGTAGAAGCACTTCGACACGTCGCATGATGTGTCCGATGATCGAGTAGCGCTTGAGTAGCGTGGCGAGCGCTACTCGGTCAGGGTCCCGTTGCCGGTTTCCGGCGACGGGATTTTTTTGCCCGGCGAGAAACTTGCAGGCGAAAAAAAACGCATGCACAGGGGAGGGCATGCGTGTGAGGTCGTCGCGGCGGCAGAAAGCCTCGCCGCGCGAGAGGGGAAACTTAGTGCGTGACGCGCGTGACGCCGCCGCTGGAGAGTAGCCGCACGCGCTCGCCGGCCCGGAAGATCTCGCCGGTGGCGCTTTGCGTGATGGCGCGCATGTCGCCGTTATCGAGCCGCACGGTGACCTCGAGACCGTCGCGCACGGCGACGCCGTTTTCGATCGAGTTGCCGGCCACCGCACCCGCCAGACCGCCGATGATGCCCGTGATGATCGAGCCGGTGCCACCGCCTATTGTGCTGCCGGCTACCGCGCCCAAGGCGCCGCCGCCGATCGCGCCGATTCCGCTCGGCTGGCCGTTGTTCGAACTGATCTTCACTGCGCGCACGCTGTCGACCGTGCCCATGCGAACCGTTTCTTCACGCTGTGCCTGCGACGCCGTGTACACGTCCGCAGAACTGCTGTTGTACGCACACCCCGACATGGCCAGCGAACCGGCAATCAAGGCGGCCACGACCAGGCGACTCGTTGTTCTCATTCCCTAAACTCCAATAGCTCTCGGTATTACGGCAGGTCGTACCCGAACGCCTGCTTGAACCGCTCGTTGATCTCGGCCCGGCCGGGCGCATAGTTTTGCGGGCCCTGGTGTTCGATCTTCAGCGCGCCCATCAGGCTCGCCAGACGGCCGGTGATGGCCCAGCCGAGCTTGTTCTCGATGCCGTACAGCAAGCCGCCGCGGAACGCGTCGCCGCAACCTGTCGGATCGAGCACTTGCTGTGCCTTGACCGCCGGAATCTCTTCGATGCCACCCGCATGATGGATCTGCGCGCCTTGCTCGCCGAGCGTGACGATCAGCGCCTCCACCTTGCCGGCGATCTCTTCGATCGACCAACCCGTTTTATTGCTCACCAGTTTGGCTTCGTAATCATTGACCGCTACATAGGTAGCGAGTTCAATCATGCGCCGCAGCGACGCGCCGTCGAAGAGCGGCAGGCCCTGGCCCGGATCGAAGATGAACGGCACGCCTGCGGCCGCCAGATGCTCGGCGTGCTGGATCATGCCGTCGTAACCGTCTGGCCCGACGATGCCGAGCGTGATGCCCTTGGCCTCGTCGGCGCGATTCAGATGCGACTGCATCATCGCGCCCGGGTGGAACGCGGTGATCTGATTGTTTTCCAGATCCGTGGTGATCATTGCCTGCGCCGTATAGGCGTCCGGCACGACCAGCACGCTCTCCGTCGACAGGCCGAGCTGCTTGAACCGGTCCATATAGAGCTGCGCGTCGACCGAGCCGAGCGTGCCCATGATGCGCGCGTCGCCGCCCAGCAGATGCAGCGAGTAGGCGATGTTGCCCGCGCAGCCGCCGAACTCGCGGCGCATGGTCGGCACGAGAAAGCTGACGTTCAGGATGTGGACCTGCTCCGGCAGGATGTGCTCCCGGAACCGGCCTTCGAAGGTCATGATGTTGTCGTAGGCGAGCGAGCCGCAAATCAGCGTAGCCAAGGCGAGCGTTCCTGTAAAAACGATAAAGAGAATGGGCGCGACGACGTGACAGCGCCGCGCATGAAGCGCGGCGCCGGGTTCGTGCGCGAAGGTGTTACTTCAGCGCGGCGAGGGCTGCGTCGTAGTTCGGTTCGTTCTTGATTTCGCCGACCAGTTCAGCGTGAACGACCTTGTCGTTCTCGTCGACCACCACCACGGCGCGTGCCGTCAGGCCGGTTAGCGGGCCGCTCGTCACGTCGACGCCGTAGGCTTGCGCG
Organism: Paraburkholderia sp. RL17-347-BIC-D; assembly: GCF_046027915.1. Classification (NCBI taxonomy): domain Bacteria; kingdom Pseudomonadati; phylum Pseudomonadota; class Betaproteobacteria; order Burkholderiales; family Burkholderiaceae; genus Paraburkholderia; species Paraburkholderia sp. RL17-347-BIC-D. The sequence continues at coordinate 62,301 of NZ_JARESS010000043.1, forward strand.
AACTCATGGCCGCGGAAGGTGGACGCCGTGACGACGTTCTCGATGCCTTCGGTCGTGCAGAAGCGCGACGCGGCGAACGGCAGGTCGCCCGACACGACGATCACAGCCGTGTTGGTCAGCTTGGCCGCGGCTTCGTTGAACTTGCGGGTCGAGGTGGCGCAAGTCGGCGTGTCGAGGCTCGGGACAATGTTCAGCACTTTGCGCTTGCCGGCGAAATCGGCGAGCGACAGCGTCTTCAGATCCTTGCCGACCAGCGAGAAAGCGGGAGCGGCCTGGCCTACCGACGGGAACGTGCCGGCTACTTCGATCGGGTTGCCACCCAGCGTGACTTGACTCATGTTGTCGTGCTCCGAAAAATCGTCAGGATTGACGGTGAACGCGCCCGGTCAGCGCCAGGCGCGCGAGGATGCGTTACGGATAAAAAATCTGTACGCGGAAATTGGAAGCGACCGCATTGCCCGTGTCGAGATGCACGATCATGGTCTGAGTCGTATGCGCGGGCAGGCCGGCCGCGATCTGCGTGCCGGGCGGGACGTAGTCTTGCGGCCACAGCACGCGGCGTACTGCGACGTTGTTCTGGTCGTCGAGCAGCGTGAGTTCGATGGCCGGATAGGCGAGCGCAATATTGAAGCGGTTGCGCAGCGGCATCTTCAGTTCGAGCTTGTGCGGGCCGTCGATTTGCCGCAGATCGGACGGCTCGACCTGCAAACCGTCGATGTCGTGCGGCGGCGTGACCTGGCAGCCGAGCGTCAAGCAGGCCTTCGCGTAGAGCGTCTGCGAGCGCGGGAAATACACCATCACCGTTTCGCGTTGCCACCAGGCGAGCTGCGCGAGCAGCGCGATGATCAATAGCGCCGCCACCACCGAGCCGGCGATGATCCAGCCCATGCGCCGCGGTTCGGCCGGGCGGGTTTCGCGCACCACGGGGAAGGGATCGGCGCCGTCGTTGACGGGCTGCACGGAGAAGGGCTCACCGCTGGGGGAGACCGGGCCAGTGGCGGCGGCCGGGCCGGCGGCAGCAAAGCCGGCTGCGCCTGCGCCCGCAGCCGCACCTACGCCGGCAGCACCTACGCCGGCCGCACCGAAACGCGGCTCATTGTCAGGAATGCCATACAAGGTAGCCGGCTCGTCCAGAACCGGCTCTTCGAGCGGCTCGTCCAGCGGCGCGTCGGAAGCGCGCTCGGTCTTGTGCCAGACGCGCGGCGCTGCTTCCTCGGGTGGATCGAGGTGATAAGCGAAGGGGTCGAGCGGCGCGTCCGCGAGCAGTGGTTCGTCGTCGGGCGGAAGCGGTGCGGTGGATGCGCCGGGCGGGAGTTCGGGTTCCGTAGCGTGGCGCGGTGTGACCGCGACGCCTGCGCCGGTGGAAACCGGTGAGAGCGGCACATTGCTGGCGTTGTGACGCAGACGGTTGTCGATGGCGGCGTCGGGTGACGGCGCCCACGGATCCCATGCTTCGGCGCTGAAGTCGGGGCCCTTGGGACGCACGCCCGAAAGCGCTTCGATCGCCGCGGCTGCGGCAACCGGTTTGGCGGTCGAGAAGTCACCGCCTTCGCTGATGTCGAACAGGCTGCTCGACGCGTCGAATACTTCCTGGCAATGCCCGCAGCGCACCAGGCCGCGGCGCAGCGCAAGTTGTTCCGTTTGCAGGCGGAAGACGGTTTCGCAGAAGGGGCAACGTGTTGCCAGGAGCATATTGAGCCGATAAGCCGGAAGGCCGTTGGTTGGACAATACGCCTTATTCTAATGGCTTTCGCGACGCGTTCCCGCCAGACATACCCAACCTTCGTGTTCGCGCCATACGCTGATGTCGATCCACCGTGAGTAGACCTGCGCGACCTCGTCCGCTTGCCGCGCCAGAATGCCGGACAGCGCGATCTTGCCACCCGGTTTGACCTTCGACGAGAGCATCGAAGCCATCAGCTTGAGCGGGTTGGACAGGATATTGGCGACCACGATATCGAACTCGCCGGTAGGGCATTCGTCGGGCAAACCGTACGTGACTTCCGCACGATTGCGCTCGCTGTTGTGCCGCGCCGATTCGACCGCTTGCGGATCGATGTCGATGCCGTACACGGGATTCGCGCCGCACTTTGTCGCGAGGATCGCGAGAATGCCGGAGCCGCAGCCGTAGTCGAGAACCGATTGCTCGGGTTCGACCGACTGCTCCAGCCATTCCATGCAAAGCCGCGTAGTGGGATGGCTGCCGGTGCCGAAGGCGAGCCCCGGATCCAGTTCCAGCACCAGTGCTTCGGGGTCCGGCGCGTCGTGCCACGACGGCACGACCCAGATGCGCTCGCCGATCTTGATCGGATCGAACTGCGACTGCGTGAGCCGCACCCAATCCTGATCTTCGACTTCACGCACGGTGAACGACGGCGCCGCCGCCAACCCGATTTCGTTGGCTGCGGCGGTGAGCAACACCGCCGGCTCGTGTTCCGGCGCGAGCAGCGCGATCACGCGCGAACGCTGCCACGCCGTGCGATCCGGCGTGAGACCGGGCTCGCCGAACAGCGGCTGCTCGTCGGGCGTGTCGGCGTCCGCATCTTCGACCGACACGGACAACGCGCCCAACTCGAGCAGCGCGTCGGAGAATTCCTCCGCGTGCTCGCGTGCCAGCTCGGCGATCAGTTCCCGGTAGCTCATGAGTTACGCTTCTTCCGGCGCGGCCTGCAGCTTCGCGGCCAGGCGGTTTTCGAGGTAGTGAATGCTGGTGCCGCCTTCGACGAATTTCGCGTCCAGCATCAGCTCGCGGTGCAGCGGGATGTTGGTCTGAATGCCTTCCACCACCATCTCCGACAACGCAATGCGCATGCGCTTGATCGCCTGTTCACGCGTCGCGCCGTAAGCGATCAGCTTGCCGATCATCGAATCATAGTTCGGCGGCACGAAATAGCCATTGTAGGCATGCGAGTCGACGCGGATGCCGGGGCCGCCCGGCATGTGCCACGACGTCAGGCGTCCCGGCGACGGAATGAACTTGAACGGATCTTCCGCGTTGATCCGGCATTCGATCGCGTGACCCTTGAACACGATGTCGCGCTGACGGAAGGCGAGCTTTTCGCCGGCCGCAATGCGGATCTGTTCCTGCACGATGTCGACGCCCGTGATCAGCTCCGTCACCGGATGCTCGACCTGTACGCGCGTGTTCATTTCGATGAAGTAGAACTCGCCGTTTTCGTAGAGGAACTCGAAGGTGCCCGCGCCGAGATAGCCCATCTTCTTGCAGGCGTCCGCGCAACGATCGCCGATGCGGTCGATCAGGCGGCGCGCGATACCCGGCGCCGGCGCTTCTTCGATCACTTTCTGGTGACGGCGCTGCATCGAGCAATCACGCTCGCCCAGCCAGACGGCGTTCTTGAACGAATCGGCCAGCACCTGAATTTCGATGTGCCGCGGGTTCTCCAGGAATTTCTCCATGTAGACCTGCGGGTTGCCGAACGCACGGCCGGCTTCTTCGCGCGTCATGTTGACCGCGTTGACCAGCGCCGCTTCCGTGTGGACCACACGCATCCCGCGGCCACCGCCGCCGCCGGCGGCCTTGATGATGACCGGATAGCCGACCTGGCGGGCAATCTTCACGATCTCTTTCGGATCTTCCGGCAACGCGCCTTCCGAACCCGGCACGCAAGGCACGCCGGTCTTGATCATGGTTTGCTTGGCCGTGACCTTGTCGCCCATCATCCGGATCGTTTCCGGGCGCGGGCCGATGAAGGTGAAGCCGGACTGTTCGACACGTTCGGCGAAGTCGGCGTTTTCCGAGAGGAAGCCGTAGCCGGGGTGAATCGCTTCGGCGTCGGTGACTTCCGCCGCGCTGATCAGCGCGGGCATGTTCAGGTAGCTCAGATTCGAAGGCGCCGGGCCGATACAGACGGCCTCGTCGGCGAGCTTCACGTACTTGGCTTCCTTGTCGGCTTCGGAATAAACGACGACCGTCTTGACGCCGAGTTCGCGGCAGGCGCGCTGGATACGAAGCGCGATCTCGCCGCGATTGGCAATGAGGATTTTTTCAAACATAGCGGGTTTTCGACTCATCAATGGGCGCCGGGTTGATCACAACGCCGGCTGCCTCAGAGGATCGGTCGCGCGCCTGGGAGCAACGGCGCGCGGGCGGCATGCGCAAAGCGTGCCGCGTCAGCCGACCACGAACAGCGGTTGGCCGTACTCGACCGCCTGACCGTTTTCGACGAGGATTTCCTTCACCACGCCGGACTTGTCCGACTCGATTTCGTTGAGCAGCTTCATCGCTTCGATGATGCAGATCGTCTGGCCTTCCTTGACCGTGTCGCCCACCTGGACGAACGGATCGGCGCCCGGGGACGGCGCGCGGTAGAAGGTGCCGACCATCGGCGAGGTCACCACATGGCCTTGCGGCGCGGCGGCAGCCGGCGTAGCCGGTGCGGCTGCTGCAGCCGCCGGCGCTTCGCCACCGAGTGCCGGTGCCGGCTGCGCGTATTGCGGCGCGTACGACGCGGACGGTTGCACGTAAACCGGCGGCGCATTCTTGACGATGCGGACCTTGCCTTCGCCCTCGGTCACTTCGAGTTCGGAAATGCCGGACTCCGAGACGAGGTCGATCAGAGTTTTCAGTTTACGTAGGTCCATCAGGCAGCCCCTTTAATGCGTAAAGTGCCGGCGCGTACGCAGCCGGCGCAAATTAGACGTGTTTGGAATCAGCCGCGCGACGAGCCGGCGGACAGCCGGTCGAGCGCGAATTCGAGCGCGTACAGATATCCCTTCCAGCCGAGACCGCAAATCACGCCCTCAGCCTGGTCGGAGAAATACGAGTGATGCCGGAACGGTTCGCGACGATGCACGTTCGACAGATGAATCTCGACGAACGGGATGCCGACCCCCGCCAGTGCGTCCCGAATGGCCACGCTGGTGTGCGTGTACGCGGCGGGATTGATCAGTATGAAATCGGTTTTTTCAGTCCGGGCGGATTGGATGCGGTCCACCAGAGCGCCTTCATGATTGCTCTGGAACGACGCGAGTTCGACGCCTGCGTCCGCTGCGCGGTCCGCCAGCGCCTGATCGATCTGCGGCAAGGTCACGTGACCGTAGACCTCGGGTTCCCGGGTGCCGAGAAGGTTGAGGTTGGGTCCGTGCAGTACCAGCAGTCGCGTCATGGTCGCTTCTTTTTCCGTGGAATTGGGCGCACTTTAGCGCTGATTAGAGAAACTTGTCTAGTTTCGCGCGCGTACGGATCGATGGTGGCGGAGTTTCGCCGCTGCGCCGGGCGCCCATCTTCTCTCAAATCCGTCCGATTTACGCCTATTTTCGCGCCTTCCGCGGGTAATCGAGCGCCAAAAGAATGTGAAATTTAAAGGGCGTCGAGCGTCTGTTTCAGCGCCTGCGGGTCGATTTGTCCTAATTTTGTCGAGCGAATGTTGCCTTTTGCGTCAATTACGACGGTAAACGGCAGCCCGCCCGCAGTATTGCCGAAGGCGCGCGCGAGGTCTGCGCCGCCGAAGCCGGTCACGTAGACCGGGTACGCCACTTTCACTTTCTGCAGGAACACCTGAACGTTTTTTTCCGAATCCACGCCAAGTCCGACGAACTGTATGCCTTTTTTCGCGTAATCGCGCTGAAGTTGCGACAGCGCGGGCATTTCTTCGACGCAAGGGCCGCACCACGAGGCCCAGAAGTTGACGACGATTGGGTGGCCTTTAAGCAAACTTAGCGTTTGCGGCTTGCCGTCGACTGTCGTCACCGGCGCGGTCCAGAGTTGCGCGACCGCGTTTTGCGGAGAGGCCGGTTGCGCGGCATGCGCGACTTCTTCGACGCCGCCGTTCAGCAAGTGGTTCGCCAGAACGCCGCCGCCCGCGGCGACAGCGGCGACAAGGACGCCCGCCAGAATCCGTCTCGTATTCATCTTGGTCAGTCTAGTTGGTTGAAGGAGCGACGTCGCTGCCGTCGAGTAGCGTCTGAACGGCCTGCAAATTCGCGCGTGCCGTGCGCCCGCGCGCGTCGGCGCGCACTGCGCCACGCAGATCGTCGGTTTCGTAGAGCGCCACGTGCAGGCCGACCGGTTCAGCCTCGCGCCCTTCGTTCGTGGGGCGCCACAGAAAGCTGAGCGTTTCGACATAGCCGCGGCCGGCGAAATGCCGCGTTTCCGAGACGTCGTACTGAATGTTGGCGTTCAGAAAGTAGATGGCGACTTCCTTCGGGTTGTCGCAGAACACCTGAAGGTGGATATCCGAGTGTTCGCCGGCGGTGCCGCCGAGCACCGCACCGGTCAGATAAGGATTGAACGGCGCGAGCCGCCCCATCCATTCGACCGCGATGCGGCGCAGCCGCCGCAGCAACACAGGCTGGCTGTCGCCCTGGAACAGCGACTGATATTCGCGGATTTCTTCTTCGATCTGGTCGTTATCCGGCAGCCATTCGCCGGCAACACGGCTCTCGCCGACCACTAGCCGGGCGGCTTTGCGCTTCGCCGTGGCGTAATCCAGACCGTCTTCGGCGATCATGCGGGCAGCCGCGATGGCGATTTCCTCGCGCACGCGCTGCGGATCGAAATGAGATTTGCGGACCATCCCTCGATCATACTAGAGATTGGTGACGGCCTTTCCTGGCGGGTCGCACCGCGCGCCGGACGAGACGGCGCAGGCGAGCGCGCATAGGGTGATCGAAAGGCGTCGGTTACAATAGCGTCCTTTGCAGACGGTCGTTTCGGCCGCTCTTCTGCGCTCCCATCCCTCTCAGGAAAGCGCCGGGCCGCGCCCCGTTTTCTTGCCCCCTCAGGGGGCCTGGCGCGAGGCGACAGGTTAGGGGGCCCTTCCAGGAAAAACGCCCGCGCGGCACGACAGGCTTATGCACATCCACATCCTCGGTATCTGCGGCACGTTCATGGGCGGTCTCGCGGTCCTCGCGCGCGGCGCGGGCCACACCGTGACGGGTTGCGACGCCGGCGTCTATCCGCCCATGAGCACGCAGCTCGAGGCGCAAGGCATTGGTCTGATAGAAGGTTACGACGCGGACCAGTTGAACGGCCTGAACGCGGATCTGTTCGTGATCGGCAACGTGGTCTCGCGCGGCAACCCGCTGATGGAAGCCATTCTCGACCGCGGCCTGCCGTATACCTCCGGCCCGCAATGGCTCGGCGAGCATGTGCTGAACGGCAAATGGGTGCTGGCGGTGGCCGGCACGCACGGCAAAACGACCACCAGCTCGATGCTGACCTGGCTGCTCGAAGATGCCGGCCTCAATCCGGGCTTCCTGATCGGCGGCGTGCCGCTGAATTTCGGCGTGTCCGCGCGGCTGACCGATTCCAGCTTCTTCGTGATCGAAGCCGACGAGTACGACACGGCCTTCTTCGACAAGCGCTCGAAGTTCGTCCATTACCGTCCCAAGACCGCGGTGCTGAACAACCTCGAATTCGATCACGCCGACATTTTCCCGGATCTGGCCGCGATCGAAACGCAGTTCCATCATCTGATCCGCACCGTGCCGGGCATCGGCCGCGTGGTCACGAACGGCCGCGAAAACGCGCTCGAACGCGTGCTGACGCGCGGTTGCTGGAGCGAAGTGGAGCGTTTCGGCGTGCAGGGCGGCTGGGAAACCTTGCCGGCGGAAGACGGCGTGCCGGTCGACGAGCGTTTCGCCGTCTATCACAACAGTGAGCGTGTCGGGGTGGTCGAGTGGCAGGTGCAAGGCGAGCACAACCGCATGAACGCGCTGGCCGCGATCGCCGCCGCGCGCCATGTCGGCGTGCCGCCGGCGCAGGCCGCCCGCTCGCTGGCGAGCTTTCGCAACGTCAAGCGGCGCATGGAAGTGCGCGGCAGCGTCGACGGCGTGACCGTCTACGACGACTTCGCGCACCATCCGACCGCTATCGGCACGACCGTGGCCGGGCTGCGCGCCCGTGTGGGCCGTGACAACACGCGGATTCTCGCCGTGCTGGAACCGCGCTCGAACACCATGAAGCTCGGCGTGATGAAGGCGCAATTGCCGGGCAGTCTCGCCAACGCCGATCTGGTGTTCGGCTACGGCGCGCCGGCCGGCCGCGACGCGCTCGGCTGGAATCTCGGCGAGGCGCTCGCGCCGCTCGGCGGCAAAGCGCGGGCTTTCGACAATCTCGACGCGCTGGTCAAAGCAGTAGTCCACGCAGCGCGCCCCGGCGATCAGATTCTGGTGATGAGCAACGGCGGCTTCGGCGGCGTGCATCAGAAACTGCTCGACGCCCTTTCCGCGCGAGGCGCTTCGTGATCCTTTATCTGCACGGTTTCCGCTCGTCACCCAATTCGTTCAAGGCGCGCGTGCTGGCGGCGCGGCTCGTCGAACTCGGCCGTAGCGACGAATGGTGCTGCCCAATGTTGCCGGTTTCGCCGTTCGAGACCGTGGCGCTCGCCGAATCGCTGGTGGCCGCCGCCCAGCCGCAAACCGTCACGCTGATCGGTAGTTCGCTCGGCGGCTATTTCGCCACCTATCTGGCGGAGAAGCACTGCTGGCCGGCGGTGCTGCTGAATCCGGCGGTCGTGCCGCAGCGCGATCTGAGCGCTTATCTCGGCGAGCAGCCGTTGTGGCACGGCGGCGGCAGCATCGTCGTCGAGCCGCATCATCTGGATGAGTTGCGCGCGCTCGGCGTCGCGTCGATCACGCGGCCCGAACGCTATTATTTGATGGCCGCCACCGGCGACGAAGTGCTCGACTACCGCGAAATGCTCGCGCACTATCCCGGCGCACGCACTACGCTGATCGAAGGGAGTGACCACGCGATCAGCGAGTTCGCGCAATACGTCGACGACGTGCTGGCCTTCTGCGACGCGGAAGACGTCGAGCCGCCGGCGCCGCGCGAAGCCGCGTAAAGTCGCGCCAAGCCGGGCGTTCCAGCAGCGGGGCGATTGCCGCGCATCATGATTCATGCCGCCGGCGCGCGCGTATCGCGCCGCGGATCCACTACCACGAACACGTTGCCGTGCCGCGCACGCAGTGACCGATCGCAAAGCAGGATCGGGCGCGCCGGCAGATGCAAGACAGAACGAGAGTATTGAGTGAACGTTTTCTTCGAGGAATCGGGCAGTTTCAAGGCGGGCAGCGTGCTGTCGCGCCAAGGCGATGCTTTCCAGGTCGAGTTGCCGGGCGGCCGGCGCGCCAAGGTGCGCGCGAAAGATGTGCTGATCGAATTCGAAAAGCCGAGTGCGGCCGAGCTGATGCAGCAAGCCGACGCCGCCGCGCAGGAGATCGATCTGGACTTCCTGTGGGAATGCGCGCCTGACGACGAATTCCCGTTCGCCACGCTCGGCGCAGAGTATTTCGGCGACCGCTTCGGGTCGATCGAGCGCGCCGCGCTGGTGCTGCGCATGCATGGCTCGCCGGTGTACTTCCGCCGCAAGGGCCGCGGCATGTACCAACGCGCGCCGCAGGAGCAACTGAAGATGGCGCTCGCCGGGCTCGAGCGCAAGCGGCAGCAGGCGTTGGTGCAGGCCGGCTACGAAGATGAATTGAAAGCCGGCCGTCTGCCGGAAGCCTTCACGGGCAGCAAGGCGCTGGGGCTGTTGACCAAGCCGGACAAGAACACGATCGAGTACAAGGCGCTAGAAGGCGCCGCGGCGGCGCGCGGTATTTCGCAGGCGCGTCTGATGCTGGAAAACGGCGCCATTCCGTCGGCGCGCGCGTTGCACGAAGCGAAATTCCTCTCCGAGTTCTTCCCGCATGGCACCGGCTTTCCGCCGGTTACCGTCGGCACCTTGCCGGAAGATCTGCCGGAAGCGGACGTGCAGGCGTTCTCGATCGACGACATCACCACCACTGAAATCGACGATGCTTTCTCCGTCGAGCACCTGGCGGACGGCCGCGTGCGGATCGGCGTGCATATCGCCGCGCCGGCGCTCGGCATTCAGCGTGGCGACGAGGTCGATGCGATCGCGCGCACGCGTTTGTCGACCGTGTACATGCCAGGCGACAAGATCACCATGCTGCCCGACAGCGTCGTCGAAGCGTTCACGCTGGCCGAAGGCGGCTTGCGTCCGGCGCTCTCGCTGTATGTGATCGTCAATCGCGAGACGCAGGAGATCGTCGCGAGCGAAACGCGCGCCGAGCGCGTGTTCGTGAAGAACAACCTGCGCCACAACACGCTCGACGAACTCGTCACCGAAGAGGCGCTCGCCGCCGGCAGCGGCGACTATCCGCACAAGGACGACATCGCCGTGCTGTGGCCGTTCGCGCAGGCGCTGTTCGAAAAGCGCCAGGCCGCGCGCGCCGGTTACGGCCTGCGTCGCGAAGTGCAGCGCAACACCGACTTCAACTTCTACGTGGAAGGCGAGCACATCACGATCACGCCGCGCCGGCGCGGTTCGCCGCTCGATACGATCGTCGCCGAACTGGCGATTCTCGCGAACTCGTCGTGGGGCGCGTTCCTGCACGACCACGGTGTGCCGGGCATCTACCGCACGCAGCGCGCTTTTGGCGCGCCGACTGGTCCCAAGCGCACGCGCATGCAGACCAACGCCGCGCCGCACGAAGGCCTCGGTGTCACGCAGTACGCGTGGAGTACGTCGCCGCTGCGCCGTTACGTCGACCTGGTGAACCAGTGGCAGTTGATCGCCTGCGTGCAGCATGGCGTGACCGCGAAACTGGCCGCGCCGTTCAAGCCGAAAGATGCCGATCTGTTCGCCGTCGTGCAAGGTTTCGACGACACGTACACCGCGTACGCCGATCATCAGCGTCGCATGGAGTACTTCTGGTGCCTGCGCTGGCTGAAGCAGGAGAACAGGAAGCAGGTGGTGGCGTCGGTGGTGAAGGGCGATCTGGTGCGCCTGGAAGAGATTCCGCTGCTGCTGCATGTGCCGGGCCTCGGCGTGCACGCGCGCGGCACGCGTTTGCAGATGGAAGTGATGTCAATCGATGAGTTGACCGTGGAAGCCTCCGTGCGTCTTCTGCATGTGCTCGACGCGCCCACCGTGACGAGCGGCAGCGAGGCTGAAGAAGCGGACGAGGGCGAAGAGGAAATCATCGACGCCCCGGACGAGAGCGCCGAAGGCGAAGCCGAGGCGCAGGCCGAAGCCGAACTCGACGGCGACGACGCGGCTGCTGTGAAGGACGACGCCGAAAGCAGCGATGGCGCGGACGGTGCCGCCACCCATCAGCACATTGCGGAGCCGGGACGATGAGCACTCAGGATTCACGCGACCGCTATGCGGTCATCGGCAACCCGGTCGGTCATAGCAAGTCGCCGTTCATTCATGGACGGTTTGCCGCGCAGACCGGCGAGCCTGTGGAATATGGCCACCTGCTCGCGCCGGTGGATGCGTTCGTGCCGCACGTGCGGGCCTTCATCGACGCAGGCGGGCGCGGGCTGAACGTGACCGTGCCGTTCAAACTCGACGCGCATGCCTTTGCTGACACTTTGTCGCCGCGCGCGGCGGCGGCGGGGGCGGTGAACACGTTGCGCATCGACGCAAATGGTATCTATGGCGACAACACCGATGGTTTCGGTCTCGTGCGCGACATCGAGGTGAATCTCGGCGTGTCGTTGAAGGGAGCACGCATTCTGTTGCTGGGCGCAGGCGGCGCCGCGCGCGGCGTGGTGCTGCCAATGCTGGGCCGCGCGCCGCATACGGTGACCATCGTCAATCGCACGGCGGAGAAAGCCGAGGCGCTGGTCGGCCAGTTCGCGCAGGCCGCGCGTGATGCGGCATGTCATCTGAGCGGCGGCAGCGCGCGGGCGATCGAAGCGGGCGCTTACGACGTGATCGTCAACGCGACGGCGGGAAGTCTCGATGCGTCGCTGCCCGAGTGCGACGACCGCGCGTTCGGTAACGGCACACTCGCCTACGACATGATGTACGGCGCGCATCCGACCGTGTTCATGGAGCATGCGCGGAAGCTGGGCGCGCGCGGCGCCGATGGACTCGGGATGCTGGTCGAGCAGGCGGCCGAATCGTTTTTCGTGTGGCGCGGCGTGCGGCCTGACGGTGCGCCGGTGCTGGCCGAATTGCGTGCGCTGTTGACGGCGCCGTCGCACGCTTAACGCTGGCGTATCAGGTTAAGGCACATTCCCGCACGAGGATTGAGAGCACGATGACAGCAACGCGGCGCGTGAGCCGGCCAGGTCCGGTGCGATGGGTGTTCTATCTGTGCGCCGTGGTGGCGATTGCGTGGCTCGCGACGCAGGCGTTTTACTTCGCGCAGATCGCAGTTTGGAATTACGTCAATCCGCGCAGTACAGCGTTTATGCGGTCGGACGCGTGGCGGTTGTCGCAGGATCGGCCGGATCTTTCGGTGCAGCATACGTGGGTGTCGTATGACCAGATTTCGCGCAATCTGAAGCGGGCGATTATTGCTTCTGAGGATGCGAATTTTGTTAACAACAATGGGTATGAGACCGACGCTATTTTGCAGGCCTGGGAGCGAAATAAGGCTAAGGGCAAGATTGTTCGCGGTGGGTCGACCATTACTCAGCAGTTGGCGCGGAATCTGTTTTTGTCTCGGGAGAAAAGCTATATCCGGAAGGGGCAGGAGCTCATCATTACCTGGATGCTCGAGACCTTGATGGATAAGGAGCGGATCTTTGAGATTTATCTCAACTCCGTTGAGTGGGGGAATGGGGTTTATGGGGCTGAAGCGGCGGCTCATTATTACTACAAGACTTCGGCGAGTAAGTTGACTGCTGCGCAGTCGGCTCGATTGGCCGTTATGCTGCCGCAGCCTAAGTATTTTGATGAGCATCGAGGGTCGCAGTATTTGGCTCAGCGCTCGCGGGTTATTGCCAGGAGGATGGGGGCGGCTGAGTTGCCTGATTGATGGGGGTCTTTGCGTGCTCGGCGCTGGGTCTGTGTTTTTTTTATGGCGTTGGCCTTTCCTTGAGTTCATGTCGGTCTATTAGCGTC
>NZ_JARESS010000044.1:0-72257 GCF_046027915.1 Paraburkholderia sp. RL17-347-BIC-D
ATTCGACCGACGGTGACGGCACCGACATCAACGGCTCGATCAACACGAGCGGTAATGGTTCGACCAACATCGACGGCAACTCGACCAACGGTAACGGCACGGTCATCGACCCGAACGCGTCGATCAACACCACCGATAACGGCACCACGAATATTTCGGGTAACTCGACCAATGGCAGTGGCGTGATCAATGATGGCACGATCAACACCACCGACAATGGCACGACCAATATCTCGGGCAATTCGACCAACGGTACGGGCACCGACAACAACGGAACGATCGACAACTCGGGTAATGGCACGACCAACATCTCGGGTGATTCGACCAACGGTACGGGTATCGACAACAATGGCACGATCAACACGTCGGACAACGGCACGACGATCATCGACGGTAACTCGACCAATGCCTCGGGTGTGATCGACAACGGCACGATCAACACCACGGACAACGGTACGACTGTGATCATCGACAACGGCAACATTGCCGGTGGCGATAGCAACGGTACGGCCAATGGCTCGACCAATACCACCGGCGGTGGCGATAGCAACGGTACGGCCAATGGCTCGACCAATACCACCGGCGGCGGCGATAGCAACGGTACCGACAACGGTTCGACCAACATCTCGGGTGGCGGCGACAGCAACGGTACGGACAACGGTTCGACCAACATCTCGAATGGCGGTCAAACGGGCGGTACCGACAACGGCTCGACCAGCATCCCGGGCGGCGGCAGCGATGTCACCGCAGACAGCAGCGGCCACGGCGATTCGGTCGGTGCGGCTGGCGCAGCAATCGGTGCAATCGGTGCGGGCGGTCTGGCTGCATTCATCTGGGCCGATGTGGATGCGCACTGGTACCTCGACCAGGTGCAACCGCTGACGGTGGCGGCAGGTGATGCCGCGCTCTGGACCGACGCCGAAGTCGAGCATGTGAACGTCGACATGCTGATGCACTATGCCGATGTGCGTTTGCTCACGCACTCGGGGCCGGTGGACCGTCATCTGGTCTTGCGCGATGGCGCCGACGGCGTGAAGCATTTCACGTCCGAGGACAAGCAGTCGCAGATGAAGGCGGATCTGTCGGTCAATGCGCAGACGCATGAGTTCTTCTACACGGAGAGCGGCGTTAAGGATGGCAAGCCGTACGTCATCAACTCGCATGGCTGGTTGAAGCACGGCGTAGATCATGCGTTCCCGGTTCATGCCCCGGCAGCCGGCGTCTGATCCTGCGTCCGCACTACTGGCGCCCTGCGCCAGTAGTGCGACCAACGGGACTGCGGGGTAATCGGTCACCTACAGCACGATCTACTCCCGCGCGTTGATCTAGCTGATTGAAAGGCGGTGCTCTACGCACCGCCTTTTTTTGTTCGGGCTAAGGATTGGTACATATTTGAGATTATTCTTAACTGCAAAATCTAGGATTAATCCTATGCGCGAAAATTGAAATGGATGCGAATAACATTAATAAAAATATAAGAATCGTCATTTCAGACAGAATTTTAGGAATTGTCCCATCGCGCTATCGCCGCATAAACGGCAGTCGCATGCCGCCGATCGGCTTTTGCGGCGGAAACGCAGGGCTGGAAAGACCCAACCACGTCACCGACTCCTAAAAGTCGGGGCGCTTTTTTGGAATAGTCCTATTCGCTTCTGATCATCAAACTTTTACTCTTTCCAGTGTCGGCGGTACGAATCACTGGGATAAAAAACAATCCACAAAGAGCGTGTCGCCACCCTGTTTTAATCAAAGCAAGGATTGCTTCCATGTTGTGGCGTAGAAACTCAGTAAATCGGCAGATCACTCAAGCAATGTGGGTCTTGCCGTTGTTGATGACCGGCGTAGTCCACGCCGAGCCCGTCGCCGATGCGAGCGCGGTGGTGACGGCGCAAAAAGCCATCGTCGATTTCAAACTTCTCCCCGCAGGTGGTCAGGACGAAGCAGCGGTGATCCAGTTGCTGCGCACTCAAGCACAGCAACTGGGCGCCGCGCCCCACTCGCTCGACGAAGTCAACCGCTGGTCGGATCGACTGACGGATGCGTTGCGTCAAGGCGGATTCCCGATTGGCCAGGTGCTGATGACCGAGTCGGACTGGCATGCGCTGCAACAAGGCGGCCAGCCGATGTTTTCCGTCTTTCCTGGCCGCATCAGCGAGATCGAAATCCATAACAAATCGCGCGTCGCGGATTCCCGTCTGCGCAAGCTGATCACACACGCACTGTGCGGGAGCGATACGCTCCCGGGCGCCTGCTACCTGAAGACGTCGCGTCTTGAACGTTCGACGCAGCTTCTGCAAGACGTGCCGGGCGTCGCACTCGACAATGCGCCGCAATTCGGTCCCGGCGCCGGTACAGGCGACGTGAAGGTCGTGTACGGCGTCGCGCAGAAGGGCAAACCTCTCGCGGCCAATCTGATCTTCGACAACCAGGGCGTGCCGACGACGGGCACGTACCGCATGGGCGGCACCGTCTCCGGAAACAACTTTTTTGGCGCGGGCGAAAGCTACGCATTCACACTGCTCGCCACCGACAAAAAGATGTGGACCGGCGAACTGGACGGCAGCGTGCCGATCTTGAACGACGGATTACGTCTGACCGGTGGTATCAGCCGCCAGCAATACACGACGAACACGATTACGCCGATGGCCGGCGTGGCCACCACGGCCTCCGCGGGCGTACTGTATCCGTTCACCCGCGGACTCGATGCCAATGTCTGGGGCGGTGTCTCGCTGCTGCACAGCCAGACCTCGACGGACATGAAAGAGTACGACACCTCGACGCACAGCAAGCTCGACTCCGTTCGCTTCTCCGTGCAGGCCGACAACGGCGACCGCGCCCAGCAACTGCGTACGAACATCCTGACCGGTCAAGGCGCGATCACGCTCGGCCATCAGAGCAACGACTTTCCATACGGAGACTCGGTCGCCAACCCCGCCGGCAACTACGCGAAGTTCACGGGCAGCAGTTTC
Source organism: Paraburkholderia sp. RL17-347-BIC-D (assembly GCF_046027915.1). NCBI lineage: Bacteria > Pseudomonadati > Pseudomonadota > Betaproteobacteria > Burkholderiales > Burkholderiaceae > Paraburkholderia > Paraburkholderia sp. RL17-347-BIC-D. The sequence continues at coordinate 2,970 of NZ_JARESS010000044.1, forward strand.
GGCACGTACGCCCTGACTCGCAGCGGCAATCTGTTCCTGTCGGGTCGCATCAACGGGCAGATGACAAACCGCAACCTCGACCCGAGTGAAAAGCTGGCCGCAGGCGGCCCCAATGCCGTGCGCGCGTACCGCTCCGACGAAATCTCGTTTGACGACGGCGTCGTCATCAACGCGGGCCTGTACCAGCGTTTCCCTGTCGCGACAGGTCACCAGATCCAACTCGGCGTGTTCTCGGATTTCGCTATCGGCCGCGTTAACCACACGCCTTGGGCCGGCTGGGAACAGAGCTATCCGGGCGTATCGGACGTCACCAACACGCGCACGCTCGCCGGCTACGGCGCCAGTGTCGACTGGCTCACGCCGATCGGCGCGACGGTCTCGGCGTCGGTATCGAAACCCTTTGGCTTCTCGTCGGCTTCCTGGGTTGAGCCCGGCAAAAAGCCGCTGCAGTACTGGCTGTCGGTCACCTGGAATCACTAACACGCATTGCATGAGACGGGGCCGCCGCGGTCCCGCCCATCACTCGCTCACGCTTTAACGATATTCAATCATCCGGAGAACATCATGAAATTCAGCATCAACAAGTTCGAACACCTCTGCTATCGCCGTGAACATGAGAAGGCGGGCCGCATGCTACTGGAGTTGCTCAACAAGATCGATCAAAACTATGGCGTATTGATGGACGTCGATACGTGGGCCCAGTCGGGCGAAGCGCACAACATCATGGACGAACACCTGCTCGCACGAATCACGTCTGCGATCACCGCACTGGCCACGGATCCGAAATTTACGATCTCGGACGTCGGGATCGGGCGTCTCATGCTGTTCCAGCGCTGGCTTGCCGCCATGTTTTCGGCAAGCCCATTCCGCAATGCGGACCACATTCTGCGTTCACTGGGCGTAGACGAAGAAGCGCGCAATGCGATTGAGCTTCGCAACAACGAATTCCGCAAGTTTCAGTTGTTCTATCTTCCGGAATCTGAGGTTCGCGTCGACTGGGACGTTCTGTGGAAAGCCAACAAGGTGATGGCCGCAAGCATGGCGACGACGATCATGTCTTCGCGCTTCCTCGGCACACCGTCCGCGCATCAGAAGCGCGAGATGCTGCTGCGCTGGTTGCCTGAGCGGCTTGCGGAAATCGAAAACATCGACGCGCTTCCGATGGGCGTGCTGCACGACATGTACATGCACTGCAGCTACGCGGACCTGCCGGGCAAGCACGACATCAAGAAGCCGATCAACACGCTGATCCGTCGCAAGCTCGTAAGCCTGGACATCCACGACGTGCAGCGTGCCGCCGCTCCGGCTGTCGCCGGCGAAAAGCCGGTGGTGATCGTGGTGCTGGAATGGTTCTCGAAGAACCACTCGATCTATCGCACGCACTCGCAAACGATGGTCGCGATGCGCGACAAGTTCCACCTCGTCGGTATGGGCTACAACGGCCGCGTGGACGATGCGGGCAAGGCTGTCTTCCATGAGTTCATTCCGCTCGAAGGCGCAAACCTGTGGGAAACCGCCCGGCAAGTCCGCGATACCAGCGAAGCACGCCAGGCACAGATGATGTACATGCCGAGCGTTGGCATGTTCCCGATCACGATGGTGCTTGCCTGCCTACGCGTCGCCCCGATGCAATTGATGGCGCTGGGTCACCCCGCCACGACGCACGGTCATGCAATGGACTATGTGGTGGTCGAAGAAGATTACGTCGGCGACGAGGCCTGCTTCAGTGAGAAGCTGCTGAAGCTGCCTTCGGACGGCATGCCGTATCGCGCCCCCGCCGCGCTGCTCGAGTTGAATCTGCCGGAGAAAGCGCCCTCGGACGGCGTCGTGAAGATCGCCATCGCCGGTACGACGATCAAGCAGAACCCGGGCTTCCTCAATACGTGCGCCCAGATTGCGCGCGAATCGAAAGTGCCGGTGAAGTTCCATTTCCTGATGGGCCAGGCGAACGGCCTGATCTATCCGCAAGTGCGCAATCTCATTCGCCGTCTGATGGGCGATGCGGCTGTCGTGCACAAGCATCAGAACTACGCGGGCTATATGAAGGTGATCGCGGGTTGCGATCTGTTCCTGAATCCGTTCCCGTTCGGCAATACGAATGGCATCGTCGATACGGTGTGGGCAGGTCTCGTCGGCGTGTGCAAGACCGGCCGCGAAGTGCACGAACATATCGACGAAGGCATGTTCCGCCGTCTCGGCTTCCCCGAGTGGATGGTCACGAAGACCAACGAAGAGTACAAGGCAGCGGCACTGCGTCTGATCGAAAACGCTGAAGAGCGTAACGAACTCTCGGCGAGGCTGGCGGGTCCTCAGGCTATCGAAAAGCTGATCTTCGCGGGCCGTCCGGAAATCCTCGGCGAGCGCATGCAGGCACTGTGGCAAGAACAGATCGACGTAGCAACGCCGGCAGCGGCTGCATGAGGCGAAGATGAACGAAACGAGCAAATCGGCACTGCGCCGCTCGCACGATCCGGCCTTCATACAACACTACTTCGTGGGCGAAGGCCTCGACATCGGCGCCGGGGAGGATCCACTGGCAGCGCACACGCATCTCTTTCCTCGGGCTCGCCGCATCCAGTCGTGGGGCGAGCAGCAAGGCGACGTGGTGCAGATGAAGGGCGCAGACGACGGGTCATTCGACTTCGTGCATGCCAGCCACGTCCTCGCCGAAGTCACCAATCCGGGCAAGGCGCTGGCAAGGTGGCTGGATCTGCTGAAGCCCGGTGGCTACGCGGTCCTGACTCTCCCCGACGAGGACCTGTACGGAAAGGGTGCTTGGCCGAACCGCTTCAACAAGCGGCACAAGGCGAGCTTCACGATCTGCAAGCCCGAAAAACAGTTGGCGCAATCGATCAACATCCTGGACCTGATACAGACGCTGTCGCACGTCGCATCTTGCGAACGTGTAAACCTGGTGCGCGATCACTACGATGAAGCGCGCAACGACGCGGATCAGACCGCACGCGGTCTCGCGGAATGCGCGATCGAAGTCGTGTTGCGCAAGCGTGCCGTGCCGACGGCGCAGAACATGCTCGACGCCATCGTGAAGGCGCGTAGCGCGGAGGCGAGCATCGACGCTGGCCGACGCGCGGTGAAGACTTATCCGTACCGGTTTATGGTCTACCATCGGTCAATGATGGAGTGGCTCCGCTGGGACCGGGAGAATGAGGTCGATCGTATTTTGGAACAATGTGTCGTGCGTCTTCCCAATGAGCATCTGCCGCGTTTATATCGCGCGTTGCATGCAATTTCGCGCGGTAAGCTACACCACGGCTTCCGGTTGCGCGAAGCGGCGATGGCGTCGTTCGGCTGGCAACGCCGCACGACGGCGCAACCGCCTGCCACGTTTCCCGAGTGGAAGGGCGAATCGCTTGAGGGCAAGTCGATCGTGATCTGGAGCGAGTTCGGGCTAGGCGACGAGATTTTCTTCTTGCGTTTCGCTCGCATGCTGCGCGAGCGCTGCGGCGCCGCGCGCGTGACAGTGATGTGCCAGACGCCGCTCGTGTCGCTTTTCGAAGTCTCCCGCGAAGCCGACGCCGTCATCGACGTGAAACATGCCGCACAACTGCCGGCGCACGATTGCTGGGTGTTCCCGCATGCCATTCCTGCGCATCTGCCGTTGGAACTAGACGCACTACCCGTATCGGTGCCCTTCCTGCGCGCGCCGTCCGACGAGGCGCCTGCTTTACTGCGGACCGAGTCGCATGCGCTGAAGGTCGGCGTGGTATTCAAAGGTGCGCCGACGCACGAAAACGACCACGCGCGCTCGCTGCCGTCATTGTCCGTGCTCGACGAACTGTTCCAGCTCGAAGGTGTCCAGTTCTTCAGTCTGCAAAAAGGCGCGGGTGCCGACGAGGCCGCGCAGTGCGCGCAACGATTGTCGAACTTTCATGATCTGGGCGCCGACATTCGCAGCATGGACGAGACTGCCAGTGCCATCGCGGCACTGGATCTCGTGCTGACGGTCGATACGTCGGTTGCGCACGTCGCGGGCGCGATGGGCAAGCCAACGTGGCTGATGTTGCCTTCGTACGGCGACTGGCGTTGGCACTACACGCGGGAAGACAGCCCTTGGTATCCAACGATGCGCCTCTTTCGCCGGCGCTTCGACGGCAACTGGCCCGAAGTCGTCGCGCGCATTCGCGGCCATCTGCTGACGCTGATCGCATCGAACCTGGACAGCGCAGGCTCGTCAGCCCTTCCTGCACCTGCGATTTCCAGGTGACCGTGCGGCGGTTGCGTCCCTCTCAGGTGACCGAGTGAAGCGCGCTGTCGGCGTGCGCGAAGACTCTGGTGCAAATAGGTGGATGGGTCGAAAGTTTCGTATAGACCTGGATAGGCTCTTCAACCTTCGCCGTCGATCCTCAACCGGCCAATCACCCCTTTCGCCTGTCCAACCCGCTCGACCAACTCGGGCCCGCGCTTGAGCGCGACGCCGACCGCCAGAATGTCGCCGATCGCCAGATGCGACATGCGCGACGTCATCGGCGAAAACACGTCGTTTTCCTCGACCACGTTCGAGAACAGGCAGATCGACGCGACGCGCGCAAGCGGTGAACTGCCATGCGTGATCGCGATCACCTTCGCGCCGCGAGCGAGCGCTGAGCGCGCCGCTTCGATGATGTCGCGGGTTCGGCCGGTATTCGACACCGTGACCACGACATCGCCGGGTCCGAGCAGCGCCGCCGACATCGAGTAAGTATGCGGATCGGAGTACGCGACGCTCGGCATGCCGAGCCGGAAAAACTTGTGCTGGATATCCTGCGCGGCAATGCCTGAGCCGCCCGCTCCATAGAACTCGATGCGCGCCGCGTTCGCCAGCAGATCGACAGCCGCTTCGATGCTATCCGGCGACAGGCTGTTACGCACCTCGATCAGCGTGCCAATGGTCCGGTCGAATACTTTGGCGATCAGTCCGGGCGCGCCCTCATCCGGCCGCACATCCCGATAGACGGTCGGCACGCCCGACGCAATCCCTTGCGCCAGCCGGATCTTGAACTCACGAAACCCCGAAAACCCGAGCGCATGACAGAACCGCGCGATGGTCGGCTGGCTCACGCCCGCGCGGGCGGCCACTTCCGTCATCGACAGATCGAGCACTTCGCGCGGCGCCTCGATCACGTAGTCGGCGAGTTTGCGCTCGGACGGCCGCAACTGCTCGCGCATCTCTTCCACCTGAGACAGCATCATTGGAAAACTCGCACTATGCTGAAGAATGCGTGGACTATAGCTGATTGCTGAGAAGGTACAAAAACTACATTTATGCCTGTAGGTGTAATCCCTAGGTTTTAGGCGTAACGCACGAAAGCTAAGCCGGTTGGGCGTTTCAGGCAATCAAAACATGCCGCAGCGCAGCACCAGAGAACATTGCGATCATGTAGTTTTTCTACTAAGATGGCGTCGTCAACTGATTCGACATCCCCGCGATACCTACCTGGCATAGTGCGCGCACGCTCACGCCAGCGACGAAGGAGCTCCGATGGTTTCCCCGCATTCGCAATTGTTGAAGGTCACGCAACGCGTGGTCGAGCGCAGCAAACCCACTCGTGAGGCGTATCTCGCCCGCATCCACCATGCGCAGGGCAAGTTTCCGGCGCGCGGCGCGCTCTCCTGCGCCAATCTCGCGCACGGTTTCGCGGGCCTCGAAGGCAACGACAAACTCGTCATCAAGCAGATTCGCGAGCCGAACATCGGCATCGTGTCCTCGTACAACGAGATGCTGTCGGCCCACGCGCCGTACAAAAACTACCCCGACATCATCAAGCAGGCCGCGCGTGAAAACGGCGGCGTCGCGCAATTCGCGGGCGGCGTGCCGGCCATGTGCGACGGCGTCACGCAAGGCAATGCCGGCATGGAACTGTCGCTGTTCTCGCGCGAAGTCATTGCGATGAGCACGGCGGTCGCGCTCACGCACAACATGTTCGACGCGGCACTGTGCCTCGGCATTTGCGACAAGATCGTGCCGGGCCTGTTGATCGGCGCGCTGCAATTCGGCCATATCCCGACCATCTTCGTGCCGGCCGGCCCGATGGGCAGCGGCCTGTCCAACGACGACAAAGCCAAGACCCGCCAGCTCTTCGCCACCGGCCAGTGCGACCGCGGCGCGCTGCTCGAAGCGGAAGCCGCCGCGTATCACAGCCACGGCACCTGCACGTTCTACGGCACCGCGAACAGCAACCAGATGCTGATGGAAGTGATGGGTTTGCATCTGCCCAGTTCAGCTTTTGTGCATCCGCATACGCCGCTGCGCGACGCGCTGACGGCGCAGGCCGCGCGCCGCGTGCTCGATCTGACGGTCGAGCGCGGCAACTACATGCCGATCGGCCATGTGGTCGACGAAAAGGCGATCGTCAACGGCATCGTCGCGTTGCTGGCGACGGGCGGCTCGACCAACCACACGCTGCATCTGGTCGCGATTGCACGCGCGGCGGGCATCGTGATCGATTGGGACGACTTCGACACGCTGTCGCAAGCGGTGCCTCTGCTCGCGAAGATTTACCCGAACGGCAAGGCCGACGTGAACCACTTCCACGCGGCAGGCGGCGTCGCGTTCCTGGTGCGCAATCTGCTGGAAGGCGGCTTGCTGCACGAAGACGTCAACACTGTCGCGGGCAAGGGCCTGAAGCACTACACGGAAGAGCCCAAGCTGATCGACGGCAAGCTGCAATGGGTGCCGGGCGCGCAAACGAGCGAAGACACGGCGGTGTTGCGCGGCATCAAGGAACCGTTCCAGCCGGACGGCGGTTTGCGCCTGATGCAGGGCAAGCTCGGCCGCGGCGTCATCAAGATTTCCGCGGTCGCGGCGCAGCATCGCAAGGTCAAGGCGCCGGCCATCGTGTTCGATTCGCAGGAAGCCGTGCAGGAAGCGTTCGACAAGCACGAACTGAAGCGCGACTTCATCGCGGTGGTGCGCTTCCAGGGCGCGCGGGCAAACGGCATGCCTGAACTGCATCGTTTGACGCCGCTGCTCGGTGTGTTGCAGGATCAAGGTTTCCATGTTGCATTGGTCACGGATGGCCGCATGTCCGGCGCGTCGGGCAAAGTGCCGGCGGTGATTCACCTGTCGCCGGAAGCGTTGCTGCAAGGGCCGATCGGCAAGGTGCGCACGGGCGACATGCTGGTGATCGACGCCGAAGCCGGCGTGCTCGACATCGAGATCGACGCGGCCGAATGGGCAGCGCGGCCGAACGCCGTGCCGCAGCATCAGGCCGAAAACGAAGTCGGTTTCGGCCGCGAACTGTTCGGGGTATTCCGCGCGGCGGCGGCGCCGGCGGAGCAGGGTGCGTCGGTATTCGGCGCGATGGTGGGCGAGCGTCCGGCGCATCACGGCGAAGCAGCCAAAGCTCATACCGCAAAACACACAAGCACCACTCACGCCAGCTAAGTGCTGCAGAACAAGGAGTCTGACTATGACCTCGAAAACAGTAAGCGATATCGTGCGCCTCGGGCCGGTGATTCCGGTGCTCGCGTTTGACTCGGTCGAACAGGGGGTACACGTGTCTCGCGCGCTGCACGCGGGCGGCGTGAAGGTGCTGGAAATCACCTTGCGCACTGCAGCAGGCCTCGAAGCGATCGAACGCGCAAGCCAGTTGGCCGAAGACATCGTGGTCGGTGTCGGCACGATTACGAAGCCCGAGCATTGCGCTCAGGCCAAGAAGGCGGGCGCGCAGTTCGGCGTCTCTCCTGGCCTGACGAGAGACATGCACAAGGCCGCGCAGGATGCGGGCTTGCCGCTGCTGCCGGGCGTGATGACGCCGTCGGACATCATCGCGGCGCTGGAACTCGGCTACGAAATCGTGAAGTTTTTCCCGGCGCAGCAAGCCGGTGGCGTGCCGATGCTGCAAGCTTTTCACGGTCCGTTCCCGAATCTGAAGTTCTGCCCGACCGGCGGTATCACGGCGGAAACGGCGACGCATTTCCTTTCGCTGCCGAACGTGGTTTGCGTGGGCGGCTCGTGGCTCACGCCGAAAGCCGCGCTCGCCGCGCAAAACTGGGACGAGGTCACGCGCCTCGCGCGGGCCGCGAGCCAGTTGGCCGCGCCCGCCCATTGAGTTGAAGCGGTCCGCACGCTAAGCGTTTATCAAGGTCCAGCGCAAAGGAGCCTCGTCGATACAGCCGCTCAGGCTGTCCTGGCGAGGCTCTTTTGCGATATGCGCGCGGAATTGGCGCACGTTTACAGACAACAAACAGTAAAATTCAGCGTCCGCGCGGTCAGCCCGGTTTCAAGGCGCCGCACAGGTCGCCGTGAGACGAAGTGCTGCCGTGTCCGCACGCACAAGAAAACGCCGGTCCGCCCGAAGTTTTCTTGTGACCCCCTCAGGGGGCTGGCGCGCAGCACCAGGTCGGATGCACTCAAATCAATAACGCAAAAGGAGGAGCTTCATGGAAGCTGTCCACGGCAGCACGCTGCTGGTCTTCGCGGTGATCGCCATCGCATTGCTGATCCTGCTGATCACGCGCTACAAGGTTTATCCGTTCCTCGTCCTGATCATCGTGTCGCTGCTGCTGGGTCTTGCATCCGGCATGCCGATGGCCACCATCGTCAAATCGTTCGAAACGGGTAACGGCAATACGCTCGGGCACATAGCCGTGGTGGTCGGTCTGGGCACGATGCTCGGCAAGATGATGGCCGAATCGGGCGGTGCCGAACGCATCGCCACCACGTTGATCAACTTCTTTGGCGAGAAGAACATTCACTGGGCCATGATGATCGTGGCGATCATCGTCGGCTTGCCGGTGTTCTTCGAAGTCGGTTTCGTGCTGCTGATTCCGATCGCGTTCAACGTCGCGAAGCGTACCAACAAGTCGCTGCTGCTGGTCGGCTTGCCGATGGTCGCGGGCCTGTCCGTCGTGCACGGGCTGCTTCCGCCGCATCCGGCCGCGATGCTCGCGGTGCAGGCGTATCACGCGGATATCGGCAGGACCATCGCCTATGGGCTGATCGTCGGTGTGCCGACCGCGATCGTCGCGGGTCCGCTGTTCGCGTTGCTGATCAGCCGCTATATCAAGCTGCCAAAAGACAACGCGCTCGCGGCGCAATTTCTCGGTCACGATGACGAAGCCAAAAACGGCGCGCAAAACGCCGCGCCCAAGCGCGAACTGCCGAGCTTCGGCATCACGCTGCTCACGATTCTGCTGCCGGTGATCCTGATGCTGGTGGGAAGCTGGGCCGATCTCATCTCCACGCCGAAAACCTTGCCGAACGATCTGCTGCGTTTCGTTGGCAACTCGGACGTCGCGCTGCTGATCGCGGTGCTGGTGAGCTTCTGGACCTTTGGTGCGAGCCGCGGTTTCACTCGCGAGCAGATCCAGAAGTTCTGCGGCGACTGTCTCGCGCCGATCGCGGGCATCACGCTGATCGTCGGCGCGGGCGGTGGGTTTGGGCGCGTGCTGATGGATAGCGGTATTTCGAAGGAAATCGTCAATGTGGCAACCGCCATGCATCTGTCGCCGCTGTTGTTCGGCTGGCTGGTGGCCGCATTGATTCGTCTGGCCACGGGTTCGGCGACGGTCGCAATGACTACGGCGTGCGGCATCGTCGCACCGATCGCTTCGGCTAGCGGCGTGCATGTCGAGCCGGAACTGCTGGTGCTCGCCACCGGCTCGGGCTCGCTGATCTTCTCGCACGTGAACGACGGCGGTTTCTGGCTGATCAAGGAATACTTCGGTATGACAGTGGGGCAGACCTTCAAGACATGGTCGCTCCTCGAAACCATCATTTCACTGATGGGCTTGGGTTTGACCTTCGCGCTCGCGACGGTCGTGTAAGGAGTTTTTGATGATTCTGATCGCAATGGGCGTGTCGGGCGCCGGCAAGACGAGAATTGGCGAAATGCTGGCGGAACGCCTGCATTGCGCGTTCACCGACGGCGACGCGTTTCACAGCGCCGCCAACAAGGAGAAGATGCACCACGGCATTCCGCTCACCGACGAAGACCGTTGGCCGTGGCTGCAAACCATCCGCGTGGCGATCGTCGAGAAGCAGAAGGCGGGCGAGACGGCGGTGTTCACGTGCTCGTCGCTGAAACGCTCGTATCGCGACGTCTTGCGCGACGGCGACCGGGACGTCTGCTTCGTGTATCTGAAGGGCTCGCGTGAAGTGCTGGAGCAGCGTCTGACCACGCGCACCGGCCATTTCTTCGATCCGTCGCTGCTGCAAAGCCAGCTCGATACGCTCGAAGAACCGGGCCCGGACGAAGCGATCACGGTGAGCATCGAACTGTCGCCGGAAGAGATCGTCGTCGAAGTGCTGAGGCAGGTGGAAGCGCGTCAGTGAGTGTGCTTAGTCGCTGCAAATAAAAAACCGCTCCGAGGAGCGGTTTTTTTACGCCTCGGGCTACGAGGCGATGTACGACTCAAGCCGGTTAGGCGATCCGCTTCGCCAGTTCGACTGCCTTGCCGATGTACGAGGCCGGCGTCATCGCCAGCAAACGGTCTTTCGCGTCCTGCGGAATCGCCAACCCGTTGACGAACGTTTGCAGCGCTTCCCGCGTGATGCCCTTGCCGCGCGTCAATTCCTTCAACTGCTCGTACGGATTCTCGATGCCGTAACGGCGCATCACCGTTTGCACCGGCTCGGCCAGCACTTCCCAGCAGTTGTCGAGGTCTTCGTTCAGACGCTGTGCATTCACTTCGAGCTTGTCCAGACCGCGGATCAGCGAGTCGTAGGCGAGCAGCGAGTAACCGAACGCGACGCCGATATTGCGCAGCACCGTCGAATCGGTCAGGTCGCGCTGCCAGCGCGAGACCGGCAGCTTGTCGGCGAGATGGCGCAGCGTGGCGTTCGCGAGGCCGAGGTTGCCTTCTGAGTTTTCGAAGTCGATCGGGTTGACCTTGTGCGGCATGGTCGACGAACCGATTTCGCCGGCCTTGGTGCGCTGCTTGAAGTAGCCGACCGAGATGTAGCCCCACACGTCGCGGTCCAGATCCAGCAGGATCGTGTTGGCGCGCGACACCGCGTCGAACAGTTCGGCCATGTAGTCGTGCGGCTCGATCTGGATCGTGTACGGATTGAACGTGAGCTTCAGACGCTGTTCGACCACTTCGCGCGAGAACGCTTCCCAGTCGAACTCCGGATACGCGGACAGGTGCGCGTTGAAGTTGCCGACCGCGCCGTTCATCTTGCCGAGCAGTTCGACCTTGGCGATACGGTCGATCGCGCGTTCCAAACGGGCCGCGACGTTGGCGAGTTCCTTGCCGAGTGTGGTCGGGCTGGCCGGCTGGCCGTGCGTGCGCGACAGCATCGGCTGTTCGGCGTGCGCGTGAGCCAGGGCGACGAGGCGCTGATGCACCGAGCGCAGCGCTGGCAGGATCACGTGTTCACGGGCACCCGCCAGCATCAGGCCGTGCGACGTGTTATTGATGTCTTCCGACGTGCAGGCGAAGTGGATGAACTCGCTCGCGCGTTCCAGTTCCGCCTGACCCTTCACCGATTCCTTCAGCCAGTACTCGACCGCCTTCACGTCGTGATTCGTCACACGTTCGATTTCCTTGATGCGCGCGGCGTCGTGCGCGGTGAAGCGCTCGGCCAGTTGCAGCAGGAATTGTTCGGACGCCTCGGAAAAGCGCGGCACTTCGGCGAAACCGGCGCGCGACAAGGCGATCAACCAGTGGATTTCGACCGTTACGCGATTGCGCATGAAAGCGGCTTCCGAGAGCCAGTCGCGCAGGGCTTCGGTTTTCGAGGCGTAGCGGCCGTCGAGCGGGGAGAGCGCGTTCAGCGCGAACAGGGTGTCGGGGCGAGTGTCGGACATGATGGGGGCCGGGTGAGGGCAAAACGCAAGGGTGAAAACGCGGGGGAAACTGCCGGAACCGCGAATTTTACCACCGGACGCCGCTTGCCCCGATTTCGCCGCGACGCGTACGGCGCCCGCATGGCGGCTGTGTGGCGGCTAGTCCGGATAGCCTTCGTAGCCGGGAAACAGGGTGGGCAGCGTGAAGGCCGGCATCGAGTAGCGCGAGAAGCAGCGTGAGGTGGACGCGGGATGGACCAGATGCAGGCAACTGGCTCGAGGATCGTCCACGGCGATCACGTTGCGGCCTGCCTCGACCACGCGCCGGATGAAGCTTTCGTCGTCGCACAGGTCGATATCGTCAAAGGCCGAGACCGCGGCAAGCGCTTTGCCGTACACGTACGAGAAACCATAGAACAGGATGAAATCCGCGCCGATCTGCATTTTCTCGTGGAACTCGATGTGGCTGACCGAACGCCCGCTCAGTTCGTAGTGCAGGCCCACCTTGGCGTTCAGGTCCATGTAGCCGAAGAATTGCGTGTGCGGCGCGTACATGAAGAAGCCCGACAGTTTGATGAGATCCGCGCGGTTCTCCTGCATCGTCCTGACCATGTGGGCGAGGTAATGCGGCGCGTAGTGGTCGTCGTCGTCGAAATGGGCGATCACCGAGCCGCGCGATTCGGCGATCAACGCGTTGCGCTTCGCGCCGATCGACATGCGCGCGGCGGAATGAAAGTAGCGAACGCGTACGTCCTGCGACGCCAGCGCTTGCATGGACGCGCTCGGCTCGGGGCTGTCATCGAGGATCAGCCATTCCCAGTCGATCTGCTGGCGAAGCACGCAGCGGGCGATGGCCGGCAGCAAACGCTCGCGATTGGCCGTCGGGGTGATGATGGAGACGAGTGGAGACATGGCGGGTTTTCGCGCCCTGAAAGGCGCGTTGTCGACGAAGCTTGGTGGAGGACGCGGCGCACTGGCCGCGGCGGCGTGAGCGCAGCAAGATAGCGGCTCGCCGACGGCCCGCCCATCGGCGCAATCCGATTTCGCATTGGCGGGCTATCACGCGCTCGCGCGCACCCTTGCCACAGACTGGCTCTCGACACCCACTAGAATGCTGACTTCCTCTCTCCCGTCGGCAGCAGGCCCCGCATGGAACTGAAATGGCTCGAAGACTTCGTTTCGCTAGCGGAAACGCGTAGTTTCAGCCGCTCGGCTGAATTGCGACACGTCACGCAGCCGGCGTTCTCCCGGCGGATTCAGGCGCTCGAAGCCTGGCTCGGCACGGAACTGATCGATCGCTCGGTCTATCCGACGCGGCTCACGGCGGCCGGCCAGGTATTCAACGAGCAAGCGCTCGCCATGCTCTCGCAGTTCCACGAAGCCCGTGCGCTGCTGCGCGGCCATACGGCGACGCCGCAGGCGACCATCGAGTTCGCCGTGCCGCATACGCTGTCGCTGACTTACTTCCCACGTTGGCTGCAGCGGATCGAAGCCCATCTGGGCCCGATCCACACACGCCTGCGGGCCCTGAACGTGCACGACGCGGCGTTGTCGCTGGTGGAAGGCGGCTGCGATCTGATGATGGGCTATCACCATCCTAGCCATCCGGTCGCGCTCGATCCGGGCCGCTACGACATGCTGACGCTCGGCAATGAGCCGATCAGTCCGTTCTCGGCACCGGGCCGCGCCGGCCGGCCGCGTCACACCTTGCCGGGCACGGCCGAGGCACCCACGCCTTACCTGTCCTACACGCCGAACGCCTATCTGGGACGCATGACCGAAGTGATCCTCGCCAACGCGCCGGAGCGCCTGTACCTCGACCGGCTCTACGAAACCGACATGGCCGAAGGACTCAAGGCGATGGCACTGGCCGGGCACGGCATCGCTTTCCTGCCGCACAGCGCGGTGGAAGACGCGGTCGCCGACGGCAAGCTGATCCGCCTCGACCGTGCCACGCGTGGCACGCCGGAAGGACAGCTCACACTGACCATGGAGATTCGTCTGTATCGCGACAAGCTCGCGGCGAAGAGCGACGATGCGCGACAGATACTCGTGCGTCAGTTGTGGGAGGTGGTGTCGGAGGAACTGGCCCAAGGCACGGCCTGAAATCCTGCTTCCCTACGACGCGAATTTGCGGCTTCTCGATGGTTATGCAAAAAAAACATAATCGGATAAGGAAACGGCATTGGATTTCAAAACGGCGTTTTTCCACAATGCTGTTACTCGATCAACGCCGGAGCGTTCATGTCATCCCAGCAACAAGCAGCACAATCCGCATTAACGTTGCAGTCGGTTCCTTCCTACCTGAATAAAGACGATCTCGGCCCGTGGGGCAACTACCTGCGTCAGGTCGATCGCGTCGCGCCGTACCTCGGCTCCCTGTCCCGCTGGCTCGAAACCCTGAAGCGCCCGAAGCGCATTCTGGTCGTCGACGTGCCTATCGAACTCGATAACGGCACGGTCGCTCACTTCGAAGGCTATCGCGTGCAGCACAACGTGTCGCGCGGTCCGGGCAAGGGTGGTGTGCGTTACCACCAGGACGTGACGTTGTCGGAAGTGATGGCCTTGTCGGCGTGGATGTCGGTGAAGAACGCTGCGGTGAACGTGCCGTACGGCGGCGCGAAAGGCGGCATCCGTGTCGACCCGCGCGCCTTGTCGCGTGGCGAGCTGGAGCGCGTGACGCGCCGCTACACCAGCGAAATCGGCATCATCATCGGACCGAATACCGACATTCCCGCGCCGGACGTGAACACGAACGAGCAGATCATGGCGTGGATGATGGACACGTACTCGATGAACCAGGGCCAAACGGCCACCGGCGTCGTGACGGGCAAGCCGATCACGCTGGGCGGTTCGCTCGGCCGTCGCGAAGCGACGGGCCGTGGCGTGTTCGTGGTGGCCTCCGAAGCGGCGCGCCGTATCGGCGTCGACATTGAAGGCGCGCGCATCGCGGTTCAAGGCTTCGGTAACGTGGGCGGCATCGCGGCGCGTCTGTTCCAGGAAGCGGGTTCGAAGCTGGTCGCGGTGCAGGATCACACCGGCTCGCTGTACAAGTCGACGGGTATCGACGCCGTCGCACTGCTCGAACACGTGGCCAAGACGGGCGGCGTGGGTGGTTTCCCTGAGGCGGACGCGGTCACGAACGAAGAATTCTGGACCGTCGAATCGGACATCCTGATTCCGGCGGCGCTGGAAAACCAGATTACCGAAAAGAACGCCGGCAAGATCAAGACGAAGATCGTCGTGGAAGGCGCGAACGGCCCGACCACCACGGCGGCGGACGACATCCTGCACGATCGCGGCATCCTCGTGATTCCGGACGTGGTGGCGAATGCCGGCGGGGTGACCGTGTCGTACTTCGAATGGGTGCAGGACTTCTCGAGCTTCTTCTGGACGGAAGACGAGATCAACCAGCGCCTCGAGCGTGTGATGCGTGAAGCATTTGCCGCGGTGTGGCAGGTGTCGAGCGAGCAGAAGGTGTCCGTGCGGACCGCGGCGTTTATCGTCGCGTGTAAGCGGATCCTGGAAGCGCGCGAACTGCGCGGCCTGTATCCCTGATCTTTCCGCGTCTTTCCGTTTCAAACGGCGGTTTCGCTATCCCGCGGATCCGCCGCCAATCCTTGCTTCAACGCGGTCCACAAGACGGCGTGTTCGACCCGGCGGGCGGCATCGTATCGATGCCGCCCGCCTTTGCATATGCGGAAAGGTTGACCGACCGGCCCGAAGCGCCGTAAACCTGTAGCGGCGCACACGCAACAACATGGTTTATAGCGATACTTTCAGAATAATTACTTTGCTAAACTGGCGCCGGTTCTTGCCAAGGAGATCACAAATGAAGGTTAAAAAAGCTGCGCTGCTGCTCGCGACTCTCGGACTGTTTACGGTTGGCGCGCATGCGCAAGACGCTGGTACGCTGAAAAAGATCAAGGACACGGGTGTCATTTCGCTGGGTCATCGCGAATCGTCGATCCCGTTTTCGTATTACGACGACAAGCAGAACGTCATCGGTTACTCACAGGAATTCGCCCTGAAAGTGGTGGAGGCGGTGAAGCAGAAGCTGAACATGCCGAACCTGAAGGTGAAGCTCACGCCGGTCACGTCGCAAAACCGTATTCCGCTGGTGCAAAACGGCACCGTCGACATGGAATGCGGCTCGACCACCAACAATGTTGAACGCCAGCAACAGGCTGCCTTCTCGAACACGATCTTCGTGATCGGCACGCGCCTGATGACCAAGAAAGACTCCGGCATCAAGGACTGGGCGGACCTGAAGGGCAAGACGGTCGTCACGACCGCCGGCACCACCTCCGAGCGCCTGCTTCGCAAGATGAACCAGGACAAGAGCATGGGCATGAACATCATCAGCGCGAAGGACCACGGCGAGTCGTTCTTGACGCTCTCCACGGGCCGCGCCGCTGCCTTCATGATGGACGACGCACTGCTCGCGGGCGAACGCGCGAAGTCGAACAATCCGGGCGATTTCGTGATCGTCGGCACGCCGCAATCGCATGAAGCCTACGGCTGCATGATTCGCAAGAACGATCCGGAATTCAAGAAGGTGGTCGACGACGCGATCGCCAAGGTCGAAACTTCGGGCGAAGCTGATCAGATCTACAAGAAGTGGTTCGAATCGCCGATTCCGCCGAAGGGCCTGAACCTGAACTTCCCGGAAAGCGACGACATGAAGGCGCTCTACAAGAGCCCGAATGACAAGGCAATCGATTAAACCTTAGCTGTTTTTTTGAAACGCCGAACGAAACGGAAGGGGCCACGCGCTTCTTCCGTTTCTTTTTGCTGGAGTCTTGGTCATGTCATATCACTGGAACTGGGGCATTCTGCTGAGTCCCGTCTCCACCGGCGAGCCGACCACGTATCTGGGCTGGCTGCTGTCGGGCTTCTGGGTGACGATTACGGTATCGCTGTCGGCGTGGGTGATCGCGCTGATCGTCGGTTCGTTGTTCGGCGTGCTGCGCACGGTGCCGAACAAATGGGCCTCGGGCATCGGCACGGTCTATGTCGCGATTTTCCGTAACATCCCGCTGATCGTGCAGTTCTTCATCTGGTATCTCGTGATACCGGAGTTGCTGCCTCCCTCAATGGGCAACTGGTTCAAGCAACTGCCGCCGAGCGCGCAGTTTTTCTCGTCGTCGATCATCTGTCTCGGGCTTTTCACGGCCGCGCGCGTGTGCGAGCAGGTGCGCTCGGGTATCAACGCGTTGCCGCGCGGCCAGCGCGCCGCGGGCCTGGCCATGGGCTTCACGCAATGGCAGACGTATCGCTATGTGCTGCTGCCGGTCGCGTACCGGATCATCGTGCCGCCGCTTACGTCCGAGTTTCTGAATATCTTCAAGAACTCGGCGGTGGCGTCGACGATCGGTCTGCTCGATCTGTCCGCTCAGGCGCGACAACTGGTCGACTACACGTCGCAGACGTATGAGTCGTTCATTGCGGTCACGCTGGCGTACATGCTGATCAATCTGGTCGTGATGCAACTGATGCGCTGGGTCGAAGCCAGGACCCGGTTGCCCGGCTATATCGGAGGCAAGTAATGCACCATTTCGACTGGAGCGGTATTCCGGGCGCATTGCCTACGCTGTGGACCGGCGCCATCGTCACCCTCAAGATCACGCTGATCGCAATCGTGTTCGGCATCGTCTGGGGCACGGTTCTCGCCATGTTGCGGCTGTCGTCGTTCAAACCCTTCGAGTGGTTCGCGAAGGGCTACGTGACGATCTTCCGTTCGATCCCGCTGGTGATGGTGCTGCTGTGGTTCTTCCTGATCGTGCCGCAAGTGCTGCAAAACGTGCTCGGTTTGTCGCCGGATATCGACATTCGCCTCGCGTCGGCCATGGTCGCTTTCTCGCTGTTCGAGGCGGCGTACTATTCGGAGATCATCCGCGCCGGCATTCAGTCGGTGCCGCGCGGGCAGGTCAACGCGGCGTTCGCGCTCGGCATGAGCTACTCGCAGGCCATGCGTCTGATCGTGCTGCCGCAGGCGTTCCGCGCGATGGTGCCGCTGCTGCTTACGCAGGGTATCGTGCTGTTTCAGGATACGTCGCTCGTCTACGTGATCAGCCTCGCCGACTTCTTCCGCACGGCCACGAATATTGGCGACCGTGACGGTACGAATGTCGAGATGGTACTGTTCGCGGGCGCGTGTTATTTCGTGATCTGTGTGGTCGCGTCGAGCCTCGTCAAAGGTCTTCAGAAAAAGGTCGCAAGATGATCTCTATCAAGAATGTTTCGAAGTGGTACGGCCAGTTTCAAGTGCTGACTGACTGCACGACGGAAGTCAAAAAGGGTGAAGTAGTGGTGGTGTGCGGGCCGTCGGGCTCGGGCAAGTCCACGCTGATCAAAACCGTCAACGGCCTCGAGCCGTTCCAGAAGGGCGAGATCGTCATCAACGGGCAGTCGCTCACCGACAAGAAAACCAATCTGTCGAAGCTGCGTGCCAAGGTCGGCATGGTGTTCCAGCACTTCGAGCTGTTCCCGCATCTGTCGATCGTGCAGAACCTCACGCTCGCCCAGGTGAAGGTGCTCGGCCGCTCGAACGACGAAGCCACGGCGAAAGGGCTGAAGCTGCTCGATCGCGTCGGCCTGCGTGCGCATGCGGACAAGTTTCCTGGCCAGTTGTCGGGCGGTCAGCAGCAGCGCGTGGCGATTGCGCGCGCGTTGTCGATGGACCCGATCGCCATGCTGTTCGACGAGCCGACCTCGGCGCTCGATCCGGAAATGATCAACGAAGTGCTCGACGTGATGGTCGAACTCGCTCAGGAAGGCATGACCATG
Organism: Paraburkholderia sp. RL17-347-BIC-D; assembly: GCF_046027915.1. Lineage (NCBI taxonomy): Bacteria > Pseudomonadati > Pseudomonadota > Betaproteobacteria > Burkholderiales > Burkholderiaceae > Paraburkholderia > Paraburkholderia sp. RL17-347-BIC-D. The sequence continues at coordinate 21,491 of NZ_JARESS010000044.1, forward strand.
ATGTGCGTGACGCACGAAATGGGCTTCGCGAAGAAGGTCGCGCACCGCGTGATCTTCATGGACAAGGGCTTGATCGTGGAAGACGACCGCAAGGAAGACTTCTTCGCCAATCCGAAGTCGGATCGCGCGAAGGACTTTCTGGCGAAGATTCTGCACTGAGTTTGTTCCAGGGCGGCGCCGTTCAGACGGCGTCGCGCGGGCAGAAAAAAGCCGCTTCGGAAGAAGCGGCTTTTTCGTTTCTGGCGATTCGATTCGAGCGAATGCTCGCGTGATTCAATGACTCAGGATTCGAACGCAGCGGCGTCGTCTGCCGCTTCGAGGTCGACCTCGGCTTCTGCGTCGGGTAACGCTTCAATCGATGCCGCGATCGTGGTCGCCGAAGCCGACGCATCCAAAGCCGGATTGCGCAGCTTTTCCAGCACCGAAGCCGGCACCGGCACATTGACGCGCCCGATCACGTCGCCATGCTGGAACATCATCAGGTCGCCCGGCTCGAAGGCGGTCCAGACTTCGTTGTCGGTGAGGGGCTTGGTGGCGATCACCGCGACGCGGTCTTCGGGCGTCGTGTATTTGGCGAAATCGATCGACACGTCCGCGTCGACCAGATGCGCGGTGGAAAACGGCCAGCGCCGCACGATGTAATGCAGATGCGTGGAGCAATGCGCGAACAGCGCCTGGCCATTCGACATCAGGAAATTGAACACGCCGAACTGCGTGATTTCGCGCGTGAGGGTTTCGAGCGCGGCAAACAGTTCGTCGAGCGGCGGCTGTTGCGCGCCGGGAAAAGCCTTGCGCAAGCCTTCGAGCAGCGCGCAGAAAGCGAGCTCGCTGTCGGTCGTGCCGACCGGCTGATACACGCCCGTCAGTACCGGCGAATAATCCTTGAGGTCGCCGTTGTGCGCGAAGATCCAGTGGCGTCCCCACAGTTCGCGCATGAACGGGTGGCAGTTTTCCAGCAGGATGTGCCCTTGCGTCGCCTTGCGAATATGCGCGATCGTGTTCTTCGATTTGATCGGGTAGCGCTTGACCATCTCGGCGATCGGCGAGGTGGCCGACGATTGATGGTCGATGAACAGGCGGCAGGCTTTGTCTTCAAAGAAGGCGATGCCCCAGCCGTCGGCGTGGTGATCGGTGACGCCGCCGCGCGCCGCAAAGCCGGTGAACGAGAACGTGACGTCCGTTGGCGCGGCGCAGTTCATTCCGAGAAGTTGGCACATGTTGCGGGTAAGCCTGTGAACGGGGCGAGCCGTTACAATGATGATTTTCCAAGCATATCACCGAGCCAGAAACGCCAAATAGCAAAATTGACGTGTGTTTATGCCGCAACGTTGCGGTTTGACCGCATAGATTGGCTTTTGTCGTCGAATCTCGTCCCCCGCCGCCATGACCGCTTCCAACGCTTCTCTCGACTCCATCACGCTCGCCCGCCCGGACGACTGGCACCTGCACGTCCGCGACGGCGCGATGCTAGCCGCAGTGTTGCCGGACACCGCGCGCCAGTTCGGCCGCGCGATCATCATGCCGAACCTGAAGCCGCCGGTCACGACCACCGCGATGGCGCAGGCGTATCGCGAGCGGATCGTCGCCGCGATTCCCGCAGGCGCAAAATTCGAACCGCTGATGACGCTGTACCTGACCGACAACACGCCGCCCGACGAAATCCGCCGCGCGCGAGAAAGCGGCTTCGTGCATGGTGTGAAGCTGTATCCGGCGGGCGCGACGACCAACTCGGACGCGGGCGTCACCGACATCATGAAGTGCGCCAAGACGCTCGAGGTGATGCAGGAGTTGGGCATGCCGCTGCTCGTCCACGGCGAGGTGACGGATTCGTCGATCGATCTGTTCGATCGCGAGAAAGTGTTCATCGACCGGGTCATGACGCCGCTGCGCCGCGCGTTTCCGGCGCTGAAGGTAGTGTTCGAGCACATCACCACGAAAGATGCAGTCGACTATATCCGCGAGGCCGGCGTGGCGCCGGAACTGCTGGGTGCGACGATCACGGCGCATCACCTGCTGTACAACCGCAACGCGATTTTCCAGGGTGGCATTCGGCCGCATTACTACTGCCTGCCGGTGTTGAAGCGCGAGACGCATCGCGTGGCGCTGGTCGAGGCGGCGACCTCGGGCAATCCGCGCTTCTTCCTCGGCACGGACAGCGCGCCGCATCCGAAGGGGCTGAAAGAGCACGCGTGCGGCTGCGCGGGTTGCTACACGGCGCTGCACGCTTTGGAACTCTATACGGAAGCGTTCGACAAGGCCGACGCACTGGACAAGCTCGAAGGCTTCGCGAGCTTTTTCGGCGCCGATTTTTATGGCCTGCCGCGTAGTGCGGACAAGGTCACGCTGCGTCGTGAGGAATGGATTCTGCCGGCCGAACTGCCGGTCGGCGATACGCCGGTCGTGCCGTTGCGCGGCGGCGAGTCGATCGGCTGGCGCCTGGTTTAAGGCATCAGCAAGATGCAGGCGTATGAGGCGGAGCTGCCGGGCTTCGCTGCAATCGACTGGTCGAAGCCGTGGTTCGCGCCGTTCGCCCAACGCGGCAAGCGCTGGCAGCAAGCTGCGCTGACGAGCTATGAGGCGTTGCTCGCCGCAATGAACGCCGACGCCGGCGAGATGCGGCAGATCACCGGCCGCGGCCAGCGCCTTGCGTTCATCGCGCAGGACGATCTGCCGCCCGGCGCGGCGTACGAAGCGCATATCGCGTCGACCGGCTGCGTGCCGACGCGCCACAATCTGCACGACTTCTTCAATGCATCGATGTGGTTCGCCTTTCCACGCATCAAGGCGGCGTTGAACGCGCGGCAGTCGGCCGCCATTGATGTGTTGGGCATCGGTCCGACCCGCGGCGGCGTGCGCGATACGCTGACCTTGTTCGACGAGAACGCGCTGCTGTTCCCTTGCGCGGATCCCGCTTTGAGCGCGGCTTTGCGTGGCTTCGACTGGCACGCGCTGCTGGTGGCTCGGCGCGAAGCATGGGGCGCGAGTTGTGAGGTGCGCTGCTTCGGTCATGCGTTGATGGAAAAGCTGATCGCGCCGTTCAAGGCCTGCACGGGGCACGCGTGGATCGTCGATGTGCCCGCCGCGTATTTTGAGTGGGACGCTGTGAAGCGGGATGCGTGGCTGGACGAATCCGTCGCCGCCGCGCTGCTCAACACCGATGCGCTGACGAGCCGCATGTTCGCGCCGTTGCCCGTGCTGGGCATTCCGGGTTGGTGGCAGGAGAACGACTCGCCCGCGTTTTACGACGACACTTCCGTGTTTCGCACAGGACGGCGCGCGCGTTGAGCGCGCTGAGCTGCGTTCCAAGATCCCTTGGTCGTTCGGCTATTTGAACGGTAGATCCGGCTTGCAGCGCCCGCAGGTGTTAAAATCCGCACCAGCAAAGCGGGCCAGGCAGTCGCGGCCTTTGCGGCTTCGGCCAAAGAGGGCGAGGAAAGTCCGGACTCCACAGGGCAGGGTGATGGCTAACGGCCATCCGTGGCAACACGCGGAACAGGGCAACAGAAAGCAAACCGCCGATGGCCCGGCGCAAGCCGGGATCAGGTAAGGGTGAAACGGTGCGGTAAGAGCGCACCGCGGCTGCTGCGAGGCAGACCGGCACGGTAACCTCCACCCGGAGCAATTCCAAGTAGGCAGGCTAGCATCTTCGAGATGCAGGACGGGGCCCCTGTCACGTCTGCGGGTAGGAAGCTTGAGCGCGTCAGCAATGGCGCGCCTAGAGGAATGGCTGCCACGCGCGTCGCGTCTTCGGACGTTGCGCGTGCACAGAATCCGGCTTATCGGCTTGCTTTGCCACCCAACAAAAAATGCCGGCGTCCAGATGGACGCCGGCATTTTCTTTTTGTGCGTGACGCGCGCGCTGTGGGGAGCTCGGGCTCGCGCCGCAGCACGCGCAAGGCCGCGTTCAGCCCGCGACGATGTCGAACGAGTGCGTCAGCTCAGCCGTCTTGGCGATCATGATCGACGCCGAGCAGTATTTGTCGTGTGACAGGTTGATCGCGCGTTCCACGGTGGCCGGGTTCAGATTCTTGCCCGTCACGGTGAAGTGAAAGTGGATCTTGGTGAACACTTTCGGATCTTCGCTGGCGCGTTCGGCCTTCAGCGTCACCGAGCAATCGCTGATTTCCTGACGGCTTTTCTTCAGGATCATCACGACGTCGTAGGCGGTGCAGCCGCCCGTGCCGAGCAAAACCATTTCCATCGGACGCGGCGCGAGGTTGCGGCCGCCGCCTTCAGGCGCGCCGTCCATTGCCACCAGATGGCCGCTGCCCGTCTCGGCTGCGAACGCCATCCCGTCTTGCCCCATCCAGCTCACTTTGCATTCCATGCTGTGCTCCACCGCGCTTTGCCATATCGAGACGGCATTGTAGCCCGGTGTTTGAGTGTCCGCCCGAGGCGACTTTTGCCGCAAGTTATGCGTGATGTCGGCTTGCGTGTTGCGCTGCGGCATGTTCAGCCGATTCGGGAATGCCCTGACGGATTTAGGGGTTTTACTCTAGATGATGTCTTGGCGTGCTGCCGTTCCTGCAAGCTTTAGCCATTGATTAAAAAGGATATTTTACATTTCAAGGTCGATAAGTGCGGTTGCCACATTATGAAATCGCATTTCGCAATGCAAATGTTCTTGCGTCGCACAAGGTGGACTCATATAATCCGTTTTGTCTCCTCCACCTCCTCCTTTGGTGGATTAAACCCGAACCGCTCGTTCGGGTTTTTTTTCGCCCGCGCTCCGTCGGCGCCCGGCCGATTCACGTGCGAAAGACCGCCAGATCACGCTCCCGACTGCCGGATTGCCGCGAAATCTCGCGCAGCTCCCGTACGTTTTGACTTGCCGTAGCAAATTCCTTTATAATTCAGGGCTTTTCCGCATCCGCGCCCGCGGAGGAAGAACCAGGGAGAGCCTGCACGCGCCTCGATGCGCACACTACAAGCAGGAAAAAACACATTGGGCGCAGCAATTTTTTTGGATCGATCATGAAGACGTTTTCCGCAAAAGCCCATGAGGTTACGCGTGAATGGTACGTGATTGACGCGACGGATAAGGTTCTCGGGCGTGTCGCCAGCGAAGTGGCACACCGTCTTCGCGGCAAGCACAAGCCTGAATTCACTCCGCACGTCGACACCGGTGATTTCATCATCGTTATCAACGCCGGCAAGCTGAAGGTCACGGGCAACAAGGCTACTGACAAGAAGTACTATCGCCACTCGGGCTACCCGGGCGGTATCTATGAAACGACGTTCGGCAAGATGCAAGAACGCTTCCCGGGCCGTGCGCTCGAGAAAGCGGTCAAGGGCATGCTGCCGAAGGGCCCGCTCGGCTACGCGATGATCAAGAAGCTGAAGGTCTACGCTGAAGCAACGCATCCGCATTCGGCGCAACAGCCGAAAGCGCTCGAGATCTAAGGGGAGCCCACATGATCGGTAACTGGAATTACGGCACGGGCCGCCGCAAGAGCGCCGTCGCACGCGTCTTCATCAAGGCAGGCAAGGGCGATATCGTTGTGAACGGTAAGCCTATCGCCGATTACTTCTCGCGCGAAACGTCGCTGATGATCGTGCGTCAGCCGCTGGAACTCACGAACCACGGCGTCACGTTCGACATCAAAGTCAACGTGACGGGTGGCGGTGAAACGGGTCAAGCCGGTGCGGTTCGCCACGGCATCACCCGCGCGCTGATGGACTACGACGCAACGCTGAAGCCGGAACTGTCGAAGGCTGGCTTCGTTACGCGTGACGCTCGTGAAGTCGAACGTAAGAAGGTCGGCTTCCACAAGGCACGTCGCAGGAAGCAATTCTCGAAGCGTTAATCGCTTCGGGTGCGAGCCGGCTTTCGGGCCGGAGCGCTGCAAAAGCCGCCAACGCTTTCGCGAAGGCGGCTTTTTTCATGGGTTCGCGCCTCGGTGCGGTTCAGTGTTGCCGCAACGAACTCGTCGTCAAAGCGGCGAGATATCCCGCTCAGCCGGGCTGGTGGCGGCAGAACGCGCCGTCCATCGATTTTCAGGAAGAACCCATTGATTTTGTGGGCTTCAGCACGATATCGAGATCAGCCCTACAATAGCGGTTAGAAGCTTTTTGGAGAGTTCGAATGAACGCAGTCACCGATACACCCGTGACCGAGATGCCCGCCCCCTTCGTTTTTACCGACGCAGCGGCTGACAAGGTCAAGCAACTGATCGAAGAAGAAGGCAATGCGGACCTCAAACTGCGCGTTTTCGTGCAGGGCGGCGGCTGCTCGGGCTTTCAGTACGGTTTTACCTTCGACGAAGCCGTCAACGAAGACGACACCGTCATGAACAAGAGCGGCGTCCAGCTGCTGATCGATTCGATGAGCTACCAGTATCTGGTGGGCGCTGAGATCGATTACAAGGACGACATCAACGGCGCGCAGTTCGTCATCAAGAACCCGAATGCTACGACCACCTGTGGTTGCGGCTCGTCGTTCTCGGTGTGATGGCCGGTTGAGCGAAAGCATGTGAGAAACGGGGCTTCGGCCCCGTTTTTTATTGCCTGCGCCTTGGATCTCCCAAGGTGATCAGCGTGGATAGATCGCCCCGAGTACGCGCTCGGCCGACGCGCCCGTGACCGCGGGCAGATTGCCCGGCAGACGCGCCACGCAGCGCATTGCAAGCCAAGCGAACGCCAGCGGCTCGACCTGGCTCGGCGGCACGCCGAGCGCATCGGTCGTCATCACGGGAACGCCGCTGACGCCGCTGTCCTCCAGTGCCTGCTGCAGCGCCTTCAGGATCTCCGGATTACGCGCGCCGCCGCCGCAGACATAGACCGCTCTCGCATCCGACGCGTGCCGCTCGATTTCGCGCGCGACTGTCACTGCGGTGAGCGCAACCAGCGTCGCTTGCACGTCGGCGGGGTCGAGCCCGGCGAACGGCTGTAGCTTCGCATCGAGCCATTCCGCATTGAACAGGTCGCGGCCAGTGCTCTTCGGCGGCTGTTGGGCGAAAAAGGGCTCGTCGAGCAAGGCGTTCAGCAGCGTGCGATCCACCTGGCCGCCCGCCGCGAAATGGCCGTTCTCGTCGAAGGGTTTGCCGAGATGGCGCTGCGCCCATTCGTCGAGGAGCGCGTTGGCCGGCCCGCAGTCGAAGCCGCGCACGCTGCCGGTCGCGTTCAGGATCGTGATATTGCTGATCCCGCCGAGATTGCAGACCACCCGCGTTTCGTTCTTCGCGCCGAACACCGTGGCGTGAAAAGCCGGCACGAGCGGTGCGCCCTGGCCGCCGGCCGCGACGTCGCGGCTGCGGAAATCGGCGATTACGTCGATATGCATCATTTCCGCGAGCAGCGCCGGGTTGTTGATCTGCCGCGTATAACCCTTTTCCGGCCGATGTCGCACCGTCTGCCCATGCACGCCGATCGCACGCACTTCAGCGGCGGGCACGCGGCTGCCGTGCAGCAGTTCGTGGCAGCACACCGCGTAACGCGTGGCGAGCGCGTTGGCGGCCAGCGCCTCGCGCTCGATCTCGTTGTCGCCCGGTTGCTGGAGCGCGAACAATGCGTCGCGCAGGCCCGCGGCAAAGCCGACAAACGCCTCGGCCAGCACTACCGGTGGCTTCCCTTGCGCGAACTTGACGGCCACGCCATCCACGCCGTCCATGCTGGTGCCGGACATTAATCCAAAGTAGACGCCGTCTGCGGGGTCTTGCGCCACGTTGCTGCTCCTCTCGATGGTTCGTTGCGATCCGTTGTAGCAGATTATCGGGCGAAGCGCGGTCGAATATAAAGCGTCGCGACGCCGGCGGCGGGCCGCCGAACGCGGAAAATCGCGCGTCGGCGGGGCGCTTGCGGCTGCGTCAGTGGGCGCGGCGGCGCGCATCTATGGGACAATCTCCTTTTTTCGCGACTTCACGTTTCCAGCATGAGCACCGAGTCCACTAAGCCCAGCCCCGCCTTCCCGATCACCGACGAAGTCCGTCACGCCCTCGCGGTCACCAAACGCGGTGTCGACGAACTGCTGATCGAAGACGAATTCGCGCAAAAACTCGCGAGGAGCGCGGCGACTGGCAAGCCGCTGCGCATCAAGCTCGGGCTCGATCCGACCGCGCCGGATATCCACATCGGCCATACGGTCGTGTTGAACAAGATGCGCCAGTTGCAGGATCTCGGCCATACCGTGATCTTTTTGATCGGCGATTTCACGTCGCTGATCGGCGATCCGTCGGGCCGTAACGCCACCCGGCCGCCGCTCACGCGCGAACAGATCGAATCGAACGCGAAGACGTATTTCGAGCAGGCCGCGCTCGTGCTCGATCGCGACAAGACCGAGATCCGCTACAACAGTGAATGGTCGATGCCGCTCGGCGCCGACGGTATGATCAAGCTCGCGTCGCGCTACACGGTGGCGCGGATTCTCGAGCGCGAAGATTTCACCAAGCGTTTTCAAGGTGGCGTGCCGATCTCGATTCACGAGTTCCTGTACCCGCTGATGCAGGGCTACGACTCGGTCGCGTTGAACGCGGACCTCGAACTCGGCGGTACGGACCAGAAGTTCAACCTGCTGGTGGGCCGCGAGCTGCAGAAGCAATACGGCCAGGAACAGCAGTGCATCTTGACGATGCCGCTGCTCGAAGGGCTGGACGGCGTTGAGAAGATGTCGAAGTCGAAGAACAACTACATCGGCATCAGCGAAAAGCCGACCGACATGTTCGGCAAGCTGATGAGCATTTCCGACCTGCTGATGTGGCGTTACTTCGAACTGTTGTCGTTCCGTCCGATGGACGAAATCGCGGGCTTCAAGAAGGAAATCGAAGCGGGCCGCAATCCGCGCGATTTCAAGGTGATGCTCGGCCAGGAAATCGTCGCGCGCTTCCACTCGCAAGCTGATGCCGAGCGCGCGCTGGATGACTTCAACCATCGCGCAAAGGGCGGCGTGCCGGACGATATTCCGGTCGTGACGCTTGCGGGCGCGCCGCTCGCGATCGGCCAGTTGCTCAAGCAGGCTAACCTCGTGCCGTCGACCAGCGAAGCGCTGCGCAACATCGAGCAGGGTGGCGTGAAGATCGATGGCGCGACCGTGTCCGACAAGGGCCTGAAAGTCGAAGCCGGCGAATATGTCGTGCAGGTCGGCAAGCGCCGTTTTGCGCGCGTCACGTTGACGGCCTGATGCGCCGCACGTCGCAACCGGAGTCGCGCCGATGATCGCGCTGATCCAGCGCGTGCGGCGCGCGGAAGTGCGCGTGGCGGACCGCGTAACCGGCGCGATCGAAGCTGGCCTGCTCGCGCTCGTCTGCGCCGAACGCGGCGACACGGATGCGGCCGCCGACCGGTTGCTCGCCAAGGTGCTCGGCTATCGCGTCTTCAGCGATGCCGCCGGCAAGATGAATCTCTCCGTGCAAAATCTCGACGGCGCCAGCCGCGCGGGCGGTTTGCTGCTCGTGTCGCAGTTCACGCTGGCCGCGGACACCAACAGCGGCCTGCGTCCGAGCTTTACGCCGGCCGCGCCGCCCGATGAAGGCAAGCGCCTCTTCGATTACTTCGTCGCGGCCGCGCGGGCGAAGCATCCGATCGTCGAGACCGGCGAATTCGGCGCGGACATGCAGGTGTCGCTCGTCAACGACGGGCCGGTCACGTTCTGGCTGCAAACGAACGCCTGATTTTTGTCCTTCCATGCGCGCCGTGGTGCGCGCATCCATCCTCCAGCCGCTTTTGCGACAATAACGGCTCGGCATAACCGGCTAATGGCGCCCACTTTCATTCCATGACGACGCAGATTCTGTTCATCCGACACGGCGAGACCGACTGGAACCGCATCAAGCGCATTCAAGGTCACATCGACATTCCGCTCGCCACGACAGGGCTGGCTCAGGCGCAGCGCCTTGCGCGCCGCATGGCCGACGAGGCGAAGCAGGGCGCACGGCTCGACGCGATCTATTCGAGCGATCTGCAACGCGCGCAGCAAACCGCCCAGCCGATCGCCGATGCGCTCGGCTTGCCGCTGCAGTTGCGCGAAGGCCTGCGCGAGCGTTCCTACGGAGCGTTCCAGGGCCACGACAGCGACGAGATCGCCCTGCGTTTCCCCGATGAATACGCGCACTGGCAAACGCGTGACGCGGGCTTCGCGCCGCCGGAGGGCGAGTCGCAACGCACGCTCTACCATCGCGTGCTGCACGCGATCGAACCGCTGGTCGCCGCGCATCCCGGTGGACGGATTGCCTGCGTCGCGCACGGCGGCGTGCTTGATTGCGTGCGACGTTTTGCCTGTGGCTTGCCGCTCGATGCGCCGCGTGACTATCCGCTGCTGAACACGAGCGTGAACACGGTGAATTTCGACAATGGCAAGGCGACGATCGTGTCGTGGGCGGATGTTTCGCATCTCGATGCGCCGAGTGCGGATGATAGTTTCAAGAAGGTGCCGGAGCCGGGGCGTTGATTGGCGCGAGCCGACTACGGGCGTGAACACGCTAGATGCCGATAGTGGCAAAGCGACGTTCGTATTGTGGGCGAACGTCTCGCACCTCGATGCGGCGGGTGCCGGCGACAGTTTCAAGACGGTGCCGGAACCGGGGCGTTGGTTGACGCGGACCGATAGTGCGGCGCGAGTTTGAGCGGTTGACTCGGACCCTTCGCCCGCGTTCCGCGCATTCGCGCCGCCGACGTTTGGCGTGACAGTTTGTGTACGAGCCCTGAGCGGTTCGCGTACCTGACGACTGACGCGGCGATTTGCACGCATACTCGCGCGGCTCGAATAACTGACGTTTGATTGGGCGGCTTGCGCGCGTACGAGCGCCGTCGCTCGCGTTACTCCGGCTCGCGTACACCTGCAGCCACACGGCGCCGGGCCCGTTTCGACACACCATTCACCAGCGCCCAACGAATGACAGGCGCCACCAACCGCACACCCGGCCTCGCCATCGCACGGCGAAGCGCCGCGTAGCGCTGAAATCCCAACATCGCCTGTGCCCAATCGGGCAGCAGATCGACACCTGCGTTGAACATCAACACGCCGGCCGGTCGCATCGAAACGCTCGGGGCGGGCGCTGTCATCAGAACCCTCACGACTTCGCGCGTGCGTTCGCTGGCCACAAGCCCGGGCTTCATCGCGAGCAGGTAAGCGTCGATCTCGGCTCGCGAGCGCGGAATGTCCGACGCGCCGAGCATCTCGGCAATGCGCGCGGTCTCCGCGAAATACTGATCCTGCGCGGCAACGGGCAGCGACGGATTCACATAGCGCAAGTGCGCGGTCATGAAGCTCGACACTTCGGCGACATGCACCCACGTCAACAGCGCGGGTTCGCTTGCGCGATAGGGCTGGCCGTCAGGCGCGACGCCGCTGACACCGAGATGAATGCGCTTCACACGTTCGACCAGCGCTAGCGCGTCGTGCCGGCTGCCGTACGTCGTGCCCGCGATGAAAGTCGCGGTGCGGCGCAGGCGGCCGAGAATGTCGGTGCGAAACGTCGAATGGTCCCACACGCCGGCGAGCGCCAGCGGATGCAACGCTTGCAGCAATAGCGCGCTGATGCCGCCCGTCATCATCGACGTGAAATCGGCGTGGACTTTCCAGCACACCGAGTCCGGCCCGAACAGGCCGGGGTCGCCCGGAGGCGACAAGTAGTCGAGCGTGGGACCGCTGCCGCTTGTCAGATGCGTAACCCCGGCGGCCAGCTTCGAGCGAAGCCTGTGGGTGAGAAGCTGCGAGAGACTGCTGGAAGAGTTGGGTTGCCTGGTTTGGTCGGACATCCTGATTCGGTCTCGCGCTGTGTGTATCGGCTCAGGTTGCGGCCGTATCCCACAGACCGGGCAGGCCGCTCGACGAGTCGGGCGCGGCGAGGCCGAAATGCCGGTACGTCAGCATCGTGGCGACGCGGCCGCGTGGCGTGCGTTGCAGGAAGCCTTGCTGGATCAAATAAGGCTCGAGCACGTCTTCAATCGTGTCGCGTTCTTCGCCGATCGCCGCGGCCAGATTGTCGACGCCGACCGGGCCGCCGTCGAACTTGTGCAGGATCGCCTCGAGCAGTTTGCGGTCCATCAGGTCGAAGCCGACCGCATCCACGTCGAGCATCTTGAGCGCGGCGTCGGCCACTTGCGCGGTGATGTTGCCGTCGGCCTTCACTTCGGCGAAGTCGCGCACGCGCCGCAGCAAGCGGTTCGCGATCCGCGGCGTGCCGCGCGCGCGCTTGGCGATCTCGAACGCGCCGTCCGGATGGATCTGCGCATGGAGCAGCGACGCCGAACGCGTGACGATGCGCGCCAGTTCCTCGGCGTTATAAAACTCGAGCCGCGCCACAATGCCGAAGCGGTCGCGCAACGGGTTGGTCAGCATGCCCGCGCGCGTGGTCGCGCCCACCAGCGTGAACGGTTGCAGGTCCAGCTTCACGCTACGCGCGGCCGGACCTTCGCCGATCATGATGTCGATCTGATAATCCTCCAACGCCGGGTACAGAATTTCTTCGACGACCGGCGAGAGCCGGTGAATTTCGTCGATGAACAGCACGTCGTTGGCTTCGAGATTGGTGAGCAGCGCGGCGAGGTCGCCGGCGCGCTCGAGCACCGGCCCCGACGTTTGCCGCAGATTGACACCCATTTCCCGCGCGATGATGTGCGCGAGCGTGGTTTTGCCGAGGCCTGGCGGCCCGAACAGCAAGACATGGTCGAGCGATTCGGAACGGCGCTTGGCGGCCTCGATAAAGATTTCCAGCTGGCCGCGCACTTTTTCCTGCCCGACATATTCTTCGAGCTGGCGCGGACGCAACGCGCGCTCGAACGCTTCTTCGTTCGGCGAGACGGGCGTGGCCGCGATGATGCGCTCGGCGGCGAGTTTGTCGGTTTCGATCATGCGTTCATTGTACCGCGAGCCGCCCGCCGCGAAACTCGGCCGAATGGCCAGGGTGCGCGGCTCGCAGCCGTGTGCGAAGCTTCAGCCATCGCATGCACGTCGAAACGAGGGACGAGCGTCAGCCCTTGGACAGCGCCTTCAACGCGAGCTTGATGCCCTCGGAAACGCCGGTTCCCGCCGGCACGTTTTTGACGGCGGCCAACGCTTCCTTTTCGGAGTAACCCAATGCGAGCAGTGCGTTCAGGATGTCGGAGGCGTGGTCGGATGCCGACGCCGCGCCCGCCATCGCGCCCAGATCGGCGCCGATCTTGCCCTTCAATTCGAGGAGCAGGCGCTCCGCCGTCTTCTTGCCGATGCCCGGCACGCGCGTCAGACGCGCCGCGTCCTGCATCGTGACGGTCTGCGCGAGTTCGTGCACGCTCATGCCCGACAGCACCGCCAACGCCATGCGCGCACCGATGCCGGAAATTTTCAGCAGTTCGCGGAACGTCGAGCGTTCCTCGGCGGTGCCGAAGCCGTATAGCAGGTGCGCGTCTTCACGCACGATCATCTGCGTGAGCAACACGACGCGTTCGCCGGTGGAGGGCAGGTTGTAGAACGTGCTCATCGGCACATCGACTTCGTAACCGACGCCGTTGCAGTCGACGAGCAGATGCGGCGGGTTTTTTTCCAGCAGAACGCCGGCAATGCGACCGATCATGGCGAATTCAATCCTGAGAGAAAGGGCGAGTGTAGCGCAGCAAATGAGTGACGAGTGGCCCGCGAGTTACGCGTAATCGCGGTTGACCCGCGCGAGGCTGCCCCATAGACTGAGATCCCTTTTGGCGGGTTCTCATCCCACTCACCCAGAAGGAGCTTTCATGCTGAGCCTCACCACTCTCGCGCTGTTTGCCGGCGCGTGTCTCGCGTTGACCGCCACGCCCGGCCCCGACATGTTGCTGATTGCCTCGCGCAGTGTGAGCCAGGGGCGTTCCGCGGGCTTTGCGTCGCTGGCGGGCATTCTGGTCGGCACGTATTGTCATGCGTTGGCCGCGGCGTTGGGGTTGTCCCAGCTCTTTCTGGCAGTCCCCGTGGCATACGACGTCGTGCGTTTTGCCGGCGCCGCGTATCTGCTCTATCTCGCCTGGAAAACATTCCGCACGCAGGGCACGGTGCTCGCGCCGAATGCGTCGATGAGCCGTTATCCGGTTGGCCGCATTTTCCGCCAGGGCCTCTTCACCAATCTGCTGAATCCGAAAGTCGCGCTGTTCGTGCTCGCGCTGTTTCCGCAATTCGTGCGGCCCGAAGCGGGGTCGGTCGCGTTGCAGATCATGGTGCTGGCCACCGTGCTGAACCTGATCGGCTTCTGCGTGAATGGCGCGGTGATCCTGATGGCGAGCAAGCTGAGCCGCAAGCTGTCGGCTGGGCAGCGGCCGTCGCGGCTGCCGCAGTATCTGCTGGGGACGGTGTTCGCGGGATTGGCCTGCCGGCTTGCGCTGGCTGGTCGAAATTGATCGGGGCGGCTGCGCCGTTGCGTACCAGCTTGCGTGAGCCGTGAGCCGTGAGCCACGAACCACGAACCACGAACCACGAACCACGAACCACGAACCACGAACCACGAACCACGAACCACGAACCACGAACCACGAACCACGAACCACGAGTCGCGAGCCATGAGGCATGACACGCACGCGCGGCACAAAGGCGGCCAACGGGCCGCGTTTGCCACGCTATCCGACCAACCGTCCTCGCCTCACGCGTAGCCCCTTCTTCGCCAGCGAAGGCGCGATGCCGCCCAACGTACTCAGCGTCGTGCCGCCGTGCGCGTGGCAGATCGCCATGCCGAGCGCGTCGGCGGCGTCGGTGCTGGGTACGCCGGAGAGATTGAGCAGGCGCACCACCATCTGCTGCATCTGCTCCTTGGTTGCGCGACCGTAACCCACCACGGCCTGCTTCAATTGCAGGGCCGTATATTCGGCGACCGGCACGCCGCCCGCGACCAGTCCGCAAATTGCCGCCCCGCGTGCCTGGCCGAGCAGCAAGGTGGATTGTGGGTTGACGTTGACGAACACTTTTTCAATCGCCGACTGATCCGGCGAATGCTGGCGGATCAATGTGGAGATGCCTTCGAAGATGGTGCCGAGGCGCGACGGCAGATCGGCGTCGGCGGTCTTGATGACGCCGCTCGCGACATAGCTGAGCGTGTGACCGCTTTGGTCGATCACGCCGAAGCCGGTCACACGCAGGCCGGGGTCGATGCCGAGAATTCTCATGAGGTGCCGCAAATGCGGTAAAAACCAGGTGCTTGCGATACTACAACACACGCGCCGCGTGGCGGTCGGCGCGCAGCGCTGTCGGCGGAATAAAAACTGCTGCGTGTGCTGCAAGGAGGCAAGCACACATGGAGCGCTATCGGAATCTCAGCGGCGACTCAGGCGTCGAGGCTTATGAAATCGGCGACGATTTTGTCGCGGTCCGCTTCAGGCACGGCGTGGTGTATTGGTACACCGAGGCGAGCGTCGGCGCACGGCATGTCGCCGCGCTCAAGCGTCTTGCGCGACGCGGGCAGGGACTCAGTACTTATATCAGCCAGCACGCGGACGTGAGCGGTGGCTACGCGAGAAAGGAACCGGACGACTGAGCGGCGCGAAAAGCGTGGCGTGGGCACGGCACAACCGGCACAAGCTGCACAACTGGCACGAACGGCACGAACGGCACACGCGGAACAAGCGCGACACCAAAGAAAACGGCCCGACGGAAAATTCCGCCGGGCCGTTTCTGTAAAGCTCAAATCTCACCAGCAGCCCGGTTTCACCAGGAAACAGACGCCGCTATTGAAACCCAAACCCCAACTCAATGCCGGAAGTGCCGCACCCCAGTCAGCACCATCGCGATATTGTGCTCATCCGCCGCGCTGACCACTTCATCATCGCGCATCGAACCGCCCGGCTGAATCACGCAGGTCGCGCCTGCCGCCACCACCACGTCGAGGCCGTCGCGGAACGGGAAGAACGCATCCGACGCCACCGCCGAACCGGCCAGCGTCAAACCGGCGTTCTGCGCCTTGATGCTGGCGATGCGCGCCGAGTCCACGCGACTCATCTGACCCGCGCCTACGCCGAGCGTCATGCCGTTGCCGCAGAACACGATGGCGTTCGACTTCACGTACTTCGCCACGCGCCACGCGAACAGCAGATCGTTCATTTCCTTCGGCGTCGGATGACGCTTCGTGACCACGCGCAATTCGCGCGGCTGCACGTTCTTCGAGTCGAGCGACTGCACCAGCAGGCCGCCGCCCACGCGCTTCAGATCAAACGCGTTGTGGCCTTCGCCCAGCGCGATTTCCAGCAGACGCACATTCTGCTTCGCCGCGAACACCTTGCGCGCTTCGGCGCTGAACGACGGCGCGATCAGCACTTCAACGAACTGCTTGGCCACGGCTTGCGCCGCTGCTTCGTCCACTTCGCGGTTGAACGCGATGATGCCGCCGAACGCCGAGGTCGGGTCGGTCTGGAACGCCTTCGCGTACGCTTCGTTGGCGTCCGCCCCGACTGCCACGCCGCACGGATTCGCGTGCTTGACGATCACGCAGGCCGGCACGTCGAAGGTTTTCACGCATTCCCACGCCGCATCGGAATCCGCGATGTTGTTGTACGACAGTTCCTTGCCTTGCAACTGGTGGTAGTTCGCCAGTGCGCCGGCCGGCACGCTCAGATCGCGGTAGAACGCGGCGCTCTGATGCGGGTTTTCGCCGTAGCGCAGGTCCTGCACCTTGTCGAACGCCAGGTTGAACGTCGCTGGATAAGCGTTGCGCGACGCGTGCTGCAGTTCGTCGGTCAGGCTTGTCAGGTAGTTCGTGATCGCGCCGTCGTATTGCGCGGTGTGGGCGAACACCTTGGTGGCGAGGCGGAAGTTCGTCTTGTACGACACGGCATTGCTGTGCGCGCGCATCTCGTCGAGCACGACCGCGTAGTCGGCCGGATCGACCACCACCGTCACGTCGCGATGATTCTTCGCGGCCGAACGCAGCATGGTCGGCCCGCCGATGTCGATGTTCTCGATCGCGTCTTCCAGCGAGCATTCTTCCTTCGACACGGTCTGCACGAACGGGTACAGATTCACGACCAGCAGATCGATGGTCGGAATGTCGTGCTTTTCAAGCGCCGCCATATGTTCCGGCAGGTCGCGGCGCGCGAGGATGCCGCCGTGCACCTTCGGATGCAGCGTTTTCACGCGCCCGTCCAGCATTTCCGGGAAGCCCGTGTAATCGGCGACTTCGGTGACGGAGAGACCCGCGTCCGCGAGCAGTTTCGCGGTGCCGCCGGTCGACAGGATCTTGACGCCGAGGTCCGACAGCGACTTGGCGAAGTCGACGATGCCGGACTTGTCGGAAACGGAGATGAGCGCTTGCTTGATCATGATGAAGACGAAAAGCCGAAGGGAAACGTGGCAGGGCGCGAGAAACTACAACGAATTACAACGGGCTACAGCAAACCGTGCTGTTGCAGCTTCTTGCGCAGCGTATTGCGGTTGATGCCGAGATACTCGGCGGCCAGCGACTGATTGCCGCCGGCCTGCTCGAGCACCACTTCGAGCAGAGGTTTTTCTACGCAGGAAATCACCATGTCGTAGACGTCGTGCGGATTGGAGCCGTCGAGATCCTGGAAATACATCCCCAGGCTGTCGCGGACAGATTGTTCGATATTGTTCTTGCTCATGCTGCTAGTCGGTCGGTATGGTCCGGCTCGCCGTTATTGTTGAGCGTTTCGTCGACGTAGACGAGGCGGTCGGAGATCGCCTTTTGTGCGTCGAAGAACTCGTTGACGGCGAGGAGTTGTTCGCGCGTGGTGTCCAGCGTATTCATGCGATGCCGGAACACGTTGGCGCCAGAAAGGCCGCGAGTGTACCAGCCGATGTGCTTACGCGCAGTGCGGACACCCGTAAATTCGCCGTAGAAAGCGTAGTGGTCTTCCAGATGCTCGTTCATCACCTGCTGGATTTCGTCGATGCGCGGCGGCGGCAGCAACTCGCCCGTTTGCAGGAAATGCTCGATCTCGCGGAACAGCCACGGGCGCCCCTGCGCCGCGCGGCCGATCATGATGGCGTCGGCGCCGGTGGCGGCCAACACCTCGCGTGCTTTTTGCGGCGAGGTGATGTCGCCGTTGGCGACCACCGGAATGCGCACCGCCGCTTTCACCGCGGCGATGGTCTCGTATTCGGCGTCGCCGTGATACAGGTCGGCGCGCGTGCGGCCGTGCACGGTCAGCATCGAAATGCCGGCCGATTCGGCCAGACGCGCGACGTTCAGCGCATTCTTGTTCTCGCGATCCCAGCCCGTGCGGATCTTCAGCGTGACGGGCACCGCGTCGGGGCCGACGCCGACCGCGCTCACCACCGCCTCGACGATGCGCTGCACCAGCGGCTCGTTCTGCAACAGGGCTGAACCCGCCGCCACGTTGCACACCTTCTTGGCCGGGCAGCCCATGTTGATGTCGATGATCTGCGCGCCGTTCGCCACGTTGTAGCGGGCCGCTTCGGCCATCATGGCCGGATCGGCGCCGGCGATCTGCACGGCGATCGGCTCGACCTCGCCCGCGTGATTGGCGCGGCGCATGGTCTTCTCGCTTTTCCACAACTGCGCGTTCGAGGCGACCATTTCCGACACCGCATAGCCCGCGCCCAGCCGTTTGCACAGTTGCCGGAACGGCCGGTCGGTCACGCCGGCCATGGGCGCGACGAACAGGTTATTACGCAGATTGTGGGAGCCGAGAGTAGGCATAACGTGGGACGCGGTGGACGCGCGCGCGGCCGATTGGTCAATTTCTGTCAATCGGAGCGTTGGCGAAATGCGAGAGAAAACCGCTATTTTAGCGTTAACGGATAGCCGGCACCCGACATGTGCCTGTCGTAACCCATTAAATCTTCTATGAAAGTGCGCCGATTCATAGAACCGGCGCTGCTCGCGAGGCACCTTCCGCGTGAGGCAAAAAGTCCGTGCGGCGCGAGCGGGCGGCGCGCCTAGCGGCGCTGTCCGAACATCATTTGCCGTGCCAGCGCGGTTTTCACGGGCGGCAGGAATTCGAGCGCGGTGAGGGCGAGGCCGCGCATGATCGCGAGCGGCGCGAAGTCGATGGTGAAAAGGCGCGCGAGCGTGTCGGTGGCGCCGATCGTCATGCGCCGGTCGAGTGCGCGGCGTTGCGCGAAAGTGGCCAGCGCGAGCGGGGTCGGACCTTCCGCCGACAAGGCGTCGGCGAGCGCGTGGGCGTCGCGCAGACCCAGGTTCAGGCCCTGACCCGCCACCGGATGCAGCGTCTGCGCCGCGTTGCCGATCGCGACGACGTGGCCATTCACCAGCGTTTCCACGGCGTTCAGTCCCAACGGGAACGACGCGCGTCCCTTGATGTGCGTAAAGCGGCCCATGCGGTCGCCGAACGCGGCGCCGAGTTCGCGCAGGAAGTCTTCGTCGGAAAGTTGCGCGCGGCGCGCGGCTTCCTCGGGCGCGCAGCACCAGACCAGCGCGTAGTCGGCGCCGCGCACGCCGCCCATCGGCAGCAACGCGATCGGACCTTGCGACGTGAAGCGCTCCCACGCCACGTGCGGTTGCGGTGCGGATACAGTCACCGTGCCGACGAGTGCGGTCTGTCCATAGTCGCGCGTGCCGGGGTCGGCGACGCCTCTGCCAGCACGCCGTGCGGCGTCGCCGTCCCGGCCGGCTTGCCGATCGGCGCTTTTCGCCGCGCTGTCGGCGGCTTGACTGTGGGCATCGTCGGCGCCGTGGCCGACTTGCCTGTCCGCACTCGTGCTGGCGCCTTTGACGGCGCGTTTGCCCGCCACTCGACCTGACGACTTCTGATCACCGAACAAACCGCCTTCGGCATTCACCAGAATGCGTGTGCGCAACTGACGCGTGACGCCCGCGGTTTCGATCGGCAGCGTGACGCCGTCGAGTTCCTGCGTCGGCGCCGCGGCGGAGGTGGAGCGGAACCAGTGCACCGAGGTCGCGTGCACCGCCTCGGCGAGGCCATGCACGATCGAGCCGTAGCGCAGCACGTAGCCGAGCGCCGGCAATCCGTGCTCGCCGTGATCGATCAGCGTGCGGCCGAAGTGGCCGCGCTGCGAGACGTGAATGCGGTGGATCGCGGTGGCGTCGGCAGGCCAGCGCAGCGGTTCCAGGATCATCCGGCTGCCGTGCGACACGGCGATGGCGCGCGGATCGGCGATCGAATCTTCCGGCTCGCGCGCGTCGACGAGCGCGATCTTCAGCGCCCGCGTCGCGCTGCGGCGCGCCAGCCAGCCGGCCAGCGCCAGCCCGACCGGACCGGCGCCGACGATCGTCACGTCGAAATCGAAGGGTTGGCCGGCCTTGGCGGGCTTCAGGATCACCGTCGACTGGGAAACGTCGTTCATTACGTGTTACTTCCTTGCGAGTTACTTCGCTGCTTCGTGGGCCGCGCGGGCTTCCTGCATCAGCGCCTCGATCTCGTCGGCGGCGACCGGCACGTCGCGCGTCATCAGTTCGCAACCGGTCGGCGTGACAATCGCGTCGTCCTCGATGCGGATGCCGATGTTCCAGTAGCGCTCGGGCACGCCTTCGGTCGGCCGGATATACAGGCCGGGCTCGATGGTCAGTGTCATCGACGCCTGCAGCGTGCGCCACGGCAGCGCGCCCGCTTCGTCGCGCGGCGCGCCGCGTTCGCGGTAGTCGCCGACGTCGTGCACGTCCATGCCGAGCCAGTGGCCCGTGCGGTGCATATAGAAGGGCGCGTAGGCGCGCTCGGCGATTACGTCGTCGACCGAGGCGAACTTTGCGCGCTCGATGATGCCGGTGTCGAGCAAGCCCTGCGACAGCACGCGCACGGCGGCCTGGTGCGGGTCGTCGAAGGTGGCGCCGGCGCGGGTGGCGTCGATCGCGGCCTGCTGCGCGGCCAGCACGATGTCGTACAGCTCGCGCTGCGCCGGCGTGAAGCGGCCGCTCGCGGGGAAGGTGCGGGTGATGTCGGAGGCGTAGCCGTCGAGTTCGCAGGCCGCGTCGATCAGGATCAGGTCGCCGTCCTGAGCAATCGCGTTGCCGGCCGGGTAGTGCAGCACGCAGGCGTTCGCGCCGGCCGCGACGATCGACGTGTAAGCCGGCGCCTGCGCGCCGAACTTGCGGAATGTGTAGAGCAGTTCGGCTTCGAGTTCGTACTCGCGCACGCCCGGACGGCAAGCGGCCATGGCGCGGCGATGCGCCTGGGCGGAAATCTGCCCGGCCCGGCGCATGATGGCGAGTTCGTGATCGTCCTTGATGAGCCGCATCTCGTCGAGCAACGGGATGAGATCGCACGCGGCCGCGGGCGCGGCGACACCGCCGCGGCTTTGCGCCCGCACCGCGTCGAGCCAGCCGCGCACCCGTTCGTCCAGTTGCGCCGAGGCGCCGAGCGCGTAATGCAGCGACGGCTTGTCGGCGAGCAAACGCGGCAATTGCGTGTCGATTTCGCCGATGGCGAACGCGGCATCGAACCCGAAGGCCGCGCGCGCGCCATCCGGGCCGAAGCGGAAGCCTTCCCACGTCTCGCGCTCGACGTTTTTCTCGCGGCAGAACAGCACCGAAGCCGGCTCGCCGGGCGCGGCGCTGGCGTCGAGCACAAGCAGCGCTTCGGGTTCGGTGAAACCGGTCAGGTAGTAAAAGTAGCTGTCGTGCCGGTAGGGATAGTCCGCGTCCCGATTGCGCAACGCCTCCGGCGCGGTGGGGACGATGGCGACGCCGCCACCCGCTGCCCGCAGCGCGGCGAGTACGCGCTCACGGCGCGTGCGGTAGACGTCGATGGCGATGGTGGGTTCGGTCAGCTGGTTCATCGTGAGATTGTAGCGCCCATGCGCGGAGTTATTTTGCGCGGGATACTGGCGAAAGTGGCGGCAGACACGCGCGCGGCGCTGTTGCAATCCGTCCACAGCGAGTCCCCGTGCGGCTCGCGAAGCGTCGGCGTGACGCTTCTGAGCGCTCGTGAACGGCGCCAAGCACTTATACTTTCGCCGGATTCAGGAAAAGGCAGACGGTAATGATGAAACTCATCGGTTCGCTCGCCAGTCCCTTCGTGCGTAAAGCGCGGATCGTGCTGGCCGACAAGAAGATCGACTACGAACTGGTGCCCGAGAATGTCTGGGCGCCGGACACCCGCATTCACACCTTCAATCCGCTCGGCAAAGTGCCGTGCCTCGTAATGGAAGATGGCGAAGCGGTGTTCGACTCGCGGGTGATCTGTGAATACGTGGATACGCTGTCGCCGGTCGGCAAGCTGATTCCGCAGTCGGGACGCGAGCGTGTCGAGGTGCGCTGCTGGGAAGCGCTCGCCGACGGCGTGCTGGACGCGGCGGTGCTGATTCGCCTCGAAGGCACGCAGCGCGCGCCGGAGCAACGCGTGGACGCCTGGGTCGCGCGTCAGCAGCGCAAGATCGACGAAGCCCTGATCGCAATGGCACAGGGATTGGGCAGCAAGCCGTGGTGCGCGGGCAATCACTACACGCTCGCGGATATCGCGATGGGTTGCGCATTGGGTTATCTGGATTTCCGCATGCCGGAATTGAACTGGCGCGAACCGTATCCGAATCTGGACAAACATTTCCAGAAGCTCTCACTGCGTCAGTCGTTCATCGATACGATGCCGGCCGACTGAATAAGCGGCTAATTGGCCGCGAGGTGATGATGTTTTGAATAGCGTGGTCAGTAATATCGGGCAGTTTGCAAAATTGTGTCATTAAAGCTTCCAGAAACATGAATTAAAGCTTACGTTGTGGTAAAAATGCGCCTGCCCGTCAGGCGCATTTTTTTTGTCTGTCGCGTGGCGCAAATGTGTTCATGCAGGTTTATGCAATTTACATATCCGGCTTCTTTTGCCGACGGTATGAAACCGTTGCGAACGGGTGGTGCATTAAAAGCGCGCCGCTGAATTAATAACATCGCAGAGAGACTTCCACATGAAATCGTACCGCTTTGCCATTGCCGCTTCCGCCTGTGCTTTATTTGCGGCATGCTCGAATGTCAGCAACGTCGATCCGTCGGCGTTGATCAAGTCCGGCCAGATGGCTACTCAGGCTGCCACGCTGAGCGACGCCGACGTGCGCGCCCTGACCGACAAGTCGTGCGCGCAGCTGGACAGTGAAAACAAGATTGCCGCCGCGAACAGCAAGTACCAGAAGCGCCTGAACAAGATCGCCGCGCAACTGGGCGACAACATCAACGGCACGCCGGTGAATTACAAGGTGTACATGACCAAGGACGTCAACGCCTGGGCCATGGCCAACGGCTGCGTGCGCGTCTACAGCGGTCTGATGGACATGATGAACGACAACGAAGTGCGCGGCGTGGTCGGTCATGAAATGGGCCACGTGGCGCTCGGCCACACGAAGAAGGCGATGCAGGTCGCGTATGCGACTTCGGCGGCGCGTTCGGTGGCGTCGTCAGCGGGTGGCGTGGCGGGCGCGCTGTCCGGTTCGCAGCTCGGTGATTTTTCGGAGAAGCTGATTAACGCGCAATTCTCGCAAACGCAGGAAAGCGCAGCCGACGATTATTCGTTCGACGTGCAGAAAAAGAAGAATCTCGATCCGTCGGGATTGGTGACGGCATTCAACAAGCTCTCGGCATTGGACGGTGGTAAATCGAGCATGTTGAGTTCGCATCCGGCGTCGCCGGCGCGTGCGCAGCATATTCAGCAGCGTATTGCTTCGAACCAGTAAAGTTTGATAGGTACTAAAACGCGCGCTCGCGGTAATCCGCGGCGCGCGGTTTTTATTGCGGCGTTTTTTGTTGACTCGATTCACGCGCGCCGCTTTTCATATTGGCGACGCGCGATCGAGGCGGTTTAATCGCGGCTTATCGCTTGCCGTTGCGGCGCCGCGTAATGCCGGGGCCGAACGCAAAGCCGAACGCCAGCAGCAGCAAGGAAACCGCCAGCACGGTGTTATTGCCGCTCGTGATGTAAGGCGTCCTGCCCGCGGTGCCTTGCACGGTGACGTCGAGCGAGCCGATCGTGTACGGAGTGAGGCGTCCGAGCACCTTGCCGTTCGCATCGATCGCGGCCGTCATGCCGGTGTTGGTCGCGCGCAGCATCGGACGGCCGGTTTCCAGCGAACGCATGCGCGCGATCTGCAGATGCTGGTCGAGCGCAATCGTGTCGCCGAACCAGGCCAGATTGGTCGAATTGATCAGCACGCCGGCCGGCGTATCGCTTTCGCGGATGGTCCGCGCAATCTCTTCGCCGAAAATGTCCTCGTAGCAGATGTCCACGGCGACCGGCTGGTTATGCACGATGAACGGCTTCTGCACCGGCGCGCCACGGAAGAAATCGCCGAGCGGAATGCTCATCAGGTTGACGAACCAGCGGAAGCCCCACGGCACGAATTCGCCGAACGGCACGAGATGGTGTTTGTCGTAGCGGTACACATCGCGCGTGCCGGGCGTGACGCCGAACAGGCTGTTCGTATAGTCGATCACCTGGCCTTCCGGCGTGATGGTGCCCCCGATCGCGCCGAACAGGATCGCGGTGCCCGTCGAGTCCGAGAAGTTGCGCACCGCCGAGGCGAAGGGCGCCGGCAATTGCTGCGCAAGCACCGGTATGGCGGTTTCCGGCGTGACGATCAGATCGGCCGGCTTCGAGGTGATCATTTGCTGATACTGATCGATCGCGGCGCGCATGCCGGATTCCTCGAACTTCATTTCCTGTTTGACGTTCCCTTGCAGCAGGCGCACGGTCAGCGGCGCGTTGGCCGGCACGGTCCATTGCACGAGCGGCAGCAGCAGGCCGGCTGCGACCAGCGCCAGCGCGATTGCGCCCGGCACGACGACGCGCGCCACGCCGGGTTTCGCGCCGTTGCCGTTGCGGCTGGCATCGGCGCTCTGGTCCGGTTTGCGCGAGGACAGCAACGCTAGCACCGCTTGCACAATTAGCGCGGCCACCAGCGCCAACATCCAGCCGACGCCGTACACGCCTGCCACCGGCGCAAAACCGGCGAACGGGCCGTCCACTTGAGCGTAACCGCTCGCGAGCCACGGGAAGCCCGTGAACACCGTGCCGCGCAACCATTCGCCGATCGCCCACGCGCTCGCGAACGCCAGCGCGCCATGCCAGGTCGGCGAAAACGGCGTGTCGTCGGCGGCGGCGCCGTTGCGCGCGTGACCCGCGCAGAACGACCAGACGCCCGCCGCCAGCGCCGGATAAACCGCCAGATACAGCGAGAACAGCACGACGGCCGCGGCGGCGAGCGGCGCGGCCATGCCGCCGTAGAAATGCATGCTGACGTAGAGCCACCATACGCCGGTCACAAAGTTGCCAAAGCCGAACGCGCCGCCTGTCAGCGCCGCGCTTTTCCAGCCGGTGGTGCGCGTGAGCCAAGCGAAGAAGAACGCGAAGATCGCGAGTTCGAGCCAGCCGCCGTGCGGCGTCGGCGCGAACGAGAGCGTATTGGCCGCGCCCGCGGCCAGCGCGACGAGATAGTGCCAGCGAGGCAGCGTGCGGCTGCGGGTTTGCTCGGCGGTAGAAGCGTTCACGCCGCGGCGCGAACGGGAAGTCATCGGGTCGGCCATTGTTGCGCGGTCGGCGTGAGAGGTTGAAAAGCGGGTTGAAAAGCGAGTTGAAGAAGCGAAGAAAGAACCGGCCGGGACCGGCTCAGGTCTGCACGTGCTGCGCTTCGCGCTCGCGCTGGCCGGCGAGCGGATCGCGGCGCACCAGCAGCATGTGAATCTGGCGGGCGTCGCCGCGCAGAATCTCGAAGATCAGATCGTCGAGGCGGACTTTTTCGCCACGATGCGGCACCCGTCCGAAGTGATGCGTGACAAGTCCGCCGATCGTGTCGACTTCATCGTCCGAGTAGTGGGTGCCGAAGGCCTCGTTGAACTGTTCGATTTCGGTCAGCGCGCGCACGCGGAAGCGTCCGTCGGGCGAGGCGATGATGTTGCCGCTTTCCTCGTCGAAATCGTATTCGTCTTCGATATCGCCGACGATCTGCTCCAGCACGTCTTCAATCGTGATCAGGCCGGCCACGCCGCCGTATTCGTCGACCACCACCGCGAGGTGATTGCGATTCACACGGAAGTCGTGCAGCAGCACGTTCAGGCGCTTCGATTCGGGGATGAACACGGCGGGGCGCAACATGCCGCGCACGTCGAACTCTTCTTCGGCGTAGTAGCGCAGCAGATCTTTGGCCAGCAGCACGCCGATGATGTTGTCGCGGTTGCCCTCGTAGACCGGATAGCGCGAGTGCGCTTTTTCCAGCACGTAGGGGATGAATTCGGCGGGATTGTCGGCGATGTTGATCGCGTCCATTTGCGCACGCGGCACCATGATGTCGCGCGCGCTCAATTCGGACACCTGGAATACGCCTTCGATCATCGACAGCGAGTCGGCGTCGATCAGGTTGCGCTCGTGCGCGTCCTGCAGAATTTCCAGAAGTTCGGCGCGCGAGTCGGGCTCAGGCGAGATGAAGTCGGTCAGACGCTCGAGGAGTGAGCGTTTTTCCTGCGGTTTGTCGGTTTGGCGTCGACTGGGATACGTGTCGTTCATGGTAGTGCGCCCGGCAAGACTGGGCGCGCTGTTGCAGAGCATTAAGGATACACCAGGCACATGGCAGGACCGTGTCCCGCCCGGCTGGGCGATGAGTGAAGCTGGGGTGAAGCGGCTCCGCCGTGAGGGCAGGCGTAGGTCAATCCTAACTGATTACGCGCGGAAAAGCGTTTCCAGGAAAAAAAGCGCCGTTCGTGACAGTTATTTCCGGTCTGCTTTCTGGGCTGCTTTTAAGTCTGCTTCACGCCTCTCCTCGCGACACCGTTCGAGCAGCGCTTCGAGCGCGCGGTCAGGCATGCCGCTCTCACGCAGCGCATGGACCGTGCGGCTGACGTAGTCGAGCGTGGTGCCGTAGCGACCGC
This sequence comes from Paraburkholderia sp. RL17-347-BIC-D, assembly GCF_046027915.1. Lineage (NCBI taxonomy): Bacteria > Pseudomonadati > Pseudomonadota > Betaproteobacteria > Burkholderiales > Burkholderiaceae > Paraburkholderia > Paraburkholderia sp. RL17-347-BIC-D. The sequence goes on from NZ_JARESS010000044.1 coordinate 48,154, forward strand.
TCGCACAGCCGAACACGGTTTTGACGACGTCGTCGCGCAGCTTGCCGGTGTAGCTCGGCACGTCGCGGCGCATCACGAAGGCGAGCGCATCGACGCGCCGGCCGTCGGCGAGCACGCACGGCAGCCACGCCGGGCGGTATGAACCCATCGCCATTTCGCGACGCCAGAGTGCTTCGAGATGCGGCATCGAGCCTTCGGCCGCGAGCCGGAATGCGATGCCGGTGCACGAACCGCCGCGATCGAGCGCCAGCACGAGACCCGGCTGCTCGGGCGTGCCGCGATTCACGCGCGACCACAGGTAGAGCCCGCGGTGATAACCGTGGACCCTCGATCGGGTGGCTTCGACGGTGGGCAGGCCGGGATTCCAGATCAGCGAACCATAGCCGAACAGCCACAGGTCGCTCTTGCGGTCCCAGTCGCGCAACGTGCATTCGAGCGACGCGCGCAGTTCCTCGTCCGTCAGGAGCCGCGATTCGCCGAGTGCCGGCGGATAGTCCGGGCAGGGCGTTCGGGTGTCGGCTTCGGGGGAAGAGGTGCTCACGATGGGTTTTGAACAGGTTGGACGTTTGCGACGTGCGGGTGATCGACGCCTACTGGTAGGGATCGGGAAAACCGAGCTTGGCGAGGATTTCCGTTTCGATCGCTTCCATTTCCTCGGCTTCTTCCTCGACTTCGTGGTCGTAGCCCTGGGCGTGGAGCGTGCCGTGCACGAGCAGATGCGCGTAGTGCGCGATGAGCGGCTTGCCCTGCTCGGCGGCTTCTTTCTCGACCACCGGACAGCACAGGATCAGGTCGCCCGTCACCGGATCGTCTTCCGATTCGGCGTACGCGAAGGTCAGCACGTTGGTCGAATAATCCTTGCCGCGATAGGTGCGGTTCAGCGTGCGGCCTTCTTCGGCATCGACGAAACGCACCGTCAGTTCGCCGTCCGCGAAGAGGGCCGCCTTGATCCAGCCGGCCACCGTGGCGCGCGGCAGCAGCGCCTTGTGTTCCGGCCAGGTCTTGGCGGCGGGGAATTGCAGATTCAACGTCAATTTCGGGGCGCGGCTCATGCGGTTTCGTTGTAGTGCGTTCGTTGCGGCTGCGGGCGCTTAGCGCGAATCCGCCGGACTGGCGGTTTTCTGCGAATGCGCATCGTACGCCTCCACAATTCGCGCGACCAGCGGATGCCGCACCACGTCCGCGCTGGTAAAGCGCGTGAGCGCAATGCCGCGCACGTCGGCCAGCACCTGTTGCGCTTCGATCAGCCCGCTCTTGTGGCCGCGCGGCAAGTCGACCTGAGTCGTGTCGCCGGTGACCACCGCCTTCGAGCCGAAGCCGATCCGCGTGAGGAACATCTTCATCTGTTCGGGCGTGGTGTTCTGCGCCTCGTCGAGGATGATGAACGCGTGGTTCAGCGTGCGGCCGCGCATGTACGCGAGCGGCGCGATTTCGATCATCTGCCGCTCGAACATCTTGGCGGTCTTGTCGAAGCCGAGCAGGTCGTACAGCGCGTCGTACAAAGGACGCAGATACGGATCGACTTTTTGCGCCAGATCGCCCGGCAGAAAGCCGAGACGCTCGCCCGCTTCGACAGCCGGACGGGTCAGCACGATGCGCTTGACCTGATCGCGTTCGAGCGCGTCCACCGCGCAAGCCACCGCGAGATAGGTCTTGCCGGTGCCGGCCGGGCCGATGCCGAAGGTCACGTCGTGCGAGATGATCTGCTTCAGATACTCGCGCTGCGCCGGCGTGCGGCCGCGCAGGTCGGCGCGCCGCGTGTACAGCTTCGGGCCGAGTTCTTCGAGGTCGTCGTCGCCGGCGTCGGCGGGCTGGTCGAACGGATGATCCGGATTGCCGGGGAAACGCGCGTCGCCCGCCGCGTCGCTATGACCATTGCCATTGCCGTTCGTGCGATGGCGCGCCGGGTGGCGCACTTCGACGAGCGCGAGCTGGATGTCGTCGACCGACAGCGGCTCGCGGGCATTGTTGTAGAAGTTCTCGAGCGCGGTGAGCGCGAGTTTCGCGCCGCGCCCGCGAATCGTGATGCGGTGGCCACGGCGTTGCAGCGTCACGTCGAGCGCCTGCTCGATCTGGCGCAAATTTTCGTCGAGCGGGCCGCAGAGGTTGGCGAGCCGCGCGTTGTCTTCGCGCGGTGCGGTGAATTCCAGATGCTGCTGAGTGGTCTTCAAGGCGGTGGGTCGATCCTGTCGGTTTCGCTACGCGCGTTGGCGTCGCTTTAATGGGTCGTGGCCGGAGCGTCGTCATGAACCAGCACGAGCTCGCCACGTAGCGAATGTGGGTACGCATGGACGATTTTCACGTCGACCATCTGGCCGATCAGCCTTGCGTGCGACGCCACCGGTGCCGGGAAATTCACCACCCGGTTGTTCTCGGTGCGGCCGGCGAGTTCGTTCGGATCTTTGCGCGCCGGGCGCTCGACCAGTATGCGCTCGATCTTGCCGACCATCGAATCGCTGATGCGCTGCACGTTTTCCTCGATGGTGGCCTGCAAATGTTGCAGACGCTTGAGCTTCACTTCACGCGGCGTGTCGTCGTGCAGATTCGCGGCCGGCGTGCCGGGGCGCGGGCTGTAGATGAACGAGAAGCTGGTGTCGTACTTCATCTCGTGCACGAGCGCCATCATCTTGTCGAAGTCTTCTTCCGTCTCGCCGGGGAAGCCGACGATCATGTCGGTGGAGAGCGACAGGTCAGGGCGGATCGCGCGCAGCTTGCGGATCACGGATTTGTATTCGAGCACGGTGTAGCCGCGCTTCATGGCCATCAGGATGCGGTCCGAGCCGTGCTGCACCGGCAGATGCAGGTGGCTGACGAGCTTGGGCACCTTCGCGTAGGTGTCGATCAGGCGCTGCGTGAATTCCTTCGGATGCGACGTGGTGTAGCGAATCCGTTCGATGCCCGGAATGTCCGCGACATATTCGATCAGCGTGGCGAAATCGGCGATGTCCGACGAACCCAGCGTGAGACCGGCGCGGTAGGCGTTCACGTTCTGGCCGAGCAGCGTGACTTCGCGCACGCCCTGGTCGGCGAGGCCGGCGATTTCGGTCAGCACGTCGTCGAGCGGCCGCGATACTTCTTCACCGCGCGTGTACGGCACGACGCAATAGCTGCAGTACTTGCTGCAGCCTTCCATGATCGACACGAACGCGCTCGGGCCGTCGACGCGAGCCGGCGGCAGGTGATCGAACTTTTCGATTTCCGGGAACGAGATGTCGACTTGCGCGCGGCCGCTTTCGCGGCGCTTGTCGATCATTTGCGGCAGTCGGTGCAGCGTTTGCGGACCGAACACCAGATCGACGTACGGTGCGCGCGCCACGATCGCCGCGCCTTCCTGACTCGCCACGCAACCGCCCACGCCGATGATCAGATTCGGATTCGCTTCCTTCAGCTCGCGCACGCGGCCGAGGTCGGAGAACACTTTTTCCTGCGCTTTTTCGCGCACCGAGCACGTGTTGAACAGAATGACGTCCGCGTCTTCCGGCGTGTCGGTCTTCACGAGCCCTTCAGCCGCGCCGAGTACGTCGACCATCTTGTCGGAGTCGTACTCGTTCATCTGGCAGCCAAAGGTCTTTACATAAACTTTCTTGGTCATCGAATTTCGCCGGTCGCAGTGGTTAACCTGGGGGCGTCGTTTAAAAGGTGAACAGGGGCGAAACGTGCGAGCGGGCCGCGGGGCGGCGCTTCAGGCCACTATCGGGCAGCGTCGGGGCACGTTTGCAGCGTAGCTCGTTATTATAGCCCTTCGCGCGACGCGGTTTCCCCGGTTGCCTGGCCGTGTGGCCCGTCCGGCGGCAAGCCCAACAGACCTTCCAGTTCGTCCGACACCTGCGCAAAACGCTCGCTCAGGAAATCCAGCAGCACGCGCACGCGCGGCGCCATGAAGCGGTTGCGATGGTAGAGCGCGTGCAGCGGCGCGTCCGGATAACGCCATTCCGGCAGCAGGATCTTCAGGCCGTCGGCACGCAGATCCGCCTCCACGTCCCACATCGACTTGATCGCGATGCCGTAGCCGCGCAGCGCCCATTCGCGGGCGACGGCACCGTCATTGGTCTCGCGGGCGGCTTCGAACGGCACGGTGTAGTGCTGCACCTCGTCGCCGCGCGTGAAGCGCCACTCGTTCGCCAGCCCGGAGGCGGTGCCCAGCACGATGCAGTCGAAATTGGCGAGGTCGTGCGGATCCTTTGGTTCGCCCTTGCGAGCGATGTAGTCCGGCGACGCGCACAGCACGCGCCGGTTCGGCGCCAGCTTGCGGGCGACCAGCGAGCTGTCCTGCGGCACACCGAAGCGGATCGCCAGATCGATGTCCTCCTGCACCAGATTCGACAGCGAGTCCGACAACGTCAGCGCGAAGGTCACTTCCGGATACAGCGCGTTGAATTCGTCGAGCCAGTGCATCAGCAGATTGCGGCCGAAATCCGAGGTCGCCGAGACCCGCACCTTGCCACGCACCACGCCCTGGCCGGCTTGCAGGGCGGCTTCGGCGTCGTCGAGCGATTGCAGCGCCTGACGGCAGCAATTCAGGTAGAGACGGCCTTCGTCGGTGAGCCTGAGTTGGCGGGTGGTGCGCTCGAACAGGCGCGCTTTGAGGCCGGCTTCGAGTTTGGCCAGGCGGGCGCTGGCGGCGGCCGGCGTCAGACCCATCTTGCGGCCGGCCGCAGACAGGCTGCCCTGCTGCGCGGCCTCAACAAACAGACGGATGTCACCGAGGTTGTCCATGGCGAATCTTTCAAAAGAGATTTGAAAATGCTTCAAATGCTACGCCAATTATCAAATCGACACTCAGCCTCGACAATTGCGGTCATGGAAAACCCTGATTCCGCCCAAGCCATGCAACTCGATCACGCGACGATCGTCACCGCCGAGCTCGACTCCGCCCGACGCTTTTTCGTCGATGTCGCCGGGCTGACCCAAGGCGCGCGTCCGCCGTTTTCGATCGACGGCTACTGGCTATACGCGAACGGCCGCCCGCTGATTCACCTGATCGACGCAACGGTGCCCGCCGCGACCGGTCGGACGGCGCCGCGTATCGACCACATCGCCTTCCGGCTGGAGAGCGCCGCCGAATGGCGGGCGCTGCTCGGTCGCCTGCATGCGCACGGCGTCGATTACCAAACCGCCTATGTGCCGCAGATGGGGCCGCAGGAGGCTCAGGCGCAACTATTCGTGGCGCTCGCGCCGGGCGTCGTCGTCGAATTCGTGACGGCGCTGCATCACGCTCAACCTTAAATCCTGGAGTAGAAAAATGCCCATTCCATTACTGGCGTTGGCGATCAGCGCCTTCGCGATCGGCACGACGGAATTCGTCATCATGGGCCTGCTGCCCGAGGTCGCGCACGATCTGGCGGTGTCGATTCCGTCGGCGGGCTTGCTGGTGAGCGGCTACGCGCTCGGCGTCGCGGTCGGCGCGCCGCTGCTCGCGGTGCTGACCAGCAAGATGCCGCGCAAGCTGGCGTTGCAGTTGCTGATGGGCGTGTTCATCGTCGGCAATACGCTGTGCGCGATTGCGTCCAGCTATTCCGTGCTGATGATCGCGCGCGTGGTGACGTCGTTCGCGCACGGGTCGTTCTTCGGCATCGGCGCGGTGGTGGCGGCTTCGCTCGTGCCGGCCGAAAAGCGCGCCAGCGCGATTGCGCTCATGTTCACCGGCCTGACACTGGCGAACGTGCTCGGCGTGCCGTTTGGCACGTTCGTCGGCCAGGAGTTCGGCTGGCGCGCGGCGTTCTGGATCGTCAGCGCGTTCGGCGTGCTGTCGCTCGTGGGCGTTACGGCGCTTGTGCCGAATCGTCATGACGCCGCTCCGGTCGGCCTCGGTCACGAAGTGCGTGTGTTGAAGGACCCGCAAGTCTGGACCGCGCTCGCGATGACGGTGCTCGGCTTCGGCGGCGTGTTCGTGGTGTTCACCTATATCGCGCCGATTCTGGAGCAGGTGAGCGGCTTCTCGCCGCGCGGCGTCACGCTAATTCTGGTGTTGTTCGGCGTGGGCCTGACGATCGGTAATACGGTGGGCGGCAAGCTGGCGGACCGCGCGCTGATGCCTTCGCTGATGGGCATTCTGGTCGCGCTCGCGGTGGTGATGGCGATCTTTGCGCGCACCAGCCATTCGCAGATTGCAGCGGCGGTCACTATCTTCGTGTGGGGCATTGCTGCGTTCGCCACCGTGCCGCCCTTGCAGATGCGTGTGGTCGAAAAAGCGGCTGCGGCGCCGAATCTGGCTTCGACGTTGAACATCGGTGCGTTCAACGTTGGCAATGCGGGCGGCGCGTGGCTCGGCGGTCTGGTGATCAATCACGGTCATTCGCTCGATACCTTGCCGTGGGTGGCGGCCGGAGTCAGCGTGGCGGCGTTGCTATTGACGTGGTTCGCTGCGCGTATGGATGCGCCGGCAGCGACGGTGGCGCAGCGGGCGTGAGGGCAAATGAGGCCGTGAATCGCCCGCGCCCGTGCCCTTATGAAAAATTCGCACAAGCATTGCGGAAAACGTCCTCCGCAATGCTGATAACAGTGTGAAGATAACTTCGTTGGGCGCGGCGGGGCGCGATGCTATCTTGCTTCCACTAACCGTTTGCCCGCCGTCCGGCGGCGCTCCTGGAGGCAATCATGCATTCCCCGCTTGCGCTGGTTCGCGATCCCACGGCTGACACCGATGCGTCGCCGCGTGCCGCTGAACCCTTCGATGCACTCGAACATCTCGTCGGCGTGAATCTCGCCCGTTTGCGCGCCGAGCGGCAACTGTCGCTCGACGCTTTGGCCCGCGCGTCAGGCGTGTCGCGCGCGATGCTCGCGCAGATCGAGTCGGCGCGCAGCGTGCCGTCCATCAAGGTGCTATGCAAAGTGGCGGCCGCGTTGAAGGTGTCGGTGGCGGCCTTTTTGCGGCGCCATGCCACCAACGGCTTCGAGCATTTGCCGGCGGAGCGCTCGTCGCGCGTCGTCAGTTCGAATGGACGCTATTCCGCCCGGCCGCTTTATCCTGACGCCGAGCCGACCGCCGCCGAGTTTCACGAGTTGCGGATCGCGCCGTTGCACACCGAAGCCGGGACGCGCCGCGCGCCGGGCACGACGGTGAATCTGGTGGTGAGCGAGGGCACGCTGGAAGTCAGCGTGCACGATCAACGCCAGTTGCTGGCCACCGGCGACGCGATCGTGTTCGACGCCGACCAGCCGCATAGCCTGCGCAATCCCGGCGACACGGAAGCGCGCGCGTTTCGCGTCACGCTGAAGGCGGAAACGCCGCCGCGCTGGGACGTGCCCGCGCACCACGAGCCGCAGCGCGAGGCCGCGCCGGTTTGACCGGCATCGTTTGCGGACCGATGTGGTCGGAGTCAGAGATTTCCGTCTGATCAGTAGGGTTGCGCTGCACGTGCGGCGCGACTGTTGTATGCTTTGCCAGCCGGTCGATCCGGCAATCAGTGCGTCTTCAGGGCGGGGTGAAATTCCCCACCGGCGGTAGGCCGGCAACGCGAAAGCGTGAGCCGGTGAGCCCGCGAGCGCCCACGTAGTGCGGTCTTCCGAACAGGAAAGACTGAAGTGGGGTCAGCAGATCTGGTGAGAAGCCAGAGCCGACGGTTAGAGTCCGGATGGAAGAAGATGTGCAGATAGTCATGTTCGTTTCCGTGGCGCCGCTTGCAGGTTGAGGCGGTGCGCGAGCGTCGCTTTGCGCGGCGTTCAACGGCGCGTCTTTGTCTGTTTGCAATGCCCTGAAACGTTTCTCGCCCAACTTTTGCGATGAGCGTTTCAATCATGACCTTTGCTACTTTTCCTGCTCCGTCGACGATTGCGGATAGCGCATTCCTCGATCTCCCGTTGCTCGACACCGAAGCCGTTCCGCCGCGTATCGCCGCCGCGTTGCAAGCCATGCGCGATGGCCGCGCCGTCGTTCTGCAAGACGACCACGACCGTGAGAACGAAGCCGATCTGATCGTTTCCGCCGAGCGTCTGACCGTCGAAACTATGGCGTTGCTGATCCGCGAATGCAGCGGCATCGTGTGCCTGTGTTTGCCCGACGAGAAAATCCGCGCGCTCGAACTGCCGCCGATGGCTGTCAACAACGAAAGCCGTCACGGCACCGCGTTCACGGTTTCGATCGAAGCACGCGACGGCGTGACCACCGGCGTGTCCGCGCTCGATCGCGTGACGACGATTCGCGCCGCGATCGCCGACACGGCGAAGCCCGCCGACATCGTGCGCCCTGGCCATGTGTTCCCGTTGCGTGCGCAACCCGGCGGCGTGCTGGCGCGTCGCGGCCATACCGAAGGCACGGTCGATCTTGCGATTCTCGCGGGTTTGAAACCGGCTGGCGTGCTGTGCGAACTGATGAACCCGGACGGCACGATGACGCGCGGCGCCGAGGTGGAGCGCTTCGCCGCGCAACACAATCTGCCGATGCTGACCATCGCCGAACTGGTGGAGTTTCGTCAGGCGCTGGCGCAGGCGCGCGAATGCGTGGCTGACGAGGCTTGATGGGCGAGGCGTGCGCGCGTGTGAAATGAGGCGCGCACTCGCTTGCAGCGCTGATGCGAAAAAGCCGGCTGTTTTCAGCCGGCTTTTCTGTTGCCGCAAGCCGTTGGTGCGAACGGTTACGACTGCACGTCGCCGAACTCGCCGCGTACGCCCGCTTCGACCAGCGCGGGCAATTCATCCATATGCTGCATGATGCGCGTCATGCCCATCTTGCGCAGCGCGTCCGCGTAGCCATCGGGAATATGGCTCGCGCCGACGAAAGCGATCGTCTTCATCCCCGCCGCGCGCGCGGCATTCAAACCGGCCACGCTGTCTTCCACCACGACGCATCGTGACGGTTCCACGCCCAGCGTCTTCGCGGCGAACAGATAGACATCGGGATAGGGCTTCGGCCGCGCCACCTGTTCCGCGCTGAAAATGCGTTCGCCGAAAATCTGCTGCAGACCGGCGCGCCGCACCGACGCATTCACGCGCGCCATGCGGCTGTTCGATACGACGGCGGCCGGCAACGTGACGCGGCGCAGCGCATCGCGCACGCCGTTGATCGGGCTGAGCGAAGCCGCGAGTTCGAGCTCGACGTTGTGCTCGATGGTGTCGAAAAAATTCGCGGGCAGCGTGATATCGAACGACTTCTCGATGCCTTCGAGAAAGCGCGACGTTTGCTGGCCGAAGGCCGTCTTGACGATGGGTTCGAAGTCGAGGCCGGGGAAGGTGGCGGTCAGCGTTTCGAGCATCACTCGGTCAGCGATGATTTCGCTGTCGACGAGCACGCCGTCGCAGTCACAGATGAGGTGGTCGATCATGCCTGGAAACGGAAAGCGAAGCGCATGGGAAAGGCAATTGCAAGCTCATGCGCGGAGAGTGAAAGCATCATGATACGTGCTTTGGCGCCGCGTGAGCGCGCCGCCGCTTTCCGTCGATGCTCAGGCGCGTTTTATCTGCGCGCCCAACTCAATGCACATGCAGGTACAGATACAGACACGCTGCCGCCGCACCGCCCAGCAACGGACCGCAAACCGGAATCCACGCATAGTGCCAGTCGCTGTCGCGCTTGCCCGGAATCGGCAGCAGCGCGTGCATCAAACGCGGCGACAGGTCACGAGCGGGGCTCATCGCGTAACCGGTCGGGCCGCCGAGCGAGATGCCGATGCCGAGAACCAGCAGGCCGACCGGCAGCGCGTCGAGCGCGCCGAGACCGACTTGCGGCGAAGCCAGATACAGCACACCCAGAATCAGCACGAAGGTGGCGATCATTTCGGTGAGCAGGTTGTGCGGCACGCTGCGAATCGCGGGCGAGGTGCAGAACACGCCGAGCTTCACGTCGGCGTCGCCTTCTTTCGCGAAGTGCTGGCGATACGCCATCCACACGAGCAGCGCGCCGGCCATGCCGCCGAGCATCTGCGCCGCGATATAGCCGGGCACCTTGGCCCACGCGAACTTGCCGGCCAGTGCGAGGCTGATGGTCACGACGGGATTCAGGTGAGCGCCGCTGAAGGACGCGGTGACGTAGACGGCGATGAACACGGCCATCGCCCAGCCCATGACGATCACGATCAGGTCGGCGCCTTTGCCTTTGGTGCGCGCGAGCAGCACGTTGGCGACGGCGCCGTCGCCGAGCAGCACCACAAGTGCCGTGCCGATGAATTCAGCAATGTAAGGAGACATCGTTGGTTATCCGAAATATAGTTGTTAGGGAAGCCGCCGGATAAGCGGCTTCTTTATTGTCGAAAGAGAAGGGGTAAAAGACGCGCTCAGGGCGTATCGGCCCAGGCCTTCGCGGCGCGGATCGCGCGCTTCCAGCCGTCGAGGCATTCCTTGACGTCGGCGTGCGGCAGGGCCGGTGTGAAGCGGCGGTCGAGCTTCCATTGGTTTTGCAGTTCGTCGACGTCTTTCCAATAACCCACCGCGAGACCGGCCAGATAAGCCGCGCCCAACGCGGTCGTTTCCGATACCTGCGGGCGCACCGCATCGACGCCGAGAATGTCGGCCTGGAACTGCATTAGCAGATTGTTCGCGCACGCGCCACCGTCCACGCGCAATTCGCCGATGCGAATGCCGGAGTCGGCTTCCATCGCCTTCAACACGTCGAGCGACTGATAGGCGATCGAGTCGAGCGCGGCGCGCGCGATATGCGCGGAGGTCGTGCCGCGCGTCACGCCGAACAGCGTGCCGCGAGCACGCGCATTCCAGTGCGGCGCGCCGAGTCCGGCGAAGGCGGGCACCAGATACACGCCGTCGCAATGCGGCACGCTGCGCGCCAGCGTTTCGATCTCAGCGGCGTTCTTGATGATGCCGAGGCCGTCGCGCAGCCATTGCACCACGGCGCCGCCGATGAAGATGCTGCCTTCGAGCGCGTAATTGATCTGGTCGCCGATCTGCCAGGCAATCGTGGTGACGAGATTGTTCTTCGATTCGATCGGCTTGTCGCCAGTGTTCATTACGAGGAAGCAGCCCGTGCCGTAGGTGTTCTTCACCATGCCCGACTCCGTGCACATCTGGCCGAAGAGGGCGGCGTGCTGGTCGCCGGCGATGCCCGCGAGCGGAATCTTCGAAGCGAACACGGTGGTCTTGGTCGGCCCGTACACTTCCGACGAAGCCCGCACTTCCGGCAGCATGCTGCGCGGAATGTCGAGCGCCTCGAGCAGTTCGTCGTCCCACTTCAGCGAGTGGATGTTGAAGAGCATTGTGCGCGACGCGTTGGTGACGTCGGTGACGTGCAGGCCGCCCTTGGTGAAATTCCACACCAGCCAACTGTCGACGGTGCCGAACGCGAGGCGGCCCTGTTTGGCTTTTTCGCGCGCGCCTTCGACGTTATCGAGAATCCAGCGGATCTTGGTCGCCGAGAAGTACGAGTCGATCGGCAGGCCGGTTTTGGCGCGGACTTTCTCTTCGAGGCCCTGTTCCTTCAGCTGGTCGCAAAAGTCGGCGGTGCGGCGGTCCTGCCAGACGATCGCGTTGTAGATCGGATGGCCGGTTTCTCGATCCCACACGATGGTGGTTTCGCGCTGATTGGTGATGCCGATCGCGGCGATCGATGTGCCGTTCATGCCGGCGCGCGTCACGGCTTCGGCGGCGACGCCGGCCTGGGTCGACCAGATTTCCTGCGGATCGTGTTCGACCCAGCCCGGACGCGGATAGATTTGCTGGAATTCCTTTTGAGCGGTCGACACGATATTGCCGAGCCGGTCGAACAGCATCGCGCGCGAGCTGGTGGTGCCTTGGTCAAGCGCGAGGATGTACTGGTCCTGCATTGTCTCTTCTCCATGCGTTTTATGAATCGCCGGACGGATAGCCGGCGACGGGAACGGCTTGTTGTTTTAAGCGGGCAACAACACGTGATGGTGAGGCCCCGCCTGGTCCAGCCGAAGGGTGAATCGATCCGGTTTGGTTAGATGCAGCGAGCGCGTCGCGTGGGCGATGTCTGACTATGCGCTCTGTCGCTCGGGTTCGCGAGCGAACCACGCGTCGATATCGCGTGTGATCGAATCGAGCGTGCCGGGTTCGACGTGCAAGCCGAGTTTCGAACGGCGCCACAGCACGTCCTGCGCGCTGCGCGCCCATTCGGTATCGCGCAGGTAAGTCAGTTCCGCTTCATAGAGGCCCGGCGCGAAGGCCCGGCCGAGCTCGGCCACGGAACGCGCAATTCCGACCACATGCTTGACGCGCGTGCCGTAGGCGCGGGCGAGGCGATGCGCCAGATCGGCCGGCAGCCAGGCATGCTGCTGCTTGAATTCGCTGAGAAAGCGCTCGAAGTTGGCGTTCGGAATGTCGCCGCCGGGCAACGGCGCGCCGGCCGTCCACGAAGACGCACCGTGCTGCAGCGCGTCCGCGAGTTTGTCGACGGCTTCTTCCGCCAGTTTGCGGAAGGTGGTGATCTTGCCGCCGAACACCGACAGCAGCGGCGCTTCGCCGGCCGGCGCGTCGAGTTCGAGCGAGTAGTCGCGCGTGACTGCCGACGGGTTGTCCGCGCCTTCTTCCTCGAGCAGCGGACGCACGCCCGAATAGGTCCAGCGCACGTCGGCCGGCGAAATCTTCTGCTTGAAGTAGCGGTTGATCGACTCGCACAGGTACTGCGTTTCTTCAGCGTTGATCGCCACTTGCGACGGGTCGCCACGATATTCGAGATCCGTCGTGCCGATGAGCGTGTAGTCGTGTTCGTACGGAATCGCGAAGATGATGCGCTTGTCCGGATTCTGGAAGATATACGCGTGGTCGTGTTCGAACAGGCGCCGCGTGACGATATGGCTGCCTTTCACGAGCCGCACGCTGTGCGTCGCGGCGCGGCCGAGCGCGCCTTGCAGCAGTTCGCCGACCCACGGTCCCGCGGCGTTCGCAATCGATCCGGCGCGCACGTCCAGAATCGTGCCGTCCGGGCGCTTGAGCTGCGCGCGCCATTCGCCGCCCGCGCGCACGGCGCTCAGCAGTTTCGTGCGCGTGAGAATTTTCGCGCCGTGCTCCTGGGCGTCCAGCGCGTTCAGCACGACGAGGCGCGCGTCGTTGACCCAGCCGTCCGAGTACACGAAACCGCGCTTGATCGAATCGACCAGCGGTGCGCCCGCCGGATGGTTGCGCATCACGATGCCGCGCGAGCCAGGCAGCAGCTCGCGTTTGGCGAGATGGTCGTACAGAAAGAGACCGGCGCGGATCAGCCAGGCCGGGCGCAGATCGGGCATGTGCGGCATCACGAAGCGCAGCGGCCACATGATGTGCGGCGCGGCGCGCAGCAACGTTTCGCGCTCCTGCAGCGCTTTGCGCACCAGCCCGAACTCGCGGTATTCGAGGTAGCGCAGGCCGCCGTGGATCAGCTTTGTACTGGCCGACGACGTATGCGCCGCCAGATCGTCCTGTTCGCAGAGCAGCACGGACAGGCCGCGGCCCGCCGCATCGCGAGCGATGCCTGCGCCGTTGATCCCGCCGCCCACGACGAGCAAATCGTATCTCGAGCCTTGCGTCACCTGCTGTGTCCCCTGCGTCGTATCCAGAAAATCGTTTGGAAAAACTATCGAACTGATCGTGTTCGTTTTCGAACTTTAATGAACATATTCGAAAAAGTAAAGTTCGGTTTGTTTGGACGCTCCTCTAACGGCTGTCCGGGTAGTGGCGCAACGCGCGGCCACGGACGATACTCTTGGGAGCAGCCATTTCGAGGTGAATTCATGCGTGGACTTTTGATGATCGGCGCCGCTACGCTTCTCGCGGGGTGTGTCAGTTCGCCGAGCCTGAGCGGAACGAGGGGCGCGCCGTCGTTCGTGTCGTTGCAGCAGATGTGCAGTGCCCAGCCGGTCGACTACGGCAACGACGCGCAAGGCGTCTACGCGGCGATGTTCGACGCGTACGTGGCGAACCGGGGCGGCAAGCTGTCGAAGGACGATTTCTGCGCGTTCCAGACGTCGATCGCGCAGCGTTACGCGAGCCAGGGCGCGAGCACCGATCCGCAACTGCGTAACCAGTGGGTGACGTTCTTTACCGACCAGCGCGCCAAGGCATTGAGTTGGCGCGCGGCCGTCGATCCGACTTTGCGCAATGGTTGAGGCCTAAGCGCGAGCGCCGTCGTTCAATTCGCTTGTCGCTTTTCGTTGAACCGGTCCGCTTCGCGCGCAGTAAGCGCTAGCCGCGCTGCGGCTGCGCACCGCGCCACAACATGCGGCGAATCTGCGCGAACACGGCTTCGCGCGTCGGCGTATTGTCGGCGCCGGCAGGTTGCTGCGCCTGTGGCAATGGCAACTGATTGGCCAGCGCCAGCATGGTGAAGCCATGAAGACTCGCCCAATACGCGTAGCCGATGAGTTGCGGATCGCCTTCCAGAATGCCCGCTTCGACCAGCCGTTCGAAGTGCGTGCCGAGCATGCGCCACGCGCGCTGCGAGGCGGTGGCGAGTTCCGGGTAGTCGCTTGCCTGTTGAGCCAGATCGAACATCAACCGATAGGCGTGCGGTTCGTCGAGCGCGAACGCTACGTACGCTTCGCTCACCACGGAGTGATCCGTTTCGGTGGCGGTCTTCGCGGCCGCTTCAAGGCGCGCCGCGAAGCGATTGAACGCCGCGGCGCGCACCATCGCGAGAATCTCGTCCTTATCGCGGAAGTAGCGATAGGGCGTCATGGCGCTGCAACCCAGTTCTCTCGCCAGTTCACGCATCGTCACGCCCTCGCCGCCGCGTGTGGCGAACGCGTTCTCGGCCACGCGCCGCATGGCCTCGCGGAATTGCTGGATATCGTCGGGAGAGAGGGTTTTGGGCATGCGCGAGGGCAAAAAGTCCGTCGCGTCAATTTACTGTGTAAATGATTTGGGCACAATAAAGCGGACGCCGGGTGGCGTCCTGCTTTTTTCACGAAGAGAAAGATTTCAAAGCAGCAAGAGCACGCGCCGTCACAGCGCCGGACGCCAACTGCGCCGTCCGGCCGCAAGACGCGATGAAACCAGCACAACTAGGAAAGACGCTTGATGGCCCGCAATGCGTTATCGCCGCTTTCAGTCACGCGCCATTGTTCGTTGCCCGACGCGAGCCGTTCGAGTTGAACCAACTGGCGTTCAAGAAGGGCGTCGAGTTCTTCTCGCTCCATGTCGACTTGATTGGGAGCGTCCTTGACGAGTAATAACGTGGCGAATTCATGCGGACTCAGCATCGTTTCTCTCCATGTCAAGCAAACGCGGACGGCCTTGCCGGCGACTGGCTCATGCCAGTGAGGTCCGCAAAGGATCAGGCGGGAGGTACGGATTCACACGACAGCTTCACGTACCGGCGTTACGCAGAATGCGGAACGTACGCCGGGGAACCTGGAGTGTAGTCAACCGCACGTTAAACACCAAATCCGCCCCAGTAAATTCTCCCTTTGACAATTCGGCGCCTCACCGGCGGTTGGGAGTCGCGGCCAGATCCTTGATTTCACTCGAAGTTTTGCGTGCGCTGCAGCATGGCGGAGAACGCCTGGCGTCAGTCGGCGATATACACCTGGCAGTTGGCGGCTGCGAGCGTCTCGATCATTTCGGCGGGCGGCGCGACGTCGGTGAACAAGGCGTCGATCTGATCGAGATGGCCTTGGCGAACCAGCGCCGGCCGGCCGAATTTCGAGTTGTCGGCGGCGAGAAAAACGGTGCGCGCATGCTGGATGATCGCCTCGGCCACGCGCACTTCGCGCGTGTCGAAATCGCGCAGCGTGCCGTCCGTTTCGATGCTCGACGTGCCGATGATCGCAAAGTCGACCTTGAACTGCCGGATGAAATCGATCGCCAGTTCGCCGACGATCCCTTTGTCCCACGGCCGCACGATGCCGCCCGTCACCAGCACCTCGCAATCCGGATAGCCGCTCATCATGCTCGCGACGTTCAGATTGTTGGTGATCACGCGCAAGCCGCGGTGCCGATTGAGCGCGCGAGCCACTTCTTCGGTGGTGGTGCCGAGGTTGATGAAGAGCGAGGCCTGATCGGGAATGTGAGTGGCCACTAGCGCTGCGATACGCCGCTTCTCGTCATGGAACATGCGCTGACGCGCCGTATAGGAGACGTTTTCGGAGCTGGTCGGCAGACTCGCGCCGCCGTGATAGCGGCGCAGCAGGTTCATGTCGGCGAGCCAGTTGACGTCGCGGCGGATCGTCTGCGGCGTCACGTCGAAGTGGGCCGCGAGGTCGTCCACGGTCACGAAGCCGTCGCGTTGCACCCACTCCAGCAGTTCCTGTTGCCGGGCATTGAGAGTCAGGCGGGGGTCTCGGGTCATGTGTCTCGGTTCGTGGGTTTCTTGTCTGCGTTGCCCGCCGCCGGCCCGCCAAGCTGAGCCGGTAAGCGAGTGAAGCGTGAACGGGGGTGAGCGTATTGTAAGACCATCGCGCGCCTTGTCTGCCAACTCGTGCGACATGCATAGGATACGAGACGACCGCGCGTCGATCTATTCAGGCAGATTACGCATTTATTCATTTGATAAATGAATTTGTTTTTTGAGCCGGATCACGATGCAATCCAAGGTTCCGCGGTTGATTCGCGCTTCACCCCGTCTCATCCCCGCGTTCGATCTGTTTTCCAATGGTTTCCGGCGTTTTCCACAAGCCGGGCCGCGCTTTCGAGAGTGTTCGACATGACTGGCTTCAACTGGCAAAACCCTTACCCGACGCCGCGTCTGCCTGTATTCGCGCGCAACATCGTTTCGACTTCGCATCCGCTCGCCGCGCAAGCTGGACTGCGCATGCTGTGGAAAGGCGGCAATGCCGTCGATGCGGCGATCGCGGCAGCAGCCGCCATCACGGTGGTCGAGCCGGTATCGTGCGGGCTGGGCGGCGACGCGTTCGCGCTGGTGTGGGACGGTAAGAAGCTGCATGGCCTGAACGCCTCTGGCGTGTCGCCGGCGGCGTGGAACGTCGACTACTTCAAGCGCAAATATGGCGAGGAAAACGGACTCGCGAAGCAGCCCAAGCGCGGCTGGGACGCGGTGACGGTGCCCGGCGTGATCGCCGGCTGGGAAGCGCTGCATCAGAAGTTCGGCACGCTGCCGTTCGCCGACCTGATGGAGCCGGCCATCGAAATCGCCGAGCGCGGTCACGCGGTGGCGAGCATCGTCGCCTATAAGTGGGCGGCCGCCGTGCCGGAACTGAAGGACCTGCCGGGCTTCGCGCAAACCTTCATGCCGCGCGGCCGCGCGCCGGAAGTGAGCGAACTGGTGCGCTTCCCCGGCCACGCGAAGACGCTGCGCAAGCTCGCCGAGCAGGGCCCGCGCGCGTATTACGAAGGCGAGATCGCCGAGCAGATCGCCGCGTTCGCCCGCGAAGGTGGCGGCGCGCTGACCGCCGATGATCTGCGCAACTACCGCGCGGATTGGGTCGAGCCGATCGGCAAGGATTATCGCGGCTACACCGTGCACGAGATTCCGCCGAACGGGCAGGGCATCGCGGCGCTGATCGCACTGGGCATCCTCGAAAAATTCGATGTGAAGGAACTGGCGGTCGACAACGTCGAATCGCAGCACTTGCAGATCGAGGCCATGAAGCTGGCCTTCGCCGACGTCTACCGCTACGTCGCCGATCCGCGTTCCATGGAGGTCACGCCCGAGCAGATGCTCGACGACGCGTACCTCACCTCGCGCGCCAAACTGATCGATCACAAGCGCGCCACGCAGTTCGATTTCGGCATGCCGAAGGCCGGCGGCACCATCTACATGTCGGTGGCGGACGAGCGCGGCATGATGGTCAGCTTCATCCAGTCGAACTACATGGGCTTCGGCTCGGGCATCGTGGTGCCGGATAGCGGCATCGCCATGCAGAACCGCGGCTGCGGTTTCTCGATGGACCCGAAATCGCCGAACGTAGTGGAAGGCGGCAAGCGGCCGTTCCACACGATCATCCCGTCGTTCCTCACGCAGCAGGTGAACGGCCAGCAGGAAGCGGTGATGAGCTTCGGCGTGATGGGCGGCGACATGCAGCCACAAGGCCATCTGCAATCCATCGTGCGGATGCTCGACTACGGTCAGCAGCCGCAGGCCGCGTGTGACGCACCGCGCTGGAAGGTCAATCGCGACTTCACGATCGACATCGAATCGACGCTCGATCCGAAGACCGCCGAGGCCTTGCAGAAGCTCGGCCATACGATCAAGTCGGTCGACGATCCGTACATGGACTTCGGCTCCGGCCAGTACATCTGGAAGCTCGATCGCAATGATCCGGAGCGCGGCTATGTGGCGGCCAGCGACAGCCGCCGTGACGGGTTGGCTGCGGGGTTCTAGGAAAGCCATCCACGCGCGACGCGCCGTGCCGCCTGAGGCGGCGCTTCGCCGCGTGCGGAGGCGATACAGCGGCCATCGCACTCGGCGCGCTTTCTCGACTGCCCTCGCAAAGGCATCGCGCGAATCAAATACACCGGTTGCCGGCGGCGCTTCCCGCACGCCAGGCAGCAGGCATCGAGCATCAGACAGAGCAGGAGACATCATGCAGACCCACGCGTCGCCCTCGGCGACAGCTTCCCCTCATTCCGCGTCCGCGCCGCTTTCCAAAGCGATGGTGCGGCGGATCGTGTTTTCGTCGTCGGTCGGCAATGCGCTCGAGTGGTTCGACTTCCTGGTCTACGGCTACTTCGCGACCATCATCGCCAAACAGTTTTTCCCGATGCAGGACGAGTGGCTCTCCACGCTGCTCGCCATCGCCACTTTCGGCATTTCGTTCCTGATGCGGCCGCTGGGTGCGGTTGTGCTGGGCATTTACGGCGACCGCAAGGGCCGCAAGGCGGCGCTGACGTTCGCCATCGCGCTGATGATGGTCGGCACCTTCACGATGGCGGTGATGCCGCCGTATGCGTCGATTGGTATCGCTGCACCGATCCTGATTCTGCTCGCGCGGCTCGTGCAAGGCTTCGCGGTGGGCGGCGAGTTCGGCAGCGCGACCGCCTTCATGGTCGAGCATAGCGCGTCGCGCCGCGGCTACTACGCCAGTTGGCAGTTCGCGAGCCAGGGGCTCGCCGCGATCACCGCAGCCGCGTTTGGCTCGCTGCTGACGGCGTGGCTGCCGCCCGCGCAACTGAATGACTGGGGCTGGCGCATGCCGTTCGTGTTCGGTTTGCTGGTCGGTCCGGTGGGCTATTACATCCGCTCCCATCTCGACGAGACGCCGGAGTTCCTCGCGCTGCGCGAGGCGCGCGAAGCGGCCGGCGCTCGCTCGACGGTGAGCGAAGACAAGGACGCGTCGTTCGCCAGCCAGTGGGTCAATTTGCTGCTCGCGGTGGGCATCGTCGCGCAATCCACGGTGGGCGTGTATGTGCTGCAGCTCTACATGCCGATGTACGCCGTCAAGCAGTTGCACATGCCTGCAGCGGCATCGTTCGGCGTGGTGGTGCTCAACGGCGGCCTGCAATTCCTGCTCTCGCCGGTGATGGGCGCGTTGTCCGATCGCATCGGCCGGATTCGCATCATGCTAACCACGTCGATTCTGATGGGGACGCTGATCTATCCGATGTTCGCGTTGCTGCAGTCTCATCCGACCATCGGGTGGTTGCTGTTGTTGCAGGGCACGGCGGGCATTTTCAAGGCGGCGTATTCCGGCCCGATGCCTGCATTGATGTCCGAGATCTTTCCGACGCAGGTGCGCTCGACGGGCCTTTCAATCGGTTACAGCATCGGCGTGACGATTTTCGGCGGCTTCGCGCCCACGATCGTCGAGACGTTCATTCATTTGACCGGCGACAAACTTGCGCCAAGTTACTACGTGTTAATCGCCGCGGTGCTGTCGGGCCTCTCGCTCGTAGCCGTTGCCTGGCGCATGCGTCGCGTACGACTGATGCAAGGCGTTCAGATCGCCTGATCGCGAGCCTCGCGCCGCTTGATCAAAGCGCCGCCGTGCCCGCCAAACCTGCTTGACGAGGCATCGTCACAGACTCAAGCCAGCTCTTCGAGCTGGCTTTTTTTGTGCCTTGCGCGCCGCGCTTTTGTCCGACCGAATGTTTGGACTATCCCGCAATTGGAACTGCGGCGGCTCGGCATGGTCTGTGCTGGGTTATCTGCAGAGTTGCGAAACACCGACTAAGATGCAAGATACAAGGGGTTAACTCTAATTCAAGGCGCTGTATCAGACACGGCGGACCGGCCCGGCCGAGAGCGGGCGGTTTCGAGCATGCTCCGCGAGTCGATACAGCTTTCGGAGCAAGACACGATGCACACAGAGCTGAACCATGTCATGCCCTGGCGGATCGAGGACATCGACCTCACCCGCATTGATCGGCAAAAGGCCGTCGCCAACGAAGATTTGCTGCTGCTGCTGTGCGCGTCCTCGTTTATCGAAAGCGGCTCCGATCTGTACACCAGCAATCTCAGCACGTTTTTCAACGGCGATCCTGAAGTCTCGGCCTGGCTCAACCAGGAGTGGGAGCCGGAAGAATTGCAGCATGGCCGCGCGCTCAAGACGTATATCGCTTACGTGTGGCCCGAATTCGACTGGGACACGGCCTTTCGTAATTTCATGGAAGAGTATTCGCTGACCTGTTCAGTGGAGGACTTCGAAAAGACCCGCGCGCTCGAGATGGTCGCGCGCTGCGTGGTGGAAACCGGCACGGCGACCTTGTATCGCGCGATCGGCGAATGCTCGGACGAGCCGGTCCTCAAGCAGATCACCGACAACATCCGCACCGACGAAGTGCGTCACTACAAACACTTTTTCAAGTACTTCAAGAAGTACAACAAGATCGAAGGCAACGGCCGGCTTGCGGTGCTGGGTGCGCTGATGCGCCGCGTCATGGAGATCAAGAACGAAGACTCGGAGATTGCCTTGCGCCACGTCTTCGCGACTCGTTATCCGGAGCGTGTGCACGACTCAACTTATAACCGCGAGCGCGCGGCGCGGATCAATGCGCTGGTGCGGCGCAATCTGTCGGCCGACATGTGTGTGAAGATGCTGCTCAAGCCGCTCGATCTGCCCGCGCGGATTCAGCCAGGCGTGCATTACCCGCTCGCCAAGATCACGCAGCATGTGTTCTTTCGCTGATTGCATGGCGTAAATGCCTGGTGTTGCAAATGGCCCGCTCATGCGGGCCATTTGCTTTTCAAGGCATGATGCAGGCTGGCTCACTTCTCACCGGATCGACATCATGAGCGATTCCCCCGCACCCGAACGTCCGCTCGAACAGAACGTGTTCGATGAATGGCCCGATGCCGTGCGCGCGTTGTTCGACGGTTCGTCGCTCGCCAGCAAGACGGGTTTCACCGCGTCGCTGCTGAGCGTCGATTCGAATGGCCATGTGCGCACGTCGCTGCTCGGCGTCGGCGAGTTGTATGCGCCCGATTCGCGCACGCTGTGCATCGCGTTGTGGCCGCAAGCCAGGGCGACGCGCGCCATCGCGCAGAGCGGCCGCGCAGCGCTCACCTTTGTTTGCGACGAGGCGTTCTATCAGGTGCAGTTGCTCATGACGCCGCTAGCGAGTGTCGCTGGCGATGCCAGTGGGCTCGTCTATCTGCATGGTTCGATCGACACGGCGGACGCGCAAAGCGTCCGTTATGCGCGCCTGACGAGCGGCATTACGTTCGAGCTGGAAGAGGAGGGAGAGGCGGTGCTCGACCGATGGGAACAGCAGATCGAGCACCTGAAGCAAGCCGCAGCCGGTGCCGGCCGGTAGTCCTCAAACGCAAGGACTACGGCGAACAAGTGGGCGGTTTCGACGCTTAGCGGCCGCGCTGGCCGCTGCGCGTGGGATGGCCACCGCGCGGCGCGTCGTTGCGCGGCTTGGCGCCGCCCAGCAACGCACCCGGATTGCCGCCTTGCGGCTTCGCGCCCTGCGGCTTGCGCGGCGCGTGCTGCGCGGCGCTGCCTTCATGCGCGACGGCGCGCGGCCGGTCGTCGTGACGCTGACCGTCACGACGCGGCTGGCCGCCGTTGCCGGCCGGCTTCGCGCCCTGCGGCTTCGGCTGCTGTTGACCGTTTGCGGGGCGTTGGCCCGAGCGCTGCGCCGGTTTCGCGGAACCCGCGCCGTCACGCCGACCGTCGTCACGCTTCGGTGCGCCTTGACCCTGACGCGGCGAACGACCACCACCACCGCCGCCGCCACCCAGGCCGCGACGCAGAATCGGTTCCGGCTTTGCGGTCGGGTCCGGTTCGAAACCGGCGATCACTTCCTGCGGCACCGGACGCTTGATCAGCTTCTCGATGTCCTTCAGCAATTGCAGTTCGTCGACGCACACCAGCGAGATCGCTTCGCCCGTCGCGCCCGCGCGGCCCGTGCGGCCGATGCGGTGTACGTAGTCTTCAGGCACGTTCGGCAGATCGTAGTTGACCACGTGCGGCAGTTGATCGATATCGATGCCACGCGCGGCGATGTCGGTCGCGACCAGTACCTGCAGCGTGCCGTCCTTGAATTCGGCGAGCGCGCGCGTACGGGCCGACTGGCTCTTGTTGCCGTGAATCGCCAGGGAGTTGATGCCGTCCTTGGTCAGTTGTTCGGCAAGACGGTTGGCGCCGTGCTTGGTGCGCGTGAACACCAGCACCTGGAACCAGTTGTGTTGCTTGATCAGATGCGTGAGCAGTTCGCGCTTCTTGTCGCGATCCACCGGGTGAATCTTCTGCGCGACCGTTTCCGCTGTCGTATTGCGGCGCGCGACTTCGATCAGCGCCGGCGAGTCGAGCAGATTGTCGGCGAGCGTCTTGATCTCGTCGGAGAAGGTGGCCGAGAACAGCAGGTTCTGGCGCTTCGGCGGCAGCTTCGCCAGCACGCGCTTGATGTCGTGGATGAAGCCCATGTCGAGCATGCGATCGGCTTCGTCGAGCACGAGAATCTCGAGATGCGACAGGTCGATGGTCTTCTGCTGCATGTGATCGAGCAAACGGCCCGGCGTCGCGACGACGATATCCACGCCGCTGCGCAGTGCGCCGATCTGCGGATTGATGCCGACGCCGCCGAACATCACGGTCGACTTCAGCTTCAGATACTTGCCGTAGGCTCGCACGCTTTCTTCGACCTGCGCGGCCAGTTCACGCGTGGGCGTGAGGATCAGCGCGCGCACCGCGCGCTTGCCCGAGCCGGTTGCAACGGCGGGCATGGAGTTCAGACGTTGCAGGATCGGCAACGTGAAGCCGGCGGTCTTGCCGGTGCCGGTTTGCGCGCCGGCCAGCAGGTCGCCGCCGTTGAGCACGGCGGGAATCGCTTGCGTCTGGATCGGAGTCGGAGTGGTGTAGCCGAGTTCGTGTACAGCGCGGACCAACGGTTCGGACAAGCCGAGGGAATCAAAAGACATAAAAGATCTTTGCAATGCAGTTTTGCGAACGGCACACATGGGCCCGGCAGGCATAAATGCCGCATGAACACACCCGCTTGGCGTGTTCGAGGCCGAAGCCCAGTTCCGTTCGCAGAGAAATCGGCGGCACGCGGGAAACGCGTGCCGAATGCTTCAACGCGCTATGCAGACACGTTGACTGGCCTTAAGTTGCATTTCGCCGCCGTGGGGTGTCACGCGACGTAGCGCGCGACACTGACGAATTGACACAGACTGCCCGCCAGTACGAACAGGTGCCAGATACCATGTCCGTGCCGGATGCGCTCGTCGTTGATGAAGAAGTAGATGCCGGCGCTGTAGATGACTCCGCCGGCCACGAGCCAGGCGGTACCCGCTGCCGGTAAGGCTTGTACCAGCGGGCGGACGGCAACGAGCGCGAGCCATCCCATCAAGACATACAGCACCATCGAAACGCTGCGGGTGCGTCGCCCCAGCGTCAATTCCTGCACGATGCCGAGAGCGGCAAGCCCCCAGCTTACGCCGAATAGCGACCAGCCCCACGGTCCGCGCAATGTGACGAGCGTGAACGGGGTGTAGCTGCCGGCGATCAGCAGGTAAATCGCCGAATGGTCGCATTTCTGCAGAACCGCTTTCACGCGCGGATTGCGCACGCTGTGGTAAAGCGTCGAGATAGCATACAGCACGAACAGCATCGCACCGTACACGCTGAAGCTGACCACCTTGTACGCGTCACCGTCGAGCGCGCCCATCGTCACGAGCGTTGCAAGACCCGCCACCGACAGCACGGCGCCGACGAGGTGGGTAATGCTGTTGAAACGCTCCCCGACATGCACGATTCTTCTCTCCTGCGCGATTTCATAAGGCTTAATCATGCCCCATGATACCGGTCCTGAAAAAGCGAAGGGGGGCGGCCCCCAAAATTAACGCCCCCCCCCCCCGGGGTAAAGACCACCCTTTATTA
>NZ_JARESS010000045.1:0-68885 GCF_046027915.1 Paraburkholderia sp. RL17-347-BIC-D
TTCTCGTTCGGCTTCAACCGAAATCCGTGTTCGTCATTCAGCAAAAACCTTGCTCGCCTTCAACCGAAAACCCTGTTCGGCTTCGCCGAAATACGCATATTTAACATGAATCGAGAACGATTGCCGTAATGTGCGCTCGAGGCGCGCGGCATCGATTCCGTCGATAGAAAAGAGGCTCACCGCACCCAGCGTCTCGGTGTCGAGCGGCGTGTGAATCCGCAAGCCGTCAATGTCCGCGGCGCGTGCGGTCCAGTAGCGGGTCAGCGCACTCAACCTTGCATGAATGTTCGCGACGCCGATCGCCTGATGAAAGCGAATCGCCGGTTCTATGCCGGCTTGCAACGCCGAGTTATAGGTGCCGAGATTCCAGTGATCGAATTTGTCCACTGTGTCGGGCGTGGCATCGAACGGAGCGAGCAACGGCCAGGTTTCGCCTATGCGTTGTCGATTAATAATCAGCATGCCGTTGCCGACGGGCGCGCCGAGCCATTTATGCAGGCTCGTGACGAAGAAATCGCAACCGAGCCTGCGAAAGCTGACGGGCATCTGCGCGAAGGATTGCGCTGCGTCGACGATGGTGATGATGCCGCGCTCCCGCGCGAGCGCGCACAGGCGGGCGACCGGCAGCACTCTCCCCGTCCAGTGAAGCATGTGCGTCAGATGGAGCACGCGCGTGTCGGGACGCATTGCGCACGAATAGGCGGCGACGATTTCGTCATCGCTTGCGAGCAGATCGAACGCGACCGTGTCGACGACAATATTTTCGCGCGCCTGACGCTGTTGCCAGCCGCCAAGTGCGCTCGGATAGTCCCATGGAGACACTAGCACCCGCTCTCCGGCAGACAACGGGATGCCGAAAATCGCAACGCTAAGTCCTTCACTTGCATTCCGATTAAGTGCGATCTCCCCGGCGGAGCAATCTACGATCGTGGCTAACTGCCGCTTGATGTCCGGAAGTTTTGTGTCTAGTCCGGTCCACATGTTGACGTCGGGATTTTTGCTGACGAACCGGTAGGCGTCGATCACCGCCTGCTCGACGACGAGCGGCGGCGGACTCACAGCTGCGTTGTTCAGATTGAGCAGCGGGTGCTGCACGGGATACGATTCGCGCACGCGTGCCCAGTCCACGACGGCGTTTGTTGCGCAGGAAGTACATTCAAGCATGTTTCTCGTCCTGTTCTAGTTTCGGCGGGTCGCATCTGTAAAGCCGAAGTTAATTTATCCGGTAAAAGGCGGCCCGTGTAGTTGTTCAGGCAGAGGAAACCGCATGAATGTTAGGTTTTTGCCACCGTAAGCAGGATATTGTGCCGCGCTGCCACCAGCGACGCGCAGCCCGCTGTCGCGCGCCTGGTTCACTGTCTCGATCGGGGGCGAAGCAGCCGCTCGAACGTCACAGTGACGCACATCGCCAGCGGCCGCTCATGGCCGATTTTCGTCGGATGAGTACGCGAGCCAGCCCGGCGGAATTGCCGATTGCTGCTGTAAGTGGGGAAGTTTCGCGCGCTAAAGATTTGCTACAGCAAAGGGGAGCAACCCATATCTGACAGGTCTTGCGCCTGTCATTCCATCCCCTGAACTATCGCCGCTCGGACGGCTCGGCAAAGTCACTTTGTCCGGCACAGTTCGACCCGTGAGGGACTTTCAGCGAAGTCCCCCAACGTCTCAACTTCAGCGCACACCTGCCAGCGGCAAAGTCCGCGCGCTCCAGCATACCGCGTAGAGCGACTTAATCGAAACATCCATAGTGCTGACCGGCGATCTACCGACGTTTGCGGCAGAGTTCACGCCCGGCGTAGACGGCTAAAAACAGGCCAACGAGCGTGGCCGCTACGGCCAACGATTCATCTTGCCATCCGGGAGGAACCGACAACGTCGCATAAAACCACAGGCTCATTCCGATTGCTGTCATGAACAGGCCAAAGATAAGCCCCCAAACCGGTCCGGCCGTACCAGAGCTTCCTAATCTGTGAGACATGTTCATCGCTATACTCCCCGTTCCGCGCCGACGTTTCCTGATTGCCGCATCCTGCGAGTTCCGCATTCGCACGGTCTGAAGGTAGCGTACGCGTCCAAAATGACGCCTTCAACAACCTAAATTATCATCGAGGTCTTTAGAGTCTTGCGATCAAACAGACAGACACCAATGAAAGAGAGGGCAACCGTTTTGTGTGTCCGAGACAACCGTATTCTGCTGGTTGCCAGGGAAAGGTCGAGATGGGCGCTACCGGGCGGAAGAATCCGTCGGGACGAAGCGTCCCATGAAGCCGCGTTGCGGGAGCTGGAAGAAGAGACCACGCTCGTCGCAGATGAGCTAATGTATCTTTTTCAGTTTAACGGCTTCAACACGCAGCACCATGTCTTCTTCGCTGAGGTGGGGCCTCACCTGACCGCACAGCCCAGCAACGAAATTGCGAGGTGCAGGTGGTTCGCCCCGGTCAAAATCGCGACGCTTTCTTCCAGTGTGCCTACTCGTGGCATCGTGGAGCTTTTCTTCCGACACATCGGCATTCCGGATTTGGATGACGTACTGCGGACGTCGCAGCAGGTGGACCGGGTGACCCCATGAGCCGCACTTATCACTATCACGGATTCGATATTGAAGTGGCCGTTGAGACTGACTTCAGTTGGAAGGCCGGACCCAAGGGGACAACCAGCGTCGGATTTGTGGCGGTCGTGAGGATTAGCAAGGCCGGTGCATCTGTCGCCGTCTTCTCCCCGCTGCGTTTTGGCGAATCCCAAGGCAAGCCATTCCTCAGTGAGGCTGATGCGCTGATGGGCGGCTATAGTGCGGGACGACGTATTGTCGATGACTTGTTCAATTCGTAACCCCGTGCCCTGATGCCCATGCCGCGCAGGAAACCTGGCAGTCGTCCATCCAATTCTCCGAGGCTCTAGATGGCCGCCATGGCGCCATGACCGACCATTCGGTAGCGCCGGACGACTGTCTCCTCGTGGCCGAACCCTGTCCGATGCCGACGAGCGTCAGAGGGGACTCCAAGGCACGTGAGGTGCACGTTTATGGTTCCAAATATCAAACGCCGCAATGCGTGTTTTTCCAGATTCTTGAGGCTCCGTGGGGCCGCCGAATTCGGTTCTCAATGAGTTATTCCGACATCAAGCCGGCCTCGCGCGGGCTTTTTTCTTTCCGGCATACAATTTCACTGGTGGCCGGGGCAAACTGATGGTCTTTCGGCCCACATCGAGTCCATGCCAGCCCCGTTCAGACCCACGCCAGAGCAGCAAGCCATCGTAGAAGCGTCCGGCAGCGGCGACAATCTCAAGATCAAGGCTAACGCGGGTGCGGGAAAAACATCGACACTGCGTCTGGTCGCGCATCGGCTTGCTCCACGGCGTGGTACCTCCCTCGCGTTCAACAGGGAGATCGCTGAGCACGCGCGGCGGGGCTTTCCGGATAACGTCGTTGCGCGGACTGTCCACTCGCTCGCGAATGCCTCGACACCGTCCGGCTTGACCTCGCGGGTGAGCCAGCGCGCCGAGCCGCCGCACGAGCTTGCGGCAAGGTACGGCCTGAGCTCCGTTGAGGTGCCATCTGTCACTGGCAAGACTCTCGAGCTCACCTCCTTCGACCTGGGGCGGATGGTCGCCGATGGACTTGGACACTTCTGTCGTTCCGCTAGTCCCGTATCATCTTTGCTTGATCCGCTTGCCTTACCGCGACAGAACCTGCGCGAAGCCCGGATCACGTGAATACCGCGAGCCCGCGCGGCCACCCGTGATTCGATCACCGAAGGGCTATCGATACGGTTGCCCGGCGGGTCAGACATGTTGCCCCCCGTTGATGTGGATCTCGGCGCCGTTGATATAGGACGCCGCCGGCCCGCAAAGGAAATGGATTGTCTCCGCCACCTCGCGAGGGTTACCCAACCGGTGAAGCGGAATCTCCTTGTTGACAATCTCTTCGGTGCCTGGCGACAAGATCGAGGTATCAATCTCTCCAGGAGCAATCGCATTGACACGTATGCCCTCTGATCCAAACTCATGAGCCATCTCTCGCGTCAGGGCGAAAAGTGCCGCCTTGGACACCGCGTAAGCAGTACCTGCGAAGGGATGGACTTTGAAGCCGGCAATCGAGGTGACATTGACAATCGCGCCCTTGGCGCGTGCAAGTTCCTGAAAGAGAGCCTGGGCGAGCAAGGCATTGGAGACCAGATTGACGTTGAGGACGGTCGACCACGTGCGGATGTCGCTCTTGAGTACGCCAAGTCGCATTCGATCTTCGCCTTTAGGTGAGATCCCGGCATTGTTCACGAGCGCGTGCAGTTTGCCGTCAGGAAGCCGCCGGCGTACTTCGTCGGCAATCTTCTCGACGGAATTCAAGTCCGCAAGGTCCGCCTGAATATGCGACTCCCGCGCAGCTCGCCACTTGCAGTCGTCGGAGAAGGCCTGTCGCGAAACGGTGAAAACCTTCCAGTTGTGTTCCTGGAACAGTTTTACAGTTGCGTGTCCGATCCCACGACTCGCGCCGGTAAGTAACATATAGCGGACTGAATCTTCTGCGTGGGGCGTTTCGGACAATCGACCGATCGATGCGGGTGCCATGTTCATAGTTTTGTCCGGGATAGCGCCGTCGTTGAGACGTTGGGGTCGACCCGCAGCCACTCGAGAGAGATGGCACGGGGGATTCAGACTGGTCGGTAAGTGGAAAAACCGGGGCGTGAGTCGGCCGTAAGGGCCCGCAACAACGAACCAGAAGATGACGAAGCGAAA
Source organism: Paraburkholderia sp. RL17-347-BIC-D (assembly GCF_046027915.1). Classification (NCBI taxonomy): domain Bacteria; kingdom Pseudomonadati; phylum Pseudomonadota; class Betaproteobacteria; order Burkholderiales; family Burkholderiaceae; genus Paraburkholderia; species Paraburkholderia sp. RL17-347-BIC-D. The sequence continues at coordinate 4,729 of NZ_JARESS010000045.1, forward strand.
CCGACGGACACACTCGCCGGCGTTCAAGGCAACGGCGAGAACGAGTGGCGGGCTGGATGCCGGATCTGGTGCAACAATGCTCTTCGGCTTGCTCATCGTCGGTACCCTACTCGTCCAGTTCGACGCCGTAGCCGATTCGCCTTCGTTTGCACGCGATCCGGACCTGCCTTGATTTTGTCGAGACGATAGGAGAGGCGAACGAAAGGAGTAAGGCGTTGGTGCAGCACGATGCCGGGCGGAAGCACGCCGTACTCCTTGCAGGCTTACATCGGCGGCGCGACGCCGTCCTTTTCGACAACGACGAACTGACCGCCATAAGTGCCGCCCGTCATCGGCATTGCCACGACAAACACCTTCTTGCCCGTCGTCAACTCAGCGCGGGTCGCCGGAAGAAGCGTCACGACCGGAACGTTGTCCGGCACGGTGATGGTATTGCTGCCGCCCTTGTATGAAACCTTGAGATCGCGACCGCTCGTGCCTTGCACCACCGTATCCACGTTGGCATTCGTCATCGTACTGTTCGCGCCGAGATCCCACGCGTAGTGGCCTTCGCCCGTACCGCGAGCGGCTTCCGGAAAGACCAGAACTTCCCTGGCGGTCAGCTTGCCATCAGGGCCGGGCATGGCAGCCGCGCCGACATAAGAGCCCGGTTTGATATCGGAAAGCTTGATCGCCTTTACGGCGTTGACACCGGACGACTCTGGCATTTCGATCGTCACGGTGTCCCCACTGCGCCGATGCACCTTGAGGGTGCTGCCAGCGAACGACACAATCTCGCCACGGAGTCGTTCGGGCTTGCCGGCTGGGGACTGAGCGAACGCTGCACCGGCGAGCGTCATTGCGACAAAGGAAACAGCGAGCTTGAAACGGATTGACATGATTGCTCCGTAGGGTTTGTTGAGTTGAGGAGATCTTTGCGACTTGTGGCTCAGGATCCACCGAACCAGTTGTAGCCCTGGTTTTCCCAATAGCCACCGGGGAATTCGTTGGTTACGGTGATGCCTACAATGTGCTTCGGGTTCTTGTAGCCGAGCTTCGTGGGTATGCGAAGCTTCATGGGGAAGCCATACTTCGCGGGCAGCAGGCTACCGTCATAGGTCAGCGTGAGCAGCGTCTGCGGATGCAACGCCGTCGGCATGTCGATGCTGGTCCAGTAGTTGTCGGCGCAGTGTAGTGCGACGTATTTTGCAGTTGTATCGGCGCCGGCCCGCAAGAGAAAGTCGGAAAATCGCACCCCACCCCACTTGCCGATTGCGCTCCAACCTTCAATGCAAATGTGCCGCGTAACCTGGCTCTGATGCGGCAACGCATGCAGTTCGTCGAGCGTCCAGATTCGCTTGCCTTTGACGAGACCACTGAGTTCAAGGTGGTAAACGCGTGGGTCGACGTCGGGTACCTGGTCAATGTCATAAAAGGCATTGAACGGAAATGGTCGCGTGATCATCGATTCAGGATAGGTCGGCGCGAGTCTGCGCGGATCGAACAGCAGGGCTTGCGCGCTATCGTTGAATGAAGACATTCTGCGCAGCATGGTGTCGACCGATTCTTCGTTAGTCAAATCGCAGCCCGACAGTAGCGCGAGTCCGCCCATGGTCAGGATTCGCTTGCCAAACAGGCGGCGTGCGGCTGATCGCAGTTCCTTTTCTGCATCCTTGATGATCGATGCGGTGTCGAGCGGTCGTACGGATTTTCGTGAAGTCACGGTTAGCGGCCCCGGATCATGGTGAGCAAAGATCGCGGCGCGAGCGCAACCATCACGACATGTATCGAGAAGAAGACGACGAGCACGCCCATCGCGACGAAGTGGACGATGTGTGCGTTGTCGAAACCGCCCATCAATGTTCGCAGGATCGGCAATTGAACCGGCTTCCAGATAGCCAGGCCTGATAACACCACGAGCACGACGTCAGCGATCACGACGAGATACGCAAACTTCTGTACTGCATTGTATTGGCTAAGATCGTCCTGACTGAGGTTGCCGCGTAGCGCGGCAACCAGGTCGGCGGCAATCGAGCGAATGCCGATGGGAAAGAGTTTTTTGCGCAGGCGTCCCGTCAAAATGCCCAGAACCAGGTATGCTACAAAGTTCGCGACCAGTATCCACATGACCGCGAAATGCCAAAGCAGCGCACCGCCTAGCCAGCCACCCAGTGTGATGGAGGCTGGAAACCAGATGGCCTTGAAGATGGGCGATGCGTCATACACTTGCCAGCCACTCAGGCACATGATTATGACAGCGGCTGCATTGATCCAGTGGATGATGCGAACCCATACGGGATGTATCGTTGCGTGTGTCAAGACGGCCTCACTGTCAACGGTATTAAAAGTCTGAAGCGTGTTCTGCGGCTGTCACCGGCGAGAGAAAGCCAACTGTGCATCGTGCCTCTCCTCGCAGACTCAGTTCGAATCCTAGCTCGCGAAAGACTGTCACGTTGCGCGGTTATCGTTTGGACACTCGTGCTTTAGCCCGCGACAAGAATCGCATCCGGAGCCGTTCAACGCTATCGGTCAAATGACCGACCAGGACGAGTCCTCCTGATTGGAGTGATGGCGTGTCGAAGCACGGGAGAAATGGCCTCGGTCATTCGACCGATGCCGTTCGGCACGCGTCGATGTCATTCTATGGCTTCACTTACGTTGCATATCGCAAACGATGTATCCATTGGCAGCAAACACGCAGACCACTTCTGTGGGCGCGATTGAGCACCTAACGCGAAGATGTTTAAAAGCATCGCCGCCGGCGGCAACATGTCAGGTATCCATCCAGGAAATACCGCGCGTTCCAACTGCGTAGTGCGCTTTCCGACTTCGGATCTTAGTCTCTGAGGAGTTTGAATGATTAAACGTAAAATTGAATCGAGTAGCGCCCGTGAAGCGCAATGGCTCAAATCATATTATTCCGTCCGGGCAGCATTTTCCGCCGTTTGGGTGGCGTTAGCATTTTTAATCGGTAAGCACGCTACAGCTGGCGTCGCAGTTCTGCTTGTCATTTATCCCGCCTGGGATGCTTTTGCCAATTTCATCGACATGTCGCGCAGCGGTGGAACGGGCAAGAACCGGACACAGGCCATTAACATCGCTGTCAGTGCCGTTACAACGCTCGCAGTGCTCCAGACGTTGAGCGTAGGGACGCCTCCGGTACTCGAAATCTTTGGTGTTTGGGCGATCCTCTCGGGGCTACTTCAACTCGCTACCGCGGTCCGCCGTTGGAAGGATCTTGGGGCGCAATTGGCAATGATTCTAAGCGGAGCGCAATCCGCGCTCGCGGGAGCATTCTTCATTAGCCAAAGCGGGGGAACAATGCCTCCCGCTATTTTCAGAATAGCGGGCTACGCAGCCGTTGGAGCAGTTTACTTCCTGATATCCGCCGTATGGTTACATGTGAAGCATGCACGACGTAACTCTATTTGAGGGCCTGCCAGAAACGTAGTCGCAGTTGTCTCAACACGAAAACACGAGATTATCGGTGACTGAAAAGCGGATATCTATGGCGAGCCGTTCAATAGGAGTTCAGTTAATGGCAATTAAATCTCTTAGCATTCGATCACTATTCATTCCTCTCTCCGCTTCACTCTTCTTCGCAGCGCCTTATTCAACAGCGTCAGCTCCCGCTGCGAAAACGTTCCTGCCATTGATTGAATTGACAGTAACGAGACTCAGCATTGCAAAGCAGGTCGCCTTGGTGAAATGGGATTCAGGCTCCGCAATCGAAGATCTCCCGCGAGAGGAAGAGGTTCTGGCAACTGCCAGGACGGAAGCTCGCGCCGCAGGCATATCCGACCAGGAGGCAACTCACTTTTTTTCCGATCAGATAGAAGCGAATAAGCTCGTTCAATACGGCCTTTATGCGCAATGGCGGCGAATCGGAGGAGCGCCCAATGAACCAAGGGCCGATCTGGCACGCGACATCCGTCCGACGCTTGATCGATTGCAGAAGGAGTTCCTACAGGTTCTGGTTTCGACAAGAGATTTGCGCACAGAACAGGGGTGCGGCGAGAGACTCGCCCGAGAAACGCAGTTATACGTTAAAAGTCGGGCTTTGGAGCCGCTCTACGGATTCGCCCTCGAGCGTGCGCTTGCGAGAGTTTGTGTACAAGGTTGAAGTGCTATTCAGTGCATTTGCAGAGACTCCCCGGCACAAACGTCGCTTTTTGATTCGCCCGTACACTGCAAACGTGGAAGGGATCAGCGAGACTTATCGTCGGACCAGGTCAAGCCGTTCATAATCGAGAGGTTCGGCCAGAAAGGCGTAGTACTGCGCGTTGAATCGCATGGTCTTTCTGGTCGCCTTCTCACTCGCCATCCATGCTTCTGAGGCCCCGCGTCCGAGACGCTTGCCGGACTGAAGCAGCAGCGACGAGTATAGCCGCCCGGTTGAATGCGGGTCAGATGTCGATCGCATTGGTTTCGTTGCAACAAAGATCGCCCAACATCCTGTTTTCCTATCGTGACTGCCAATGCCCCTTGGCATCGGTCGTTCGACCCGAATGCCGATATCATCGGAAAGCACTGTCGCGCAGCATCCCGTATCGTCGCGTATGATTGTTAACCCATCCTCGTGACGTTCCATACTCAATCCGATGTTCGACCTTGAGGCCAGCCATGCCGCGCTGCGTATATTCGATGCCGTGAGAGCACTCGCTTTCATCGGCGATCTGAGCATGGGACAACCGACCGACCACTCGTTGCGCACCGGGTGGCTGGCAGTGCGGCTCGCGCACGCGGCCGGACTCGAGGCCTCGGCTTGCGACACGGTCCGCGAGGTGTCGCTGCTACGCTGGTCGGGTTGCACGGCAAACGCGGCAGGGTTCGCAAAAACGTTAGGCGACGACATCGCGATCCGGAGCGCGATGCTTGAGGACAGGCCCGGCATCGCCGAGGTGACTGGCGGAGTCGGCGCCGCAATGATGCCGCTTGCGCAAACTCACTGCGAAGTATCCGGCGAGGTCGCGCGAATAATGGGTCTTTCAAATGCGACCGAAACGGCGCTGCGCCACATTTTCGAAACGTGGGACGGCAAAGGCTTGCCCGCGCAACTCGCACGCGAGGAGGTGCCGATATCCGTGCTGGTCGTTGCGCTTGCCGGTGATCTGGAGGTGTTCAGCCGCACCTACGGCGTCGAAGCTGCGCTTGCGCTGATCGAACAACGCTCCGGTGCACGGTATCCGGCGCACCTCGTAGCGACAGCAACACGCCACGCAGGAAGTTGGCTGACGGAACTGGAGCGTAAATCGCTGGCTGATTTTGACGTCGCGCTGGCGACATCCGATATGCAACGGACGACGTCGACGGAATTGATCGCCGACGTCATCGATCTAAAATTGCCGTGGATGACGGGCTTTTCGCGTGCGGTCGCAATGACGGCTGCCGAATGTTACGCTCGGTTCACGTCGGATGACGCGGCACGCTCGCTCGTATATCGGGCTGGATTGATTCATGGCAGTGGCAGGGCCGCCGTGCCCAATAATGTGTGGAACCTACCCGGGCCGTTGTCGGCGAGCGCCTGGGAAAAGGTGCGGCTGGTGCCGTACTGGACCCAGCGCGCCGGCAAGCAGACCGGCGCGCTGGGCGAAGCCGCCGCACTTGCGTCGTATGCGTACGAACGACAAGACGGCTCGGGGTATTTCCGCGGCGCTGGCAATCCGGAACTGATGTTGGAGGCTCGCGTGTTGGCTGCGTCGGTGGCGTGGGTTGCGTTGCGCTCGACGCGGCCTTGGCGCTCCGCTCTGGCCGACGAGGTTGCCGCACACCTGTTGCAAGGCGAGGCTGCAAACGGCCGGCTATGCCGCGAGGTGGTGAATGCACTGGTGGCGGAACGCGTGCCCACCGCCAGACGCGCGGCAAGGAGTGCGCCGCAAGGTCCGCGTCTGTCTGCGAGAGAGATCGACGTCCTGCGCGCGATCTCGCGAGGTGCGAGCAGCAAGGAAGCCGGGCAGGAGCTGACAATGAGTCCGAGCACGGTGCGCACCCACGTCGAGAACGTGTTTCGCAAGCTCGAGTGTTCGACACGCGCAGCAGCGACGCTCAAGGCGTTGACGATGGGCTTGATCTAGATGCACGGTGTTGCGTGTCCGAGTCATAGACAGCACTCGCCTGATTCAGTACGCGCTGCGCGCGCCCTTCCCGGGCCGCCTTAGCGAGACCCCCCGGCCAGCACAATGTCCGGTACGCCGCCCGCCTGCATCATGATATAGACGACCTCGTCGTTGGTTTCGTTCTTCACGTGGTGAACGGTTCCCGGTTCAACCGAGTAAAAATCACGCACCGCGGTGCTCTGAACATGGCCGTCTATATTCAACTCAACGGTCAGGACGCCACGGACCACGAGAAACCGATCACTGACATTCGTGTGGTGATGCCATTGCGTCTCACCACCGGCTTGAACCGTCGTTTGCAGGATCGCGCAGCCTTCCTCGCGCAATAGCGTCTTATACTGCACCTTGCCGTTGGCAAGCGGAATATCGTTGTCATCCATCTCATTCTCCGATGCGAGCCGACAGCGTGTTGCTGGCGGTTTTGGTTGTCAGGACTTGGCGGAATGCGGACAAACCGGGCGGCAACCACCCGTCAGGTTCGTTGATCGTTCATGATGTCCCGATACACTTGCGGCGGTATCCGCCCACCGACCACAACAATCCTTCGATCAGGAAGTAGACGGCGCCCATGGCCTGGCTTAAAAGCAGCACTCCGGCCAGCGCCGACCGTGCGCCGCTCGAGATCATTCCCCATTGTGCGCCGGAGCGCTTCCAGCGACAGACGGCATGGTAGAGCTGGAGAGCTCCTGAAAGAGCGGCCCAAACTCCGAATGCTCGAGGTAGCCAGCTCAAAACCATGAAAACAACGAATTGATGAACCGACATTGCACTCATCCTCCAGGAATTCCTGTGAGCTTTGCCCTGAGTAACCCGACTTTCGTCACCTCGAGAATCGGTGTGGCTCGAACGACATCATGACATTCGATTGATCTCTGAGGCATCGGTCAAATGACCGACCCAATTCGAAAGTCGTCACATACGGCTATTGGCCCGCAATGTAGGTATTTCCCGGCTGAAGCCCCAGGCAGGAGCAGCAATCGCCAAGACCCGACAACGAGTGGCTTTAAAGGACGTTTCCGTTCCAGTCGAAAGAAGCCGGAAGACCAAAAAACGACGCCGCTATCGGCATGGCGTAATTCATCATGTTCTTTCCATGATGAACCTTGAGTCCACGCGCGTGCGCAGCTCCAAGCAGCGCGGTCGTGTGCGGTTCCATGATCACATCGGCGACGAGTGCATGGGACGGCAGTGCGTCGACGGGAAATGGCAGGGCGTCGCTGGCGTTCAGCCCGACCGGCGATGCGTTGATGGCGATATCGATGTTCTTCATCGACGGCATTCCCGTTGCGAGACGGGCGCTGGATATCGTAGCAATCGAGCGCGCCAACTCACGTGCACGCCCTTCATCGGCGTCATGGACGGTGAGGCTTGCGATCTTCTCCATTCCGAGCGTCCATCCTATGCATCGGCCCACACCGCCGCAGCCGTGCAAATAGATGTTGGCGCCCTCGAGACTCACGCCATCCGCATGCAAGCCCGCGAGAAAACCGGCGCCATCGACGTTGTCGCCTTCCCAGGTCCCATCCGTAAGTCGCCGCAGCAGATTGACGGAACCGATGCGTCGCGCACGTTGCGTCAACACGTCGGCGTGGTCCATTGCCGCGAGCTTGTGCGGCATGGTGAAGATTGCACCATCGACGTTTTCAGTCGCCTTCAGCCCTTTCATCGCCGTATTGAAATTTGAAGAGGTGACGTCGGCAGGCAGCATCAAGGCGTTGACGCCGTAGCGCTTGAAGAGCGCGCTCCAAACAATCGGTGCACGAACATGCGCGATGGGCGAACCAAGGATATAGAAGAGACGCGTCAACGCATCGACGGGTGAGTCGACAGAATATCTTTCATCTTTAATCGTCATCATATTTTTCCATGTTGGCGCCGGATCTTTCAACCCGACGCAGGCCAGTCAATGCGAAGCCGCATTCTGTAGCATCGGCAGCACCGTATTGTTCCGGCGGCCGCCGATATACGCCGCGACGATCGCCGTACCGATCGGTATCGTGAGTGACATGAAGAGCTGGCCGAAGCTCCAGTTCAGACTCAAAAGGATCGCTCCGACATATGCCCCCGATATGGCGCCGAAGCGTCCGATGCCCGTCATCCAGCTCGTACCCGTGGCGCGCATCTCCGTCGGATAGTAGTTCGCGGCCATCGCAGTCCATCCCGTGTTGGTCGAGTTGGTGCAGTAGCCGAGAAGGAACACGGTCATCATCAGACCGGCGAGCGTGAATGACACCTTTGCCAGAATCACAGTGAAAACCCCTGCGGCGAGCAACGTGCCGATCATGACCCTGTGAGCCCTGAAGCGGTCCATCTCCCACCCAATGACGACGTTTCCAAGCGTGCCCCCAACCTGCATCATGGCAGCGACCAACGCCGCCTCACTCAGCGAAAAGTGAACGCCCGTCACCATGATCGGCAACCAGCTATTGAGGAAATAGACGGTCATCAGGTTCATGAACAGGCCGACCCAGAGCGCGAGCGTGACAGTCCTATGAGGTTTGCTCACTACGAGGCGGATAGCCCCCTGCCCCGCGTGTGCGCGCTCAGCGGCGATGAACATGGTCGAGGAGTCGGCGGATGAAGGCTCGACTTGATTGAGCACGCGCATCAATGCGTTGCGCCCATCCTGTTTCACCGCCAGAAACTTTGCAGATTCTGGCAGCACGAACGCCAGGACGAAAGCAAAGAGAATCGGCACTACACCACCGACCAGCAGTATCGACTGCCATCCATGCCGGTCGATGAGATAAGTCGAAAGGAACCCGCCACCGGCGGCACCGAGCGTGAAACCGCAATAGATCACGGTCACCATGATCGAGCGATACTTCCTGGGCGCATACTCGGACGCGATCGTGGCCGCATTGGGCTGCGAAGCGCCCAGTCCTAGGCCGGTCAGGAAGCGCATGACCGACAGCACCGCGAGATTCGGCGACCACGATGAAAGCAGGCTCATCAGGCCGAAGAAGAAAACAGCACCGATCACGAGCTTCCGTCTGCCGAACTGGTCAGCCAGCGGCCCCCCGGTCAAGGCGCCTATCGCAAGTCCGAAAAGACCCATGCTCAGGACTGGTCCCAGCGCCGTTTGACCAACCTTCCAGTCTTTGATGATCGCTGGCGCAATGAAGCCCATCGCGACGACATCAAATCCGTCGAGAATTAGCACAGTCAATCCCAGCATCATAATCTTCCAGTGGAAAGCGCTGAAGGGACGCGTATCGAGGAAGTCCTGAACATTGAGTTGCCTGGCAGCGGACACCTGCGTCTCCTTATTTATTTTCACTCGTGTATGCACCGCTTCATGCAATGGCGTCGCCGGCTCTGAACCGGATATCCGCACTGATCTGGATCTTTTGACCCGTCCGCGCAGCTTCCACGACAGCGAGGGTTGTTGCGAGCGTCTGCACGGCATCGTGTGCGTCAATGAGCGGTTCGACCACGCCGTTCACAACATCAATGAAGTGCCGCAATTGATTTGCATAGACGTTTTCTTCTTCCATTGGAATGCGCTCGTCCTGAATCGGGCGATGACGGCCTTTCTCACCGTCATATGACCAGAGCGTGCTGTCCGGCAATGAAAGCGAGCCGTTGGTGCCCGCGAAGAAATGTGTTGGCACCGGACGGTAATCGAAAAGCTGGCGGTCTTCTCCGGCTGCGGTATCCCAGTTCCATGGCGTCGCGGCGGTGTCAGAGAGGCTGATGTTCGCGACCATTCCGTTCTCGAGTTCGAGTGTGCAGGCGGCTGAATCCTCGACTTCATGCGCCCGGGTCCTGCTCGACGATACCGCCTGAACCGAAACGATCTCTCCACAAAGGTGCCTGATCAGATCGATCTCATGGATCATGTTGATGAGAATCGGGCCACCTCCGGTGCGGCGACGCCAAGGCACCACAAAGTAATCATCGGGTTTGTAAGCCAGGCACATGATGTTGGCGACCACCAGCTTGCCGATGCGTCCCTCACTTATCACCTTCCTTGCAGCCCGCACCATCGGGTTGTGCCGACGGTGATGTCCGACGAGCACTGGCACGCGCGCAGAGCGTGCTGCCTCGGCGAGTGCGCGCACGGTTGCGAGGTCATCGCCAATCGGCTTTTCGATCAGCACCGGAATCCCACGGTCGATACACGCCATTCCGACTTCCACATGCGTGCTGTTTGGCGTGCACACGATGACCGCGTCGATGCGCTCCGTATCGAGCAGCTTGCGATAGTCCTTATAAAGCCCCACGCCCAGTGTACCAGCGTGGTGTTCGGCTTCAGGAGATGGATCGGCGATCGCCACGAGCCTGCATTGATCGCTATTCGCGACCTCCTGCATATGACGCTTGCCGATGACTCCCGCTCCGATTACCGCGATGTTGATTTCCGACATTTGACTAAAGCCCCCTCAGCATCGAGCGTATATGTGAACATGTTCCTATCTGTGTTTTGTGACTTTAGAATCCAAACAAGCAGGTTGTCAACGGATTTTCCAGTCGCGTTCACGTATGGGAACAAACATGCGTTCGCCTCTGAAAACTGGCAAAACGTGCTTGACTCCGTGCCCACTAGAAATCACTATGTGAACGTATTCCCATTTATAAACTCGAGGACATCCATGAACGCTGTGATGCTTGACCGTTTGGCCATTCGCGAAGCAATTGAAAACTGGGCCGTGTGGCGGGATGCAGGAGACTGGGAACGGTTTGCGAGACTGTGGCATCCGGAGGGCGTGATGATGGCCACCTGGTTTCAGGGCAGCGGACCTGAGTTCATTCGCGTGACGCGAGAGGGTTGGGCACGCGGCGTCAGCATTCTGCATTTTCTCGGTGGCACGTCCATCGATCTCGCTGGTACGCGTGCGATCGCGCAGACCAAGATGACCATCTCGCAACGCGGAGACGTGGACGGTCACCGAAGCGACGTCGTGTGCACCGGGCGCTTCTACGACTTCTATGAAAAACTGGATGGCGAATGGCTGCTGCGCCTGCGTCAGCCGATCTATGAGAAAGACCGCATCGATCCCGTCGAAACCGGCGTGAAGCTGAATCTCGATGCGGAGATACTCGGCCGCTTCCCTGAAGGTTATCGTCATCTCGCGTATATTCAGACCAAGATCGGCTATGACGTCAAACGCGACATGCCCGGACTCACCGGCCCTGCTGTCGATGCGCTCTACGCGCGCGGCCGCGCGTGGCTCGATACGGGAACCCTGTCATGAGAGGTCAGATTGACGCTTTCACCTACAACGCGTTGCCGGCTCGCATCGTCATGGGCTCGGGAAAGCGCAAGGAGGTCGCGGCGGAAGGTGCAAGACTCGGATGCACACGTCCTTTAATCGTCACGACACCCGAACAGGCGTCGCTCGGCGACGACGTTGCGCGGCAGTTCGATGCCGGATCAGCTGCCGTCTTCGCCTGCGCCGCGATGCATACGCCTTGGGATGTAACCCAAAGGGCGCTCGATGCCGCTCAAAGCGTGCGCGCTGATTGCGTGGTTGCCATCGGCGGCGGTTCGTCCATAGGGCTCTCGAAAGCCATTGCGTTGCGCACGAGATTGCCGCAGATCGTGCTGCCCACGACGTATGCGGGCTCCGAGGTGACGCCAATTATCGGCGAGACGCGCGATGGGCAGAAGCACACGCAGCGCACGTTAGAGGTGCTGCCCGAGGTCGTCATCTACGATGTCGAATTCACGCTGAGTCTGCCTGTCGCGCTGAGTATCGCAAGCGGTCTCAATGCGATCGCGCATGCGGTCGAGGCACTTTATGCGTCGGACGCCAATCCGGTGACTTCGCTGACGGCGGAGGAAGGGATCGCGGCCCTGAGGGAATCGTTGCCGCTCGTCGCCCAGTCACCGCAGTCCGTCGAGGCACGGCGCCTCGCCCAGTACGGCGCCTGGCTGTGCGGCATATGCCTCGGAGCAGTTGGAATGGGCTTGCATCACAAGATATGTCACGTACTCGGCGGAACGTTCGACCTCCCGCATGCGCAGACGCATGCGATCCTGATTCCGCACGTCGTCGCCTACAACGCGCATGCCGCGCCACATGCGATGGCGCGCATTGCTCGCGCACTGAATGCACCGCACGCGTGGACCGGGTTATACAATCTTGCCGCCGAACTCGATGCGCCGCGTTCGCTCGAAGCGCTCGGTATGCCTGAATCGGGCATCGACCGCGCAGTGGAACTGATCATGCAAAACACCTACTCGAACCCCCGTACGCCCGACGTTCACACGCTCGGTCAAATGCTTCTAAAGGCATGGAAAGGTATGCCTCCAGAGCCGATGGAATGAGGATGCCCATGCGAAACTTCGATGAGGACAACATTACCCAGGCCGTACTCGACAGCCTGGGTGGCTGCGCAACCCCGCGCACACGCCAGATTAGCGAGGCGCTTGTGCGTCACCTACATGCCTTCGTGAAAGAGATAGAACCAAGCGAAGCGGAATGGGCAGCTGCAATCGCCTTTCTTACGAGGACCGGGCAGATGTGCTCGGATACGCGGCAGGAATTCATATTGCTGTCGGACACACTTGGCGTATCCATGCTCGTGGATGCGATCAATCATCGCTTCGATGAAGACACCACGCAAACCACGGTGCTCGGGCCGTTCTATGTGGAGGAAGCCGAGCATTTCCCGATCGGCGCGCATATCTCGCGCAAGTCCGATGGGCTGGCACTGCTCGTCGAAGGTACGATCGAAGATTCCCGAGGCAATCCGATAGCGGGCGCATTGATAGAAACGTGGCACGCCGACGATCGCGGCTTCTACGATGTTCAGCGCGACACCGGCAAATCGGCGCTCGACATGCGTGCGCGCTTTCGTACTGACCAGGCGGGACACTTCTGGTATCGTTCCGTCGTGCCCGCTGCCTACCCTATCCCGAACGATGGCCCCGTGGGCGAGATGCTGGACGCTCAAGGGCGGCACCCGTTTCGTCCCGCGCATGTACATTTCAAACTGAGCGCACCGGGCTTCGAGACCATCGTGACGCATGTCTTCATCGACGACGATCCGTATCTGGACTCGGATGTCGTCTTCGGCGTGAAGGATGCCCTGATCACTAAGCTCTCAAGGATAGAGGGATGTGCGAGCCCCGGCGGACACGAAGTCGAGCCCGGCACGTCGTTGATCGCGTACCGGTTCGTGCTCCCAGACAAAACCAGAAACTAACGGAAGGAATCGTGCACAAACTTTCCTTGCATCACCTGACCATGCTCGACGCACACCCGTTGCAGCTCGTCGACGCCGCGCATGCCGGGGGATTCGACTACTACGGATTGCGCGTCGTCGCGCCGACCGCAGCGGATACCATCATCGATGTGGCACATGATCCCGTTCTCATGCGGGAACTGTCGGCTCGAATGGAAGCGACTGGCGTGCGTCTGCTCGATATCGAAGCGATCTGGTTACAGGCCAGTACGCGTATCGAAGACTTGCTTCCGGCCCTGGAGGCAGGGCACCGTCTTGGCGCGAAGCATGCGCTGGCCGTGGGCTTCGATGACGACCGCGCTCGCCTCGTCGACAACTTCAGCGCACTGTGCGAAGCCGCCGCACGCTTCGATATTACCGTCGGACTCGAACTGATTACCTATTGTCCTGTCGGCACACTAGATGACGCGCTTTCGCTGATCCGTTCAAGCCGCCAGGCGAACGCGCGTATTCTGATCGACACGCTGCAGGTGTTTCGCTCCGGCGCCAGCGTGGAGGATATCGGTAATGTGGAGGCAAGCCTCGTCGAATACATTCAGATATGCGACGGCCCGCGTACTTCGCCTGATTCGGTGGACGGGCGGAGAACGGAAGCGCGCACTGCGCGCCTGCTACCCGGCGACGGCGAACTCCCCTTGCGCGAACTGTTGGCGAAATTGCCGCCTGACCTGACGCTTGCCGTCGAGGCCCCAACCCGCGAATTACGTGGGCGCCCATTCGATCAACAGGCGCGCACCATCATGGAAAGGATGCAGCGCTTTCTCGTCTAGGCGCGTTACTCCGCCAGGTATTGACGCTGAATCCGTGCCGCCGAAGTCGTGAGAATGGCGATGGCCCGCTCGCCGATCTCTTTCGAATAACGCACGGCCGGAATCGCCAGATTCAACGAGCCGAGCGGGAAACCGTTTGCCGACAGGATGGGCACGCCGACACCCACGATGCCCGGCGTGTACTCTTCCAACGAATGCGCGTAGCCTTTCTTGCGCACGTCCTCCAACGTAGCGAGCAAGGCTTTCTTGGTGGAGATCGTGTTCTTCGTGAAGCGCTCAAAGGTGACCGTTCGCATGTACTCCTCACGCATCACGTCAGGAAGATGAGCAAGAATCGCCTTGCCGCCAGACACGGCATAGAGAGGCGCGAGATCGCCGAGCCGCATGTGCGATTGCAGGCGCTGCTGACTGATGACCGTGGCGACGACTTCGACCTGTTCGCCCTTCAGCTGGTTGAGCGCGCACGATTCCGCGGTCTGCTGCGTGATGTCGCGCAAAACCGGTTCCGCACAGGCGATCAGACTGCGCACCTGGTTCGACTGCTGAGCGAGCTTAAGAATGGCGTCGCCGAGCCGGTAGCCTCTGGTCTCGGCCACGAAGCGCAAGTACCCGCGATCCGTGAGATTGCGAATCAGCTTCGTCAAACTGCTCTTCGGGATGTCGAGCGCCTCCACTATTTCCGTATGCGACATTTCGCGGCCCCATTGAGCCAGAAGCTCAAGCAGGTCCAGGGTACGGTCCGCCGACTTCACGGTACTCGCTGTCTCGACATCATTCGTGCGCATGATCATCTGGTCCTTGTTCATATATGGGAACATGGTACATCGCGTCCGGTAAATGTCAAGCGGGCTGAGCTGTCGACTTGCTCACTCCCTGAAGAACAGAATTGGAAAATAGCACTTGTTCCCACCCACGAACGCGTTCACAATTGTATCTACTTATCGAACTTCAACTGGACGGCGCAATACACGCGAGGAGCATATGGAAAAAATCACACAAGGCTTTGGAGGCAGCACCTTCTCATTCATGTGGCAAGACACGGCGCTCGCTGCGATGCGGAAGATGCAAAAGCTGGATTTGAACGACTTCGACGTGCTGGTCGTCCCCGGTCATCTCTGGCCCGATGAGCTTTCCGCAGCGGATCGATCCGGCATGGCAGGCAACTTGAGACGCGAAGGCATTCGCATCGAGTCGCTCAATCTTCCGGCGCTCGATCTCAATCTCGTCAGTCGCGTCGGAGAATTCCGACGCTATTCCATTGACCTGTACGTCCGCACGATGCAACTCGCCTCGGACCTCGGCGCGGGCGCAGTGGTCGTCGTTCCCGGCAGGGTCTCTTCGCTGTTCCCTCCACCTCGCAAGGATTCGGAGCTGCTCCTTCGAGACAGCATGGAGCAGCTTGTCCGGGTTGCCGAACGGCTCGATCAGAAGATCTTCGTTGAGCTTCATCCACAGACACCCATTCCGACCACGGACGCAATGCTTGGCTTTCTCGACGGGCTGGGTCATGAAAGGCTTCAGATTGCCTACGACGTCTCGAACGCCGAATTCGTCGGAGAAAATCAGCCCGACGCGATCAGGCGATCGGGCAATCGCATCGGGCAACTACATCTTTCCGATGGGACACGCACCCAGTGGCGCCATGACCGTATCGGCCTTGGAACGGTCCGCTTCGATGAAATCCTGAGCGCGGTGAAAGAAATCGGAGTTTCCGCAACTTCCATTCTCGAGATCATTTCCTCGTCGCCGCTGGAAGATATGCGCACGTCTGCCGACGTGCTCAAACGCAGCGTGCTCGATTAATCCAGTTAACGGACCTTCCTTCCATGCGTTTATCTCAAGATGCTGTCCAGATTCCCTCGTCGTTTGAGCATCGGTCCGCAATCGTAAACGATGTCAACCTGCATTACGTGATTGGTGGCAAGGCGCCGGGTTCCGCGCCGCTGATGCTCCTCATCCACGGCTTTCCGCAAAACTGGTGGTGCTGGAATAACGTCATCGCTGAACTGGGAGAGCGATATACCGTCGTCGCGCCGGACCTCAAGGGCGTTGGCTTGTCCGACAAGCCCCCGGTCGGATATACGAAGCGCGAAATGGCTACCGATCTCCACGCTCTCGTCGAGAGCCTGCATGGAGCGCCCGCACATATCGTCGGCCACGATATCGGCGGGATGATTGCCTACGCTTACGCAAGCCGCTATCCCGCGCGTTCGCTCACGATCATCGACGTGACCATTCCAGGTATCGGCGATTGGGATCAGGTGATCGCGGATCCGCATGTCTGGCATTTCGCCTTTCATCAAAGACGCGATCTACCTGAAGCCTTGATCGTCGGCGGGCGAGAGCACGTGTACATCAGCTCGTTTATCAATCAGCAAACATTCCGCCGGGGCTCGATCTCTCTCTCGGACATCAACGAGTATGTCGAGGCCTACAAACAGCCGGGTGCGTTTCGCTCTGCCATGGAGATGTATCGCCAGTTCCCCCAGGACGCAATCGACAACCGCAGTGCAGGACGACTTCCCGACGAACTCCCGGTGCTTGCCATTGGCGGCGAAAAGCGGTGGGCAGGCCGCGTCGGCGAACGGCTCGGCACGGTGTCATCGAACGTGACAAGCGTATCGATTCCAGACGCCGGTCATTTTGTTGCCGAAGAGCAGCCGGAGCGCTTCATCGATGCGATGTTTCAGTTTTGCAGGTGATGAAATAAAGAACATAGGAGACGTAACGTGGAAGCCGAATCAAAAATCGACATCAAGACATTCCTGGATGACCGGCCGTTGTGTGCCTTCCAGATTCGCGTTGTTCTATTGGGTTTGCTGGTGTTGATCCTCGACGGGATGGACACCACTGCCATGGGGTTCGTTGCGCCGGCCCTCGTGGCCGACTGGAAAATCGCGCGCGTTGCGCTATCGCCGGTTTTCATGAGCGGGCTGTTCGGTCTCGCCGTCGGTGCTCTCGCAGCAGGTCCGATAGGCGATCGGGTCGGCAGGAAGGCGGTCATCGTCTCGTCGGTTTTTCTGTTCGGCTTCTTCAGTCTTGCGTCGTCCTTTGCGAACGACATATGGACCCTCGCGCTGCTGCGATTTCTGACGGGACTCGGTCTGGGTGCCTCCATGCCCAACACTGCGACGTTGGTATCGGAGTATGCGCCCGCAAGGCATCGCAATCTTATGATCACGCTCGTGTACGCAGGCTTTGCGATCGGCGGCGCGATGGGCGGCGTTGCGAGCAACGTCCTCATCGAACTATCTGGTTGGCGCGCGGTTCTCTTCGCCGGCGGCGTGCTGCCGATCGCACTCGGGATCGTGATGATCCTCGCGCTGCCGGAGTCTGTTCGATTTCTTGCGACACGCCCTGACAAAAGGCTGGCGGTTCAACGCATCATGCAGAAGCTCGCGCCTGGTGTCCTGCTTGCCGGCACGGTCATCCGCACCACGGACGACATGGCGGGCAGCGGGAGAGGCAAGGTGGCGATCATCGTCGGGCGCGGGTATCTCATCGGAACCGTGAGTCTATGGGTCGGCGTATTCGCGACACTCTTTACGCTCTACCTCATCAATAGCTGGCTGCCGCTGATGGTCAAGGACGCAGGCATGAGCCTAGGCGATGCGTCGTTGATCGCGACGCTCGGCCAGACCGGCGGAGCACTGGGTTCGCTGGCTGTCGGCTGGTGCATGGACCGCTATTCGCCTCACAAGGTGCTCTGTGCAACGCATGTCGCCGCCGGCCTGTGTGCGCTGTGCATCGCTGTCACCGAGCGCACGTTCATCGCCACGAGTCTGCTCGTATGCGCGATGGGCTATTGCATGAACAGCCTGAACGTGGGCTATGTCGCCTTGGCCGCACGCTTTTATCCCACGTTCGTCCGCGCCACGGGTACGAGTTGGGAACAGGGTATAGGCCGGTTCGGGGCCATCAGCGGTGCGGCAATGGGGGGCGTACTGCTTGCGACTGGCTGGAGCTTCAATGCAGTGTTTGGCGCGCTTTGCGTACCAATGGCGATCGGCATGGTCGCCATTTTGATCAAGAGCATCTTCGCTGCCGATGTCGTGAACGCCGACATGCCAGCGTCGAGCATCGAAGATGCCACCACCTTCGCAGGAGAATTGAGATGACCCAAGAAAACATTCAGTTCCGCTCTCACCGTCTTCATGATGGAAGACTAGCTTATCGTCGCAGCACATCAGCCACCGCGAAACAGACCGTGCTGCTTCTGCATGGTTGGCCGCAAACATCCTGGGCGTGGCGGCGGGTCATACCTCTGCTGAGCGAGCAGTTCGATGTAATCGCGCCCGACCTCCCCGGGTTTGGCGATTCCTCGAAACCGGAGTCCGGCTTCGATAAGAAGACCATCGCGCACAGGCTTCATGAATTGATCGAAGCGCTCGGTATAGAAAGGGTGGCCATCGTTGGTCACGATCTCGGCGGGCACGTTGCGTATGCATACGCCGCCCAGTGGCCGAACGCGGTCAGCCACTTCATCTTTGTCGAAAGCAGTCTTCCCGCATTCGGACAGGAAGAAGCAATGGACGTATCGCGCGAGGGAAGCTGGCACTTCGGTTTCAACATGGCCGGCGACATATCGGAATCGCTCGTCGCAGGTCGCGAGTTTCTCTTTGTGAACCACTTCATGCGCCGGCAGACCGTTGGCGTATTCGACCCCGATTCGGTCAGCAGCGACGACGTCAACGTCTACGCTCAGGCACTCGCCCGCCCGGGCGCGTTGCGTTGCTCCTTTAGTTACTACAGGGCCTTGCCGCTCGACCGGCAAGACAACGTCATCTGGGGCAAGACACCGCTTTCGATGCCTGCGTTGAGTGTCGGCGCGCAATGGGGCTATGGGCCATCCTCCGCTCAAACGCTTCGCCGTGTCGCGGCGAACGTCTCGGAGATCGTCATTGACGACTGTGGTCATTACGTTCCGGAAGAGCAGCCTGTCGAATTCGCCAGGGTGGTGGGTCGATTCATATCGAATGAAACTGTATAGTCAACCTGCAAGGAATAGATATGGACCCTGCGGAGTATCGACACAGCGTCGTTCAGGTAAAGAACCTCAAGCTGCATGTCGTATTGGACGGAGATGGTCCGCCCGTCGTGCTTCTACACGGGGTCTCTCAGACCTGGTTTGCGTGGCGCAAAGGTAATGCCCCTGCTTGCATCCAACCATACCGTCATTGCGCCGGGGCTGCGCGGCGCGGGCTATTTCGACTGTCCTCACGGCGGTTACGACAAAGCGACCATGGCCGCCGATATTCACGAGATGATGCATGCGCCAGGTTTCGAACGTTACGCGGAATGCGGACACGACATCGATGCGATTGTCGCGCTGACGGTCGCCTGCAACTATCGTCAGGCGGCAACACATCTTGCCATCCTCGATTCAGCGATCCCGGGCTGGAGCAAGTGGGAAGCGATCTTATCGGATCCGCGTGTCTGGCATTTTTCGTTTCACATGAAAGAGAACCATCCCGGGATGGCTGCTCCACGGACGCGAATATGACTATGTCTCCGCCTTTCCTTTCGAGCGTACCGACGATCATTCGACGGAAGACATCGAGACTTATGCAAGGGCCTTCACGCAGCAAGGACGCACGCGCTCTGCGCTCGAATGGTACAGAGTCTTCCCTAAGGATCATGCCGATGCATTGCGCTGGAAGCAAACGCATCTTCCGATACCCGTACTTGCTTCCGGCGGACAGCATTGATGGTGCGGGAATGGCGGAGATTGCCAGAGAGTTCGCAACGGGCGTGACGGGGCGACGTATCGCCGATACAAATCACTGGCTTCCGGTGGAGCGTCCGGTCAGGACAGCCCATGCCATCCTGAACTTCCTGAGATTTAGGTCGACGCCAACCAGCGCGTGATGAGGTTATATGGAAACAGGTCATATCGAAGGATTCGAAGCGCGCCGGTGTCCCGGTCATGGTGTCACGATCGATTCGCTCGTTGGCGGTTCAGGTCCGCCACTCCTTTTATTGCATGGCGCGCCACAGACACGGGTCTGCTGGAGCGCGGTCGCGCCAGTGCTGGCCGAACATTTCACAGTGGTCGTGCCCGACCTTCGCGGATATGGCCGAAGTGACAAACCGCACGGCGGCGGCGATCACTCCGCCTACTCGAAGCGTGAGTTGGCATTAGACCAGATAGCGACAATGAACGCCTTCGGATTCGAGCGCTTCAGCGTGGCCGGACACGACCGTGGAGGACGTGTCGCTTATCGTCTCGCGCTGGACCATCCAGACCGTATCGACCGTCTTGCGGTGCTGGATATCGTACCGACGAGCGATGCCATGGACGCGCTCGACCGGCATTCGGCACTGCGCTTCTGGCACTGGGCGTTCCAAGCACTCGACGAGCCGTTTCCGGAGCGCATGATTGGCAACGATCCCTCCCTCTACGTCGCGACCATGTTGAGCGCACACGCATCCAAAGGCTTTCAGTTCGATCCGTCGAACGTTGCCGACTATCTGAAGAATATCGGCGACCCTGCCGCGATACACGCCATGTGCGAAGACTATCGGGCAGCATGGACATTTGACCGCGAGCTGGATGAATCGGAACGGGGCGTCCGCACCATTGAGGCACCTGTCTTCGTTCTTTGGGGACAAGAGACGCCAGCGGCGAAATCACCGTTGGAAAAATGGCGCTGCTGGGCGCAGGTCGTTGATGGTCACGCCATCCCATGCGGGCATTTTCTGCCCGAAGAGGCGCCCATTGAAACTGCAACGGGACTTCTACAGTTTTTCTCTTGACCGCCCGAGATAGTAACTATCGAGTTTGACACTTCCCCGTAACGAGCCCCGGAGAACACCGAGCCGCGATGAAGATGTATCGGCAATTCGCTCAAGATGCCATTGAAAACCGCGACGCAGGAAAGTTACCGGACTCCGTTCCGATTCTGGCACTGGGCGGTGATAGACCGTGGAGGCCTCACATTGTTCGCCGACTGAGTTCTGTTTCCGACAATGTGCGCGGTGGTTCACTGCCTAAATGTGGGCGCTTTCTTGCCGAAAAACAGCTCGGTCTTCTCATGGAAGCGTTACGAGACTTCTGCAAGCATTGAATGGCGTGGGCGGCTCTGCCAGCCTCCAGCTCTGCTTTCTAAACGCCTCCTGGTCTCGATGCCCAGCGTCACTGGATCGGAAAAGGTGAACCTCTGCGAATCCCGGAGACTGCCCATGTTGCATAAACGCGCTGGGTGCTTATGGCCGCTCGTCGCATCGCCGGCATCCCTTCAGGTATTCACGACAGTTGTTGCCATATAGGAATTCGTTCCGTATAGTATTATACCTACCGAAACCGCAAAGTGATTCAACCGCTTTGCGGCCACCGATGTCCACACTCCGTATTTCTCTTGATAGACCAATTACCAATTTCAGTCATCGAAGTCATCTCTCGATTGCGATGGTCAACCGGGCGACCGCCTCGTTACCGACTCAGTTGGGCAAGGGGCGTACGGGGCCCAACCGAGTATCTGTAACTAAACTGGAGTCGACATGGAATTGGAACGCAGGAATCAGGGGGCACGCAATGAGGCGCCTGCAACTTTCGTGCTTTTGCACGGCGCCTGGCATGGCGGCTGGTGCTACCGCGACACCGCACTTGTGTTGCGCGCGTCCGGCCACACCGTCTACACCCCCACCCTCACGGGCGTCGGCGAGCGGGCGCATCTCAACAACCAAAACATTACGCTGGAAACTCATATCCGCGATGTGTGCGGCGTCCTGGAAGCAGAGGAGCTCTCCAATGTCGTCCTCCTAGGCCACTCCTATGGTGGCATGGTCATTACCGGTGTGGCCGACCGCATGAGCGATCGCATCAAGTCTCTAGTCTACCTGGACGCCTTCGTTCCCGAACATGCGCAGTCGCTCAACGACTGCCTTCAACTGGCGCTATCCAAAGAGAACGCCGCTGCATTTCTATCGGCCTTTCGAACAAGTGCGATGACCGATAACAGTGGCATGACACTGCCAATCCCAGCAGCGGTCTTGAACGTAGAACCGAAAAGCCACGCGTGGGTCGACCGTCGTTGCTCGCCTCAGGCACTAGCCACGTTCGAGACGCAAATCCTTCTCACGGGACGCGGATCGGTGATCGAAGAGCGGTTGTTCATTCTTGCCGAAGGATGGGATCCAAGTCCCTTTCCGTATTTTGCCAAGCAGGTCATTGGAAAAACGGGTTGGCGTGTCTCCACAGTACCGTGCGGTCACGAGGTGATGGTTGATATGCCGGTCGAGCTCGCCAATCTACTGATGACACTTACCTAGTCTTCGGCTTTGTCAACTTCTCGCACCGAAACCGGAAAGGCAGCAGAGGCGCACAGTAGATGGCGCCGCGGCCGGCATCACCCGGCGATTACAGACATGCGCGTAGTGCTGCGTCACTCCACGTGACTTTGTGACACAGCAGTATTGGGAGGATCGTTTGGGTCGGACATTTGACCGATAGCGTTGAGCGACCCCGGATGCGATTCTTGTCGCGGGCTAAGGCCCGAGGTATCCAAACGATGACTGTGCAACGTGACAGTCCTTCACGAGCCAGGATTCGACTTACTAACCAGTGCATAAGTAAGCGAACATAAATCGACACCATGGTCTAAGCTTAAAGGGGCTTGGGGAGAGGCGTGATGCGCGAGGACGACGGCCGACAGCTTTCACATGCAACGCGGGAAGAGATGCGGATCCACGCGGTCAAGCGAGTCGATGCTGGCGAGTCGCCGGAGGACGTGATTCGCACGCTGGGCTTCTCGAGGCCGCGTATTTACGAGTGGTTGGCGGCGTGGCGCGAAGGAGGTATTGAAGCGTTACGAGCCAAGTCTATTCCGGGCCGGCCAATGAAGCTGTCGTCCGAAGCGATCCGCTTTGTCTATCAGACGGTCACAACGAAGAATCCGATGCAAATGAAGTTCGAGTTTGCGTTGTGGACGCGAGACATGGCGCGGGAGTTGATTCGCGAACGTTTCAACGTCAGGCTCTCCGAGGTATCGGTCGGTCGGCTGCTCAGGAAGCTCGGGCTTTCACCCCAGCGGCCGCTGGCGCGCGCGTACCAACGCGACCCAGAACTGGTCGAGTCATGGATGCGGGACGAATATCCGGCGATTGTCAGGCAGGCCAAACGCTGTGGGGCTCAGATTTTCTTCGTCGACGAATCGACGGTGCGCTCGGACTACCACAGCGGCACGACCTGGGCACCGATCGGTCAGACACCGGTGGTCGAAACCACCGGCGCGCGCTTCAAAGTGAACCTGATCTCGGCGATCAGTCCGCGGGGCCAACTCCGTTTCATGTGCTTTGAAGGCAGCTTCAAGATCCCGGTGTACGTTGACTTCGTCAGGCGACTGATACTTAACGCCGATGCTCCCGTCTTCCTGATCGCCGATGGTCATCCGGTTCATCGTTGCAAAGCGATCCGCAAGCTTGCCACAGAATCGGATGACCGCCTTTGTCTGTTCTTCCTGCCGGCTTACTCGCCGGACCTGAATCCGGACGAACTCGTATGGGGTTATCTCAAGCATCACAAGATCGGCAAGCTTGCTATCAAAGGTCCCGGACATCTTAATTAGCGTGTTCGAGCAGTTCTGCGCTCGTTGCAGAGAATTCCGGCTTTGGTCCGATCCATGTTTCGTCATCCGTCAGTCCGTTACGCGGGGTGACGCATGTCCGGTTACTTTGTTTCGGCTAAGTAAGTCTGCGAAAAGAGGCGCGATGCGCAGTTGTTTTTCGCTCGCCGCTGACAACCGCATAACACTGGCCTCATCAGTCGCTCGGATACGACCCCCGCTGCGGTCTATCTGAGTGGCTGCGGTGGTGGTGCGAGGTTTGTTGACAGGTTCAGTTGAGAGCTGGCGGATTGGCCTGCTCCACTACGCTGCGCAGGCGAATCCGCCGGCGTGGAACCGGGGCAGCGCTGTTCAGCTGCGTGTGGTATCGATGCAGCTTAAATTCCGATCATCTCTGTCTTGACGCAGGGGGCCACTTTACGCAGTGCAATGGAATAATAATGATGAACGGTTTAACACTTAGGCAGAAATTGTGGATGCCGCTGATTCTTTCGTGGCTTGGCCTTTTTGCTCTAACCATCTGGAATGCAGTGCAGACCCGCGATCTCCAGTTGGCTGAGCGGAAACATGACTTGCGCGACGTGGTCGAAGCGACCTACTCGATCGTTGCCGGCCTGAACAGGCTCGCGCAGTCGGGTGCAATTTCAGTGGATGCAGCTCAACACGAAGCATTGTCACGTCTCGCCGATCTGCGAACTGCAGACAACGGCTACGTGACCGTTGTCAGCACATCTTCAGTCATGGTGATGCATCCTTTGAGCCCGCGGCTCAACGGCACCGACCAGTCAGGTTACAAAGATGCGAAAGGAACACCCCTGTATAAGGAAATCGCAGATGCGGGAAGTTCGGCCAATGGCTCGGGGTTCGTGGAGTATTGGTGGCCCAAGCCGGGGGCCAGCGAGCCAAGTTCGAAGCTAGCCTTTGTGAAGCGCTTTCAGCCGTGGGGCTGGGATCTGACGTCTGGCGCCTATCAGGATGACATACAGGTCGCTTTCTATAAAACGTTGCTGCATTCCGTCTTGATGTTGCTGGGGCTAGGAGCCGGAATTTCGTTGCTTGCTGGTCTGACTATCCGTAGCGTGAGCCGATCCGTTGGCGGCGAACCGTCAGCCGCTGCGGCGCTCGCGAGACAAATCGCGGAAGGTGATCTGACTGGCCAGATTCGTGTTACTCCCCATGACGATTACAGCGTCGTGTCAGCGATTGCATATACCCGTGATAATCTCGCTGAGACGGTGTCGGGAGTCAAGGAGACCGCAGATGCTATCAGGCTGGCTGCCGCTGAGATTGCGACTGGCAACGCTGATCTGTCCAGTCGAACAGAACAACAGGCGGCGTCGCTGCAGGAGACCGCAGCCGCGATGGATCAACTGACTTCAACGGTTAGACAGAACGCAGATAGCGCGTCTGAGGCGAGTGATGTGGCAGCAAGCGCTTCGGCGCAAGCGATACGTGGTGGCGCGGTTGTCAGGAACGTCGTTGACAATGTACGTGCTATAGCGGCAAGTTCTAAACAGGTCTCTGAAATCACGTCAGTCATCGACGGAATTGCGTTCCAAACCAACATCCTTGCCCTTAATGCTGCAGTTGAAGCCGCGCGGGCTGGCCAAAACGGACGCGGATTTGCGGTCGTCGCGGGTGAAGTACGTAGCCTCGCGCAGCGAAGCGCTGCCGCGGCCAAGGAAATTCGAATGCTGGTAGAAGCGTCCATGGTGCAGGTTGAAAGCGGCGCGGGACTTGCTGAGAATGCGGGTCAGGCCATCACCGATATTGTGGCGACTGTGAACCGGGTGACGAAGATCATGGAGGACATTGCAAGCGCATCGAACCAGCAAAGTTCAGGCATTGAACAGATCAACCGTGCGATTTCGCAAATGGACGCGACAACCCAACAGAATGCTGCATTGGTGGAGCAGGCGGCTGCCGCCGCTTTGTCCTTGAGTGATCGTGCAGTCGAACTCAACGATGCGATGCAGTCATTCAAGCTGGAATAGCCATGATCGAGCTAAAGCGCCTGGATAACCAGCAAGTCGATGTGATGGCGAAGGGTTAATCACATCGCTCAATCTCGGGTGATTCGGGCTTACTGACCGGCCAGACCAACTGGCTGATCAAGTGTATGCCGATCGACTTCGGAAACTGAAGTTGATAATCATTGAGAGGCCCCCTGGCCGCCCGATGGAGGGGGCGGCCAGGGTCTACAGTTGAACTGCATCGGTCAAGGACCCCGTAACCCTGCGTGCGACTTTCACCGCACAGGGCTCGAGCACAGCATCAAGCGTCTTGCTGACGCCGGCCTTGCCGAATTGCACAAGTCCTTCGCAAACCGTCACATCGTTGGCTCATCTCATCGTTGAGACGAGGGCGCTGAACCGTCGGAAACGGTCGGGTCTACGCCGCCGCCAACATGAAGTCGGGTATTCTTCATATTGAACGCCTTGCCGTTCAGGCATAACGTATTTTGGTCGGACCGCGCGGCTTTACGCATTGCGCGATTCGTCAACCCTGTACTTTTCTTGCATCAGCCTGACGTAATAGTTTTCCCGGATGATATGAATGAGAAAAACTTACCGCACCGTCCAGCTTGGTCGCCCGCGCAGATGATTCGGTCAATTAACAAAACCCCTGCTAGCGCTGACCTAAGACGTTCGCAATACGAAGCGTTTTCGCACCAGATTCCGCTCTTGTACGCGCTCCTCATCGTCAATACGGCGGCAGTAGTTTTTACTCATTTCCGGGTGGCGCCGCATTGGTTGGCAATCTATCTACCATTCGCTCTTTGCGCGGCGTGCGTCGGACGGGTCGTCCTGTGGCTGCGAGCCCGCAACGTCGAGTTACCCGACGCGGTGATTGCCCGCAGACTCCAGAACACGCTGCGACTCGCGGTTGTACTCGGGGCGGCGTTCACCGCCTGGGGCCTTTTGCTGTACCCCTACGGTGACGCATACGCCCGGTGCCACGTCGCGTTCTATATGTCAGTCACGGTGGTTGGATGCATCTTTTGCCTGATGCATATGCGTGCCGCAGCCATGCTGGTGACGTGTATCGTCGTCGCGCCTTTCGCGCTGTTTTTTCTGATGAGCCGAAATGTCGTACTCGTCGCGATTTCAATCAACATGGTGCTCGTAGCCGCCGTGATGATTGTTATCCTGCTGATCTACTATGGGGACTTCGCCAGTCTTGTGGAATCGCAACGCAAGCTGTTGACAAAGCAGGCGGAGACCGAACGCCTCAGCGCGGAGAACTTCCGGCTCGCCAACCTCGACAGCCTGACGCAACTCCCCAATCGGCGCCGCTTCTTCTCCGATCTCGACAGGCTGCTTTTAACGACCGACGTCCCCAATGCGGGTATCGCCGTGGGCATTCTTGACCTGGACGGGTTCAAGCCAATAAACGATCTTTACGGACACCTTTTTGGCGATCGGTTGCTCGAAGAGGTCGGGCGTCGTCTGGGATCGCTCCGGTTGCCGGGCATGACTGCCGCGCGCATTGACGGTGACGAATTCGGACTCCTGTTTAGCGGCGACGTCGGTCAGGCCAGGTTGCTTGATCTGGGCGCTGCGATTTGCACTGCGCTCCAGCGACCCTATGAACTGGCGGACGGCACCGCACGTTTGTCAGCATCGATCGGCATCGCGGTTTTCCCCGATGCGGGCAAGACTGCAGTAGAACTTTCCGAGCGGGCTGATTATGCACTGTCCTTTGCAAAAAATCATCGCCGTGGTGGAACGGCGATCTTTTCAAGTGAGCACGAGACGCAAATCAGGCGGTTTAATGAAATCGAACAAGGCCTGAAGTTGGCGGATTTCGAGCGCGAAATTTCAGTATTTTTCCAGCCGATTTTCGATGTTTCTTCTAAAGGGATCGTCGCTTTTGAAGCGCTTGCGCGATGGACAAGTCCGACGCTTGGTACGATATCACCCACAGACTTTCTTGCAGTCGCCGAGCGGACCGACCTGATCCACTCACTGACGCAAGTTCTGCTGCGCAAAGCCCTTGAGGCCGCAGCGACGTGGCCACCGCAGATGCGCATTGCGTTTAACCTTTCCGCCCGCGACGTGGGCTCTCCCGAGGCAATCGATCGGGTGATCCGTACAGCGCTTGCAAGCGGCGTGGCGCCACATCGGATCAACTTCGAAGTCACTGAAACGGCGCTCATCCAGAACATCTCCAGTGCCCGTGAAACACTAGGCGCCTTAAAAAATCTGGGAGTGGAAGTCTCCCTCGATGACTTCGGCACAGGGTATTCCAGTCTGAGCTATGTTCATCGACTTCCGATCGACAAGCTCAAGGTCGACCGTAGTTTCATTGCTGACATTGTCGACGATACGGCTGCACGCGCTGTCGTAAAGAGCATTATCGACCTGTCCAAAAATCTTGGCGTTACCTGCGTCGTGGAGGGTGTCGAAACCGCGTCGCAAGTCAACGTTCTCTTAGGACTGGGCTGTTCGGTCATGCAAGGGTACTTCTTCGGCAGACCGATCGCGGGACCAGATGTGTTAGAGGGCTTCGTGATGAATGGCTTCTTGAATGAAACCTTCCTGTCAGACGAGAGCAAGACCGATAGCGATCCTGGCCCGAAACGAAGTAATCGCGTTGCGACTGGAAGGAGCGAGGAGCGAAGATAGTAACGAGGGTGACGTGCGACCGGCTGGCTTCTCCTCCGTGAGATAGACACTCTCCTGGAGCAATGGGAGTGGTTTGCAACCACGTTGTCGCCCGCTGCGGCAGGCGCGAAACCCCGGCGTCGCGCAACCAACCGCAACCGATGCTGGAGGCGGTGGATGATGCACCGGCGGGTCGGTAGAAACGCTTTGTTTTGCTGCCGAACGAATAGTCTGACAGTGTAACGGTGTGCGCGCGAACGTCCGGTTCGTAGTTGCGGTCCACTCCCATCTGAGGCTTCGATGTCCTTATTGCAGTCGCGAAGGCTCGGGACCAGGCCTAAAGTTCCCCGGAAAACAGTCGTTAAAACGGGTTGGGCACCTTTTACTGTGGAGAAAGAAATAGCTGCCTGGCGGGTGATGCAACGATCACCGCTAGTGTTGACGTTCAGAATTGCTGCTAGCCAGTGATCATAGTGGTGCTAGCAAGATCGATAATGACGCTAGCGTGCCTTGCAATTCATTTCAAGCATCGCACGTGCCCTTGAAGCAACAACAGCACTTTCGTTAAACCGGGCGCTTCGCACAGTCGGGTCTGCGCCGAGCGCGATCACGCGTGCCGTTCGGAATATCCCTTCATACAAGCATTAAAGTCTTTTCCAGAATCAATCCACAAGGACGGGTACTGCTCCCGGCAACGCGCGCCATCCCGCTCGACACCGACTGCCGATGATGACAAGCATTGTTCGGATCGCCCGCCATGAGAGCCCGGATCGCCGACGCCACGATCGCAGAGTTACTGAACAAGTTCCAACACGATTGTTGTACCATCGCAACAGGAATCGAATCACGCCGATTGTGTCCGATCCCTTACGCAGCAAGGCATTCGACACACTTAGCCGCTAGCGTTCCGGTGAACACGGCTAGCGGCAATTGTGAACACCAACACCAACTCCGCCCTGAAGGACGGTGCTTGCGCGAAAATCCTTCGGATCAACGCTGTTACCACCGAGGAATTTGTACCGGCCGTTTCGAAGCACCGTTTTATATCGATATCTCGGACTCCTAGCAATAGTAGAAGATTGGTGCACACGATTCCATCCAGTCATAGTGGCTGCACGCAGTCGCCCATGCCCAGTTTGAGGTAGGAACTACCCCCGTACGACTATCGCGCATCGCGCAGACGCTCTTTCGGTCAGCAAGGCAAAAACGAATGCGACGCTCCTCGACAAGATCGGCAAGCCATTGCGAGCTGTCTGGAAGAGCTGTTGGTGACCTCGGGCACTCCCAAGAAGCGATGACTCATGAGATATCAGGGAACGGAGGATCGACGCTTCTTCTTCGTCCTTGCCCGTCGTAACCGTCACCCCGAGTGCTTTGCAATTCTCGAAGCAGCTGAATTGTGTGCATTCCGCGCCCCGGGACAAGCGCGGTCAGATGCCAACCGTTGACGAGATGGCATCAGACGGATCACTACATCACTTCGTCATGTATAACTGTCTAAGGACGCCGCCGCGTCGTGTCCGGCAGCTTACGCCAAGGCAAATCTCCTGGGTCGACGGCCAACGCACCCCGCGCTTTCGCCGTCAGCACATCCTTGCGTTCGTCTACTACAAGTGGCACAAAGTCGGCCCGAAAGTGATTGCTGCTTTTAACGACAATGATCTTCATGAGTTCTGGCTCAACTCCGACGAAACGAAACAGCTCGCGATCCTGAGTTCCAATCTTCGCGCTGGCCACGACTACCAGAATTCCGTCGATTTCGACGCAAACAGAGCATCCGAGCTCAGCAACGAACCCGGTCATCTTGGGACCTTTGTATCTTACTCGGCCATCACTAATCGACCGGACCACGAACTCACCCTCGACAGGCGGATCGCTAGGACCGTCCCACAACATTGAGCTTTGCCCCAAGCGGCCGTAAAACCGTGCTCCAATTCCCGCTTGGGTTGCACGCCTGGCGAATTCCGCATCAGTCATTACGCCCACAGCGATCCGTTGCGGAAAAATCCTGCCGGCACCGGTTTTTATCAGCGCGTGGAGCATTCCGGTTGTCGAGCCGGTGCCGCCGATTCCGGGATTATCTTGCGTATCGGCAATGACCACCGTCTTCTCGGTTTCACCACCGCGTCGTACCGCTTCAAGAACAGCATCCTCTGCTTCATAAACATTCAACCGCCACTGCGTTGGCTCCCCAGCCATGGCCTCAAGTTGCCGGACTGCCTCTGCCGCGCGATCTCCGATGCTCCAGATCATCGGTGCACATTCCTCGAAGTCCGAGGATGGGAATCCCATGCAGAAGTTTGAGAGCGTACCTAACTCGGCGTCAATCCGAAGAAGGTAATCATAGATTTGCTTGGGCTTACCAAAAGTTGTGTTTTGTGAATTGATCGGAATTAGAAATGGCAGTCGCGCATGACAACCCTTTTCTCTTTGCCCCTGTTCCAAGCGGCGCCGCAACGCCTCTGCCGTCAACGCGCCCGTTTCTACGTAGTCGATGTGAGGATACGTTCTGAATGCGACCATTGCATCAGCTAGCTCAAGCATTCGATGCGTCACGTTCGCGTGCAGATCGAGACTTACAACGATTGGCATCTCGTCACCGACGAGCGCACGAACCCTAGACAACAATTCACCTTCTGCGTCATCGAACCCCTGAGCCATCGCTGCGCCATGCAAGTCAAGGTAGACCGCGTCAAAATCGCGCTTCGAGACATCACCGCATATCTCGCTGCAAATTCGTTCAAATGCATCGGAAGTGACGTACGACGAAGGCACCGCGCCACACCAGAGGCTTGGAACGAGTTCCCAACCCTGCTCCCGTGCAACCCGCGCGAATCCCATTCCAGGTACGGGCACGTTTTCCAGCATCTCCAGCATCGCGCTTCCTCGAACTGCCGCGGGGAAAAGTTCACCAGCGTTAAATGCTTCCCAATTTGCAAGGTCGGGGGCGAAGGTATTGGTTTCGTGCTTGAAACCGGCAACTAGAACTCTCATACACTGACTCCGTGTGACCATAGTTCCTACGCGCGTTGAATGACTTCATTCTTGGCGCGCGGTGATTGACAACATCTAGCCTTAGGCGCTCCACCGCCGAGGGGGGCGGTAGAAATTCGTCGCCGAATTATGCTGACGTCGAAACGGTATCCGAACGGCGGATCATTATTGTTGCAGCCCGGTTACACAAAATAGATAGTGCGCCAAAAAATAGGATGGCAGACATCACATACAAGCCGGACTGAATCGACCCGGTGGTATTTTTTAGCCAGCCAATTAAAAAAGGACTCACAAATCCACCAAACAACCCAATGGTGTTTAATAATGCGATTCCACCAGCAGCCGCAGTTGCTTTCAAATAGGCTGTCGGAATGGACCAGAAAACAACATACGCCACATAAATACTGACCGTCGCACCGCTCATGCACAAAAGTGTGCGGATCAAGTCGTGCTCAAAGGTCGATGCAAGCAGTACTAGGCATGCGCCCAGGATAGCGGGAATCCCGCTATGAAGGCGACGTTCCCCTGTACGATCGGAGTGACGTGCCAGTACTGGCACTAGCAGAACGGTCGCCAGATATGGGATTCCTGCATACCACCCTAAGGCGCCGTTGCTAACGCCGCTAGATTTGAGCATCGTCGGTAGCCAAAAGCTCACCGTATAAACACCACAAATCAAGCAGAAATAGCCAAAAGCCAACATATAAAACCACGGATCCTTTACAACCGCCCCAAGCGAATGATGCCGCGTGCGCGGACGAACAGCCTGTATGTCGTTCGCCAACGCTGCACGATCATCTTTTGATAACCAAGTCGCCTGAGCCGGGGTGTCAGCCAAGTAGAAAATAGTGACTGCGCCCAACAAGATGCAAGGCAAACCTTCGACAACGAACAGCCATTGCCAGCCCGCGAGACCTCGCGCCTGGTCAAGCGCACCCATAATTAACGAAGCCAACGGCCCACCTAACAGGCCTGCGAGCGGCCCACCCATCAACACGATACTCATAACTCGAGCACGTCGTGTATCCGGGTACCAGTAGGTCAGATAGAAAATCATACCCGGGGCGAATCCTGCTTCAAACACGCCGAGGAGAAAGCGCAAAACGTAAAAGCTTGTCGAGTTGTGAACGAATAACATAGACGCAGAAGTCACGCCCCAAAGCACCATAATTCGACTGATCGTCTTGCGTGCACCAATACGTTCGAGGATGAGATTGCTCGGCACTTCGAAAAGCATATAGCCGAGAAAAAAGATACCGGCTCCAAAGCCATAGACCGCTTCATCCATGCCTAACGCCTGCTGCATTTGAAATTTGGCGAAGCTTATGTTGTAACGATCAAGGCATGCCAGTACGTAACACAGCAACAGAAATGGAAGAAGCCTCCAATCGATCCGTCGGTAGATGGCTTCGAGCTTTTCGATATTATCACCGTCTTCTGACTTCACCGTTATACGTGTTCTCATGAACACTGCCTCCTATCAGACGCTCTGATTTTAGTCACTAGATGCACTTGCTTCGTGCGGAAGACCTGTCTGGCTCATCCGGCATAGCCGCAGCGATCAAAAGGTTCCGCGACGAGTGCTAACCACGCCGCACGCCTTTTTGTCCCCCAATCGCTATTCCGCGGAATGCCGCGTCACATAGTCCGCGATCTCGTCGTGCCTCGCAAACCACACTCCGCCGTCCAAGCTCTTTGCGTACTTGATGAGCTCCTCGACGATCCAAATACGAGAGCGGTTCGTTATGATGTGCGGATGCATCGTAAGTTCGAAGAGCCCCCCTTCTTGGTGTGCAGCATCGAGCTCCCGCTTGAAAATGTCGAATACTTGTGACGGCGGAGTGTAGGGACGCAAACCTTGGAAGCGGTGCATGAGGAAATACACGGCATCGTCGCGGACCCAGTCGAACGGTATCTCAGTGATCCCTGTCGGGAGTCCATGCGATTCAAGTTCGTAACAGTCCTCGTCAGCGCCGAGCGAGGAGTCGTAAGAAAAGCCGAGTTCTTGAAGGATTTGCAAAGTGTTTTCCGAGAAATCGGCCGACGGCGAACGAAAACCTGTGGGTCGCCTACCTGTGACCTTTTCCAACTGGTCCATTGAACGGGCGATCAGGTCGAGTTCGCTTTCGCGGGGAAGGTTAGAGTTGAGTTCATGAATCCAGCCGTGTACGCCAATCTCGTGCCCTGCTTCGACAACTTGGCGCTGCTCCGCCGGATAAAGCAACGCGGTCACGGCCGGTACGTAAAAACTCGCCGGAACAGAATATTTCTCAAGCAATTTCAGGATCCTTGGCACGCCCACACGGTTCGCGTACTGCCCCCAAGCGAGACGATTGATCGACTTCCCGCCGTCGCGAAGCTCGTTTGTCTCGTGATCCGAATCGAAGGCAAGTGCTACCGCGAATCTAGCGCCATCGCGCCAACGTGTGGGACGCAGCCGCCGACCGGCACGGACCCTGCCAACTAGCCGACGCCACTCTTGTTCCGGCCACTGCCATGGCTGTACCGTGCCCTGATCGCTCATTCCGATTCTCCTGTGTGACGCGCGTTCCGCGCAGATTGACCACCCGCTATGTCTCAGCAGAGGTTTTGCACCCAAAGTCTAGGTGTTTGGCAACTCTCCTAGTTGACGTATTGGGACATACGGTTGACAATTTGTGCCTTTGGATCGAAAGCTCAGCCAAGGCGATTCACCGTGAAAAAGAGAGTGGTCAGGAGCGGGACGTTGTTCGGTTATCCGAAGGCGGCGAGCGAGGTCGGTTTGAACGGGAGCGCCCTGATGGCACGCGTTGGTCTTCCCGAAAACTTCGCCGACGATCCCGACAGCATGATTTCGCTCGATGCTTTTGTGCGTTTATTGGAGATCTCGGCGCAGGAGTCCGGACGCTCCGACTTCGGCCCTCGCGCTGCGATAGCCCGAGGAGTGCCCGACTATGGCCTCGTAAGCTTGCTGCTCAGAGAAGAAGACACCCTTGGCGACGCTTTGCAAACCTACATCGCGCATTTGCATCACCACTGCAACGGCATTTACATTGAACTCGACACACGATTCGGCAAGCCGTTTTTATCATTCCAGATCGTGTCGGATCCACCGTCGATTCAGGTTATGGAGTTTTGTGCATGTGGACTCGTTCAGCTTATTCGCTGGCTGACTGGTGCAGATTGGCGTGCAGAAGCGGTATGCCACGAGCATCCCCGGCTGTTGCACACCTCGATCCAGAGCAACTTTTTTCGCTGTGAGATTCGATATAACCAAGTAGTCAGTGGAATCTTGCTGGGGCGAGACGCACTTGCACGTAAAGTAATTACCTCTCCAGAGGTTCTTCGGCGTCAAGCGAAATTGCTCATTGCGCATACCCTGGGGGGCGCCTCGGATCAGTTCGAAGCACAAGTCGCTCGTATCATGAACCTGCAACTTCACGACTCCAAATCGGGAGCAGACGCTGTCGCGGCAAGCCTGGGAATCAATCGAAGAACACTCCACAGGAGGCTCGCGAACAATGGGCTATCGTACTCGAGCTTGCTCGAACAAGTACGGCGAGACGCCGCGAAGCGGCTTGTCGAAGTTAACTCGATTCCTCTAGCGGAAGTCGCGGAGGCTATAGGCTTCAGTAGCCTAAGCGCTTTTTCACGATGGTTTCAAGGCAGTTTCGGCTGTCGTGCATCCGATTGGAAGCGCAAGATCGATAGCCAAGAATGAGTGAATACGCGTCGCGGTGGCGCACGGCGTCGTAAGTCTGTGCCTTCGAGGCGCGCGTCAAGCACGTTCGCGATTATCTTTTCCTAGATCGGCCCGTCCCAGGATGTGCGCCATACCTCCTCTGGTGTAGCGGCCACGTGGCTCTAAGTCGTCAGCGCCAACGTCAAGTCAGACAATATCGAGCGGCCCGATTTTCCGTGAACATGGTGCGTTATCCGTCTTCACGCGGTGTGCCCGTCCAATGCTGGCCAAGTTCAGGATCTCAGGAAACGTTGGCGTCCCCTTTGCCCGCCAAGCAGCCGTGTGGTCGGAAACCGTTCCCGACCTGCCTCATCGCATGAGCGCCCGAGAGACCACCAAGCGCACATGCGACCAATACGCCGGCGTAGTGCGACACTGGACGTCGCGCTTGACGACCGCCCCAGTGGGTTTCGAGGGGGCGAGACGCCTACACCTCTCGCGACGCTCCCATAGGGCCGGCGTCGCACCGGCCCGACGCTTACTCGACCTCGGCGATCAGCTCGATTTCGACGCACGCGCCGAGTGGAATCTGCGCGACGCCGAACGCGGAACGCGCGTGCTTGCCGGCATCGCCGAACACCTCCGCGATCAGCTCGGACGCGCCGTTCGTCACGATGTGCTGCTCGGTGAAATCGGGCGTCGAGTTGACGAGGCTCATCAGCTTGACGATGCGCGTCACGCGGTTCAGATCGCCGACATGCGCGTGCAGTGTCGCGAGCAGATCGACCGCGATCGAGCGCGCGGCGGCCTTTCCTTCTTCGGTACCCAGTGTCGCGCCGAGCTTACCGACCCATACCTCGCCGTCCTTCTTCGCGATGTGGCCCGACAGGTACACCGTGTCGCCGCTTTGCGCGCTCATCACATAGGCGGCCGCCGGCGCACCCGCGACCGGTAGTTCGATGCTGAGTTCCTCGAGCTTGTCATACACATTCGCTTGAGCCATGTCGAATCCTTTATTTGTTGAGATTGCAATAACGCAGACGGGGCGAAGTCCGCATGCAGCGTGCACGCGGACTTCGCCCTGAGGAAAATGTGCGGCTGACGCCTGTCACATGCTCGCGCGCACCAGTGCCGCGAGACGCGCCACGCCTTCGTCGATTTTGGCCGGGGGCACCTTGTCGAACGACAGGCGCAGCGTGTTATGTTGTGGTTCATTTTCAAACAACCGACCGGCCAGCCCTAACCTTATGGCCCGATCGAAGGCGATATACACTCGGCCAACGATGGTTGGCATCTTGGCCGGTAGGCCAGCCGTATCGGATACTAGAGAGCATCGATCCACGCAGTCACTGCAGCATTAAAGTCTGCGGGCCGGTCTTGCATGATCCAGTGCCCGGCATTGGTCCATACTTCGACTTTCGATTTGGGGTTTGCGAACCATGGGGTCATCGTGCTGGCTTGAACTGGATCGCGACATAAATGGTAGAACGGCAATTTCAAGGTCTGACAGAAAGCTGCACTCGATTGCCCGACGCCTACTTGATCGACACCCAAAAACAATGGGCCGAACGATTCGCTTACGACGTCTGCTGGCATGCCCGACACACGCCTAGCGTGCCAGCGTCTGAATGCGGGATCTGTCGCCGGATCGTAAAACGCCTCGAACAAAGCCGAAGCGACAGTAGCTGGGTTCTCAGATGAGAGGTTGTTTGCAGCTTGCTGGAAAACCGGAGCATAGGAATCTGAAAACCCGAGACTTCCGTCAACGGATACGACCGCACTGACCAGGTCGGGCCTGAGGGCCGCCACCCGCGCAGCGATCTGACCGCCCATCGAATGGCCAATGAGGGTGAATTGCTGACCCGGATACGTTGTTGATATGAACGATATGATATCTGCCACGTAGTCAGTGGGCAGATATCCGCCCGATGGCTTGACCTCGGACCTGCCATGTCCTCGCAAGTCGACGGCGACTACGCGATACTTGTTCTCGAATGCCGGAAATTGCCAACTGAAATCGTGAGAGTCGCAAGTCCATCCATGCAAAAACATCACGTTTTTGCCTTCGCCGACGTCCGTGTAAAACAGCTTCGCCGTAGACGTCGCCGGAGCTGCAGACGCGCCGCCACAACCAGCAACCGCTCCAGCGGTCGCGGCGCCCATCAAAACCAGCATGCCGCGCCGGAACAATAGTTTCGAGTGCATAAAATCTCCTGAGTTTTTCCTTGTATCCAATTAGAGCGGCGCATCGCGGCTTTAAGAACCTGCGTCACCCTAGACGATGTAAGGGCGGTCAGCGTCAACTGAGCGAAGTCAGAGCTTGGGGGGTAAATTCATTGAGTTCACTAGTGCGTCCTAGTAGCACTTTCTCGAGCCAAGCAGGGTCTTGCAGCAATGCGCGACCGACTGCCACCAAGTCAAAATCTCCTCGCTCCAGGCGCGCGAATAGGAGGTCCAACGGCGCTGGGCGGGAGCTTTCGCCAGCAAAAGAAGCGTAGACATCACCTGACAGCCCGACAGACCCGACGGTGATGGAGGTGATTCCCGTCAGCTTCTTGGCCCAGCCAGCAAAATTCAACTCTCGGTCGAATTCGGGAAATGCAGGTTCCCAAAACCGACGTTGCGAAAGATGAAAGGCATCCGCACCTGCTTCAATCAAGACGCTCAGTAACTGTTCGAGCGCATCGGGTGTCTCAGCGATTCTCACGTTAAAATCTTGAGGCTTCCACTGCGAAAGGCGAAAGATCACGGGGAAGCCTCGACTCACCTGCCGCCTGATCGCCTTCAAGATGTCCGATGCAAAGCGCGAACGCTCAATCAGTGTCTTGCCCCCATATCCATCAACACGCCGATTTAGATCATCGAAGAAGAACTGATTAATGAGATAGCCGTGTGCGCCGTGCACTTCGACGCCGTCAAAACCGAGTCGCTCGGCGTCCGCTGCTGCGCGAGCAAACGAGTCTATGGTGTCGGCGATATCAGCGTCGCTCATTGGGGAGCCAACTCGCTTACCCTTTGAATCGAATCCCGAAGGGCTTTCGTATGGCGTCGGTGGGACCCAGTCCGGTACAGTACTTGAACGCTTCTGGCCCACATGCCACAGCTGAGGCACGATACGCCCCCCAGCGGCGTGCACCTCATCCACCACCCTTTTCCAGCCTGCAAGTTCCGCCTCACCATAGAAGCGAGGGACGTCGGGCTCGTTGACAGAAGCCTGCCGACCGACTCCGGTACCTTCGGTGATGACCAGTCCTACACCCTTCTCGGCCCGACGGCGATAGTATGCTGCAACGTCTTCCGTCGGGACACCGCCTGGCGAAAAGGAACGCGTCATAGGGGCCATTACCACGCGATTTGGAAGATCAAGTGTGTTCAAACGATAGGGACTGGATAAAATATCAAGACCTTTCATTGCTTTGCTTATCCAAGAAAATTGCAGTCATTCCTTTAGCGCGTACAGTGCAAGTTCGGCGTACAGCATGCGCTTTGCTGCATTCGTTCCATAGACGGATAGAACTCGCGCGGGCGTTCATGAAACTTCGACGTGATCGGAGCGTGCGCCGAACCCGTGTGCGACTATGTGTTCCTGGCCGCAGCGTTTGCCCGCAAATGATCCCCATTCCTGACGTCGGCGCATCGCCTTGAAGAGGCGTAAAACAATAGTGCCGAGCACGCGCTCGATACGCAGAGCACGACCACAAAAGCTATGAGTAAGCTATGTGAGCCGCGCAGACGATCGCTCAATACACCAACCAACGCAGGTCCAAGGCTTGCCCCGAGCAGGTAATTGAATGTCATGAAAAGACCAGTCGCTCGCCCTCGCATCCGGTTGGGTACGGTGAGCTGAATTGGCGCCACCATGAACGTTGTCACCGCTGAGAAGGTTACGACTTCACACCCATAAAGCCAGTAAGCCAACGCTGCTGTGTCCGCCATGAGAAAAGCGGCGGTAACAGGAATCTGAAGAGCCACGACAATAGACAAGCGCTTGAGAAGCGGATGCAAAAGGTCTCGATTATCCAGTCTACGGAGAAGAACTTGCGAAGCGAGGCATCCGGCTAGTCCGATAACGAGAAAGATAGTGCCCAAAGGGTGTCCAATTTCCGCCGCAGAACCAAGCCCTTCGCGAATCATCACGCTGGGAAACCAAGCGAGGAGAACATACAAGCCGGCAGTGACAAATACAAAGCCCGCGTAGTAGCGCATTAACTGGGACGAGGAGAAAAGAAATTTCAACGTCGCCCGAGTGGATACGTCCACGTCGCTACCGTGCTCTCGACGCGTCGGCTCCCGGAGAGTGAGGAGGATCGCCGCGGCGAGCAGAATCCCCGGCAAGCCTAGGATGATAAATACTGCCTGCCATGCATCGATGTGACCGATGACAGGCAGGGTCATTCCACCGGCGCGTGTGAAGTAGCTCAGAGCGGCGCTGCCGAGAACGAGGGCCATACCTCCTCCGATATAGGGGCCGGTGTGGTAAACCGCTGTCGCTCTCAGAAGCTTGCGCCCCGATGTCAGGTCAGACAAAATCGAATAGGAAGCTGGCGAACAACCGGCCTCCCCTATAGCCGTACCGGTACGAGAAAGGAAGAGCTGAACGAAGTTTCCACTCACACCGCAAGCAGCAGTCGCAAGCCCCCATGCGGCGACGCAAGCGGCGGCGATCCCCACGCGATGATAGCGATCGACCAGCGCTCCCAGCACGAGACCGGAGCAGGCATAGAACGCTCCGAACGATAATCCTTGCAGCATCCCTATTTCAGTGTCCGTAAGAGAAAACTTATGCCTGACCGGTTCGAGCAGGAGAGAGAGAACCTGCCGGTCCATATAGGAAAACGTGAACGCAAGGGCCAGTAAGACAGTCGTGACAACCAGGCTCCGTCTGCTCGACGATGATGCGTCGACGGGTTGTTGCGCTTCCATAAGCGATCTCCGATGAAACAGTGCGCCAAGTGCCGTAGCAGCGCCTTGGCTCTAGGTGTATGCCGCAGACAACCGGAAATCTCTTGCTCCGGCAGCCCGGTATGTCACGAATGGTGGGCGTTTCAAATTTCCGCCAGTTGACGATTTGGGACGCTCGCTTGTCGTTTTGGGACACCGGTGCCTAGGGGTTATCACGCAGTTACTAAGGTCATTCGCGCGCGCCAGTGCACGTCACCCGCCTGCCTTAGCTCCCAGCCTCGTCGGTTGCGACAACGTTTATCAGGATCGAGTTGAGATCCCCCCGAAAACTGACGCCTATCTCTCTCGATGAGAAACAGGTGTCGAAATGGGCAGCCATCCTGTGCGAAGCCGACGGATGTTGAACGCCTTTACAGACTTCACGGGCATTAGCCTGAACTGATAACCCATCTGCATTAGCTGCCGGGCCCGGTGATAGGCACGGTCCCAGAATGCACACGTTGCGTCCCAACATGTCAACTGGAAAGCGATTTTTCCCCATATAGTAATTCGCAGATGACAGTTGCGGATGCGCTTTGCTCCGACATCGTACGGATGCTTCCGCTACTGCCCAGAGCTCTCGAGGAGTAAGCGAACGTTTCGAATATCCTCACCGCGCGCAAGAAAAACACGGTCCGACAACTCAGGCTTAAAGTCTGGCAAAACGGTTAGCAGTCGAAGTCTTCATTCACCGCTAAGCGGATGGTCGTGTATGGCGTGTATTGATACCACTGGCTAGAAGAGGCGACCAGTTCGCCGCTCTACCCGTCGTCTCTACTATCACCTACTTTAAGGAGTTGCCAAATGTTCTTAACCCAATTGTCTCGCTATCTCGCGAGCAACCAGGAAGTCCAATCATGAGAGCGGTCCGCATTCGAGCTCCAGGCGGATTGGACCAGTTAGAGACGGTCGAACTCGCAGATCCAGGCGCGCCGGGCGTTGGCGAGATTCGCGTGCGGGTGCATGCGAGCTCGTTGAACTATCACGACTATCGCGTCGCTTCCGGGGACGCGGGGCACTTTGATGGCCGCATCCCCATGGCAGACGGTGCCGGAATTGTTGAGGCGGTGGGAGCGGGCGTCTCGGAATTCGCGGTAGGGGACGCTGTCGTTTCCGTGTTCTTCCCGCAGTGGCAAGATGGCCGACCATGGGTGGGCGACTTCTCCCAGACGCCGGGTGATGGCGTCGATGGCTATGCGCGAGAGGTAGTGGTGCGCCCGACAAACTGGTTCACTCGTGTCCCCGCCGGCTACAGCCTTGCTGAGGCCGCAACTTTGACGACCGCTGGCGTGACCGCTTGGCGAGCGCTTGTGTCAGACGGCGCCCTCAAGGCCGGCGACACGGTACTGGTGTTGGGCGCGGGTGGCGTATCGGTATTCGCCCTTCAAATCGCGCGCGCTATGGGTGCGACGGTTTTCGCCACCTCCTCCTCAGATGCGAAGCTGGAGCGACTTCGCGCGCTCGGCGCCGCTCAAACCATCAACTACAAGAAGCAGCTCGACTGGGGCCGTGAAGTGGCCGACCGGACAGGTGGCCGTGGCGTCGACCACGTAATCGAGGTTGGCGGGGCTAGTACTCTTTCGCAGTCGATCGCCGCAGTTCGCGTGGGCGGCCACATATCACAGATCGGCGCCTTGACCGGGCGCTCCGGTGAGGTTCCGATAGCGGCACTGATAGGCAAGAATGCGCGTCTACAGGGGGTGACTGTCGGGAGTCGTTCAAATCAAATGGATATGATTCGGGGTCTGGAAGCCACGGGGCTCAGACCTCTGATCGATCGACGCTTCTCGCTCGAGCAACTGCCCGAGGCGTTCAAATACCAGCTGGAGGGTCGCCACCTCGGCAAGATCGTGGTGGAGTTCTGAGAATCTGAGCTGCGACCCGAGTTGCCGCCAGATCATAGTGTGCCCGGTTCGGTGCAGGACGAAAAAGACAAAAAAGACCATCGCCCGGCGGACGGTCGACCGCTCAGGTATGGTCGCTTCAAAATCCCCCGCTAATGAGCGCCCGCAGGGCGCTCATTAGCGGTGTTACAAAACATTTATTGCCATCTCCTTCAGAGAAGAAGGATAAGGAAGCGTGGATTTCAACAACTCAATTTACGCGTCCGCAACATGCGGCCGAGAACACCAAGGTGCGACTCTTCTTGCGGGAAAAAAATATTCCCTTCACCGTAAAAATGGTGGAAGGTCTTGGGTCGGGCGCAGAGACCAACGAGTTCAGAAAATTTAATCCGCGGCGCGAAGTCCCCGTCGTCAAAGTGGGCGAGAACACGCTGTTTGATTCAACGATAATACTTGAGTATCTAGAAGAGAAACCTTTGCCGGTGGGCGATCCGTCGCGGGTTTCGTCTCCGATAGTGCTACCAGGTATTCATGGTCGTCAGACCTTGCCCAGAAATCGACGACGCAGCGTTGTCCGTCGACAGCCATGACGCCAGGCCGTTCACAGAATGTCTTTGCAGCAGGATCCGCTTCGAGCATCAGCCATGCTTCGAATGCGCTCCGCCTGTATAGAGTCAGACGTCGCCGCAGTTTCGGACTGAAGACGTCATAACGGTGCGCGCCGCGAGGACGCGGCAGCGTGAGCGGCTCGAAACTTCGCGGAACGCCGACCATGCGGGCCTCCTGCCTGAGGATTTCATGGTCTAGGACGAACGTGAGTTGACAATTTTAATTCGCGCTAACGCGAAGTGAATGATATGAACGTCCCCCACCCATTCGTATGTTCCGTGTCAGCAATACACCGGTGGACGGCGATCGCTATCGAATTTGGAAATCGGTCATCATATTGGCCTGCTCAGCCGATTTAACAGGATCTGTCATGACGCATACGATCGTGGGTGTGGACATCGCAAAAAACGTAATGCAGGTTCACTGGGTCGATCCCGACACCGGCGAGATCGTGAACAGGCCTGTCAAGCGGACGGCTTTTCTCGAATACTTCGCCAATCGTCCCCCCTGTCTCATCGGTATGGAGTCTTGCAGCGGGTCTCAGCACTGGGCACGGCGATTGATCGAGATGGGCCACCAGGTGAAGCTGATGCCAGCAAAATTCGTCAAGGCATTCAACATCCGCAACAAAAACGATGCGGCAGACGCGCGGGCAATCTGGATGGCAACGCAGATGACCAGCAAAGCGGTCGCCGTGAAGACCGAGGCTCAGCAGGCGGTTCTCGCCCTACATCGTATGCGCCAGCAATTGGTAAAGTTTCGCACAATGCAGATCAACAGCCTGCGTGGGTTGCTGACCGAATATGGTGAGGTGATGGGTGCCGGTCGTGTGGCATTGGACAGGGCGGTCGCGG
Organism: Paraburkholderia sp. RL17-347-BIC-D; assembly: GCF_046027915.1. NCBI lineage: Bacteria > Pseudomonadati > Pseudomonadota > Betaproteobacteria > Burkholderiales > Burkholderiaceae > Paraburkholderia > Paraburkholderia sp. RL17-347-BIC-D. The sequence continues at coordinate 47,861 of NZ_JARESS010000045.1, forward strand.
GAGTTCTGGAAAGATTGTCAGGACGCCTGCCCGCGATACTGATTGATACATTGCGTGAGCAATGGAAGGGGCTGGAGGACATGGACCGGCAGATCGGTCAGATCGAGCGTCGTTTGCAAGAGTGGATGAAGGACGATCAGGCTTCCAAGGCGATCGCGGCTATTCCGGGCGTAGGTTTGCTTACCGCAACAGCTGCAGTGGCAACGATGGGTCATGCGAAAGCCTTCAAATCTGGTCGCGAGTTCGCAGCGTGGTTAGGTCTCGTGCCGGCACAGACCGGCTCCGGCGGCAAGATCGAGCTACAGGGGATAAGCAAACGAGGTGATACCTATCTCAGGACCTTGCTCGTTCACGGGGCGCGGAGCATCATTTATCGCGTGAAAGAGCCAGGTCCATGGGTGACACAGATGAAACAGCGACGTCCGTTGAACGTCGTAATCGTGGCGATGGCCAATAAACTTGCCCGGATAATCTGGGCGATATTGGCGCATCAACGTCCATACCGGAAGGGCTACGAAAGCGTCAAACCAGCCTGACATCGCTGGCCTGTCGGAAGGGTTTTGCTGGAAGGGATGGAACGTCAAAAGTTGCGGTGGCATTCGAGTGTAATGACAAAACGGGTAGGACCTGGGACTCGCCAAGCCTGAAAAGTCGTCAGAGCGCATCAAGCTCGTGAAGTGAATGAGGCGCGAGTCAGCGGATTTCATAGGGGCCCGCAGCGACCAAGGCTGCAACAAGGCCGAATGTAGAGCTGCAGCCCATCCTGTTCGTCAAAAACACTCGAAAGTCTGGCGCAATGGGGGACGTTCATGTAGACGACTTTACTTCGCTAGTTAGCGAGGCAATGTTGTCAATTCAATGGCTAAACTGTTGCCGCCGCGAGCACAGTCCAGTGACAACTTTCCTTCGTTTTACGATAGTGGCGCTACGGCTAGCGGCAATTCTGAACCCCTACGTCAATCGAATCACACGGTTCTGCTCCAGCTATTGCAGGCGTCTGTCCACTTCCAGATCGGGTGCCGCTTCGACGATCTTGTCCAGCACGTTCGCGAGCTCTGCCGAGCGGCCGGATGCTCCCGGGCCGGATAAGAGCCAAAGAAAATGCAAAGAAGTTTCCGGATTCGCACTGGCAGCCCCCGACTCGTCGAGCAGCGATACCCCGTACCAACCTCCATCAATCGGCGTCAAAAAATGACGCAATACTGAGAATGCCTCGTCGAACGCCGTTCCGGCCGTTGCGCAAAGCGCGGCGAGTTCCGGTGACACCGCTGCCCGTTTGAATCGCGCTTCATATGGCCAGACAGCTTCGAACAGTGGTTCCGCAAAGTGTAGCCAAGCTCGCCCGGGCGAGTTACCGATCTGCCGTATGTACTGCCTGAAGCACTGCGCAGCCCCGATGAGCACGCTCTGCGGCACTTTCGTTAATAGTCGTCTCACTTCATCGAGCGAAAGGGGTGCCTTCCCGGTACTCGGGCTGATTCTCCAGCTAAACAGTGGATGGAGAAACTTCGAGGCGGCGAACGCCGCACCGTGTTCGGTCCTGGCAGCGGTCTCACAGGCTGCCATGAAGAGCGCACCCTTGAATGCCCGTGTCGCGGCGAAACTCAGTTGTGTGCCGGCGATCAGCACCGTGCGAAGCCTGACCCCTTCCTCGCTGTTCTCGCCCAAACGCTTGCGAAACGCGCCAAGCGCAAGGCGCCAGTCGACATGCAGAATGAACCCCGCACTGTGCGCGAATGCCCCGCCTGCAGAAAATCAGACCACAAACCAGCATTTTCCGGAGCAAGGTCGGCCCCCTCCAGGACCTCAAACGCTGCCGCCGGTTGCCCCGAACAGTACGCGGACCAACTCAGTTGCGCCTTGAAATCGCGTTCATCGCGGCTCGTGCGCGCGATGCGAAGACGGTCTGCGGCATCTGCGCCCACCAAAGGAGCAGGATCTCCCTGAACCGACTGTACACCCGTAGAAAAGCTGCCGAACAGGTCGCTTTCCTTGTAATCGCCCTTTATGAACGGGTGCCGCGATGCAATGGCCTCGAGCTGGGTATGCCCTGCATCGGGTAACACACCGGCCAGTCGGATCGCCGAGAGCAGCAACCAGACGCGATGATCCCGTGCCTGGGGGCGCCAGTCCGCGCCTTCGATTTCATACTCCAGATAGATCGACGGATACTCGGTCAGGATCCGGCTTACGATTTCTGCGACCAGCCGGTCCGGTGCACTATCCAGCCTCTCGCGCATGGCCAAAACCAGTTCCCTTCGCATGGACCAGAACGCATCGCCCGGCAGCTGAAGGATCGCGGTGGCGGCTTCCCCTGCATTGAACAGCGTCGGGTTTCGCTGCGCGTTGATCCACAGTCGCAGACCGAGTCGACCCGGGAGACGCTTCCACGACGCTGCCAGTTCGCGCGCGTACGCGCAATCCTCAACGGCAATTCTGCCGAGCAGTTCGCTGAGCACGACGCACAGATGAACGGCGCCATCGTGATAGCGGTTTTGTTCATGCGCCCCCACGGCTGGAACGCCGTTGTCGAGTGTGTCCCAGTCGCTGCTTATAGCGCCGGCTTCTTGGGCCGCGATGCTCGTGTTGAACAGAGATTCGTTGCACAACTGAGCGATTCTTCGCTCTTTCCCTCGCATGTTGAGGATGGCCGTCACGAGACGGTCAATATCGGAGACATCCTCGAGCGCCAGCGACACCCTGACGATGTCTTTGAGCGTTGTCGGCGGCTCCGCCGCACTTTCGCCTGCAGGTCTCCATTGCGTCTTGATTTCAATTTCGGGGGTGATGGCCAGAATTGCTTCCCGCAGATCACGGTCATCGACAAGCGGGCTTTCAAGGGCCTGTGAAAGTCTGAAGTGATGCATGACCGCGTCGCGTGGTTTTGCGCGCATCCTGGCAAGAATTTTCCAGGCCTGAGCCCAAGGCTGGGCGGTATTTCGTAACTGAAAGATCAGACGCTCATAGTGTCGGTCGGTGAAAAGCTGCCCGACGAACTTGTGATGCCAGTCGATTGCTGTCTCGAGACGCGTCCGGTCCGTGAGCTTCGCACAACACCAGTTGACCCTGATCTGGACTGCGTCGGCGGCCTGCCAGATCGTTGTATTGCGAAAGAACTCGAACCACGCGGGATCTTCAATCTGCGCCGTGATGACATCCCACAGATCGCCCTTGCCGGCTAGAAGCCACTCCGCCCCCTCCAGTTCGGATGCGGTGGTCGATGCGAAGGGCTTGCGGAACACAGCGGCTCGTGCCTCGCGCGCGCGTCGTGGCTGCTCGGCCACCTCGGCGAGGCTGGCCAGATCGGCCCACAGTGCACGATGTTCGTCGGGCGCCGGGCCTTTACGGTACGGTAGCGGCGTGACCGCGATAGTCTCCCAGCGCGCTTCGGTCTCAGCGGCGTCGGTCTCGTATGAATCAAGCGCGTACACAGTCCGCAGATCTTCGAAGCGATCCCGGTCGCCCTCCAGCAGATTCAGAAAATAACGAACGGGGGCATCGTTCGCGCTGTATCCAACCAGAACAAGCGTCTTGCACCGCACGAGATCGAAGAGGAATCGCGATGCCCAGCCCGAACGCATGTAGGCGTCACCATATTCCGCGCTTGTCAACACCAGCGGCGTTGCATCGAGCCCGGCCACTGCATCTTGGGTTCGGCCATGCAGATGAATGATGCCATGACACGCCTCTGAGCCAGGGGGTGGTAATGCCTGGCCTGCCAGGCTTGAAGCTTTTCCTCGACCACGCCCCTCATTTTCATCAACAGCACGTTCGAACAGACCTTCGAAGTTGGTGGTGACACGACCGCTCCCAATCCGGTGATCAACCTCACCAGCGCCAATCCCAAGTCGATCACGGCGGCCGGCAACGATCTCTTCGTCGGATACGTACACACTGCGCCCAATATCGATGCCTTCAATCTCACCACAGGCAGCCTGGACACCACGTTGATCAACAGCAACCCCAACACCGTGTACGTCGGCAATGACGTGGATTCGATGTACGGCCTTCGATCGTACCGTCGGTCGACCGGGGAGTACGTGATCACGAAGGACAACTACAACGGGGCCAGCGTCATCATCTATCGCTGGACACACTGATCGACAGTGCTCGTCGCGGCTACGCCCCGGCGAGCACCTCACGTCATGTCGACTTAATCACCTTGTTTCTTTCCACAGGCAGCGTTCGGCCGGAAAATCCGGTGCGGCCTTCCGTACCGCTAGCCGTTTGCCAACGGATGATTGTTGGCAATCCAGGTCGTACTCTCCAGCGTCCGGTTCTGGCCGAACCCGGAAGCCTGCTATCGCGTGCTGTCGACTGCGGGACGTAGCCCGCACCGTAAAAAGTCCTGATTTCCGAGGGCAAGATATTGTCAGGACCTGAGAGAGCGGCTACGCGTCACGGACCAGATTGAACGTTTCCGTACCGGTCGTTCACACCTTTCTTCGTATCCGGTCCAACGCTCTGGCACTGGTTCGTGAAATCGCTACGGGCATTCGACGTGCCTGTCTCATCGAAGTGGCCGTGGTGAAATCTCACGATGGAAAAGTAACCTTTCATATAGTTTTTGCAGTCCCCGCCGCCACTGCCACCGGCGATCAGACCGGCGAGACACAGGACGGCACCGCAGGCGGACGGTTTGTCGTCGTCGGCCAGCGCCACCGTCTGGGTGGCGACCGCGCCGCAGATTAATATTGCGATCAGTCGTTTCATGAGATCTCCTGTCAGGTGGTCAGAAGGCGCAGTGCCACAAGGGCTCCGACTGTGAGCGCCGCGGAGCCAAGCGTGGCGCATACGGTCCATGCGGCCAGTTCGATCCGGCCGATGCCACGGCCGCGGCCGCGCTCTTCGCGCAAGACCTCGCGCAGCAGATCGCGGCTTCGTCCGTTGGCTTCGTCGTACTGCCTGAGCGAGATCTCGCCAAGCAGTTGATCGCGGGCCTCTGAAAACCGTCCCGCTTCGGCCAGCACATCGGTGCTCGATGCTGCGAACTGGTTGAGGAACTGCTCGTAGCGGGATGTGAAGCGCAGCAGCGTAAGTTCACCGTCGTCCTTGAACTGCTTGCCCGTGGTCTCGAGCCGCTGGGACAGACCCTTCACGTCCCGTCGTAGCAGCGATAGCTCACCCAGTACTGCGCCGATCAGTTCCTCGCGGATCGAATCGTCCGATGCGCCCATCAATGCACCACAAGTTTGAAGACTGCGTCCAGTTCGGTGGTTACCCGTGTGGCCAGACGTTTGATTGCAACCAGTTGGCGAATCTGTGCAAGATGTTCCTCAGGCTCCCCGCTCTCCATTGCTTCGGCGTTCATCGCGACATAGTCGGTCGGATCGTTGCGAATATCGATGATGGAGCGATCGAACGCCTTGATCTTTTCGTAGATAGGGTTCTCATACATCACCGCATCACGATTCAAGACGAAATTGCGGTTTTCCGCGTAGTAGTCGAAAATTTTCGAGAAAACCTTTGACACGTCGTCTTTCGGGGTGACCGTGTTAAACACGACGCGTATCCGGTTTGCCGGTACACCGATTTCTCCGGTGAGTGCGCGCAATGTCGAAATTGTGTCGACCTGTTGTTTAAGCGCAGGAACGGTCGGTACGACGAAGGCATCGAAGTCCTCGTGAGAACCTTGATAGTCACGCATCAGCGAGACAAAGTCTTCGACATTCGATGCCCCGATATCGACCACGGCATGCCGCAAGGTCATCAGTTTGTCCTGCAGTTCCCCAAATTCCTTCCCACGCATCGCCGATCCTTTTTCGCTGTCGTCCGAGTTGATCGACTCGACAGGAATCACCTGGGCACCTTCCAGCCGTGGCGCGAGAAGGTGATGCGCAACGGTACTCTTGCCAACATTGCCTGAGAAGTTGATTACAGCGATCTTCATGATGGTTTGCTCCTGTTGTTCGATTTGACGATGACGGTCGCGAGGTGATCGCGGCCGCCCGTTGTTCTCCGCCGCCTTATGGTTCCATTTCGAGCGTCGGCCCGTCATGTCCGGCGGTCTGCGACTGCAGGTCCTGTCCGCGCTCCGGCGTCGCCTGTTGGGCGGTCTGCTGTGCAGCGTGAGTTTGGCCCCGTTGCTCCCGCTCGACCTGCTTGCGTACGGCCTCGATCGTTGCTTCGCTTACCTGAGGCATAGGCACGTCCAGTGGCCGGTTAGCTGCGCGCGCCTCGGCCACGGCGCTTTCGAACTCCCCCATCAGCTTCTCCTGCTGCTGCTCCGGCAGACCCTTGATCTCGTCACGCAGCACCTCGCGCGCGGCCTGCGCCTTGATGCGCTCGCGTGCCTCATCGAGCGTCTTCCGCTGTTCCTTCGAGTATTTCCAGTCTCCGTTCAGGAACCGCTCGCGTGCCTCATTGATTTGTCGGCGCTCATCGGCGTCGCGGCGCGCGCTGGCCAGCGCTTCGCGCTGCTCGCGCGTGGGCAGGCCCGGCACATCGGGCGAGAACACCAGCCATTCGTTACGTCGGCTCTCGACTGACTTTGGCGCGAGTTCGGTACCCTTCTCGTCGAACTGGCGCTGCTGCGCTGTTACCGTCTTGCTGCCGCCCTTTTCCAGCTCGATCCGCTGACCGGGCTGCACACCGCTTTCGCCGATCGCGCGCTCGATGTCCAGCCCCCAGACGGTGTGCTCGCCATCCTCTGTCCGCACCGTCGCGTAGTAGCTGTCGTTCTGCTTTTCATCGTGGTTGAACGGGGCGGGACCGTGCGCCACCAGCACCCCCGCCGTGACACCGGCCGGCGTTGGCACGCCCTGAACGGGGCTCGCCGGCGCAGCTGCAGACGGTTGCGGGGCGGTCGTCGGCTTACCTCTGGGCGCGGTGTTTTCACGTCCCGGAGTGGCCGGTTTCGCCGACTCCGGCGCGGCGGGTTTTTGCCCCACTGCGTCTGCTGCCTCCATCTCATTCGTGCGCGCCTTGTCCGCCTCATTGGATTTGTCACCGGCCCCGATGCGCATCGCCTCGCGCGCAGCGGTCAGTACTGCCCGATCCTGCACGCCAGGCTTGAAGCCACGCGTCGGCACGCCAGCGAGTTCGGCGGCGATCCACGCCTGCCGTCGAAACCCTTCGCTGCCCTTAAGCTGCAGCTCACTCCAGTTTTTCGCCTTCGCGACTTCGACCATGTGTGCGATCACGTCGCGGTCCTCGCTGGCCGTCAACAGCGAGCGGCCCTTGTCCTCGAAGTGCACCGTCTCGCTTTTGCGATCCAGAAACTTGCCTTCATGCGCGACATACCGGTTAGTGACCGACTTCGGCAGGTCATAGCCAGTCTTCTCGAAAACCGGTTTCGGGCGGATGGTGTTCTCCGGCCCATCGCCCTTCTTCCCGAGTGGCTTGCCGGTGCCGGCGGCCGGCTTCACCGACTCGTCGGTGGCTGTGCTGGTCGCTGCGTTGGGCAATGGGTCGCGCTTGAGAAGCTTCTCGACCTGCTCCCGATCGGCCGCGCGGATCTTCTTCAGGCGCTCTTCGGTTGCGTCATCGACCGGCGTTTCCGGACTGCCGGGCACGGCGCCCGCGTCTGGCTCGTTCGCCGGCGGCGTGACGCGCGCGCGGATGGTCGACGCATCGTCGGCGTTTGCCGGGTCGCGTTCGCGGTAGTCGATCCGGTCGGGGGGAAATTCGATCTCGTTCATACGGTCACTCCTTGCGGTTCAGGCTGTGATTGAGGTGCTGCGGTCTGCGCCGACACGGCGGCCGCCGCGTCCGGCAGGACTTCTCGCAGGTAAGGCATCAACTGGAATAGTGATGCGCGGATGCTGTTGCGGTTGGCCAAGTGGACAGGCGCGAGTACTCCAATCTCGTGCTCCCGGACGTCACGCGCCAGACCGGCCGACTGTGTGGCTGCGTCTGCGGCCGCCGCGGCCTGCTGCGCGCGGCGGGCCGCGTTCTGCGTCTGCCACCACTGCTCGACGTCGATCTTTGGCACGGGTGCGCACAGTTCGCGCGCGACGAACGCGGCGTGTTTCATCTGTACTTCATTGGGAAACTTCGGACCGAAACCGAACCAGGCGCGCCGGCGATTGGTTTTCTCCAGCTTCGCCATCACACCCCGCAGGTAAGGGCTCTGCCGCACGAGCCGGTCGACGAGCTCGGCGTCTTCATAGAAAAACGCCTTCTCGCACAGGATCGGCTCGCACCCCTCGATCGTGATGATCTGTTTGTTGTGCTTCAGCGCCCGCAGCTCCTGCGGCATCATCAGTGCCCTGCCGTGCTCCGACTCATTGGTGCTCGTCGACGAACTCCGCCCGCGACTGCGGTTACGCGAGCGCGCCATGTACGTGAAGGTCCCCAGCATCTTCGAGTACTCTTCCGATTCCTTGACCGTACGCGGCGCATACAGGCTGCGCATCTTGCAGTTGATCGCCAGCGTTTCGGCGCCGTGCTTGCCGTACAGCTTCGGATCCTCGATCTGTGACATGCCCTGAAAGATCAGCATCAGCCGGAGGTTGTAGCCAGCAATGAAAGGGTTGGCCGTATCGATGATGTCGATCTTGCCGGGCGCTGCAAACTCATCCAGGATCAGCGCGCACTGGTATTTGAGCGCAGCATTCTCGGCAGGCAGCTCCCGCGTGTTCAGGTCGATCAGCTGCGAGAAAAAGAGATTGACCAGCAGCGCGCCGGCCTTCAGGTCGCCCGGCTTGATGCCCACATAGATCGACATGCGCTTTTTGCGCACATCGGCCAGATCGAAGTCCGAGCGGCTGGTTGCCGCGTCGACCACCGGATTGCTGAAGACGTTCAGCGGCGCGGTCATCGTCGATACGATGTTCGCGAACGCTTCCTTCGACTGCGACAGGAAGCGGTTCAGCGCATCGAGACATTCGAAGGTGAGCGCCGGCAGCCCGTGAGTCGCATGCGCTGCATCGGCACGCGTGCTGACGATCGACGAGACGTGTTCTCGGATCGCCCTGCCCTTGCCGGAGGCCTGCCGCAGCACCTCTCCGAACGTGCACGGCAGCGAGGGCGTTTCCAGCAGGTACAGCACGAGCCCGATGAACAGGTTGCGGGCGTTGTCGTTCCAGTACTTCAGGCGCGCGTCGACGTTGGACGGATACAGGTGTTCGCCGATCGCCATCACGTCGCCAACGCGCGCATAGGCGGGTCGGCTGGCGATGTATTCGAGCGGGTTGTACGCGTGCGAGCGGCCGTCTTCCGAGAAAGGCGCCCACAGGTAGGTTTCGTGGCCGCATGCCCGCCGGTAGCCGGACGTATAGTGGTAGTTCTCTTCCTTGATGTCCTCGACCACGGCCGAATCGGGATAGGTGAGAAGATTCGGGATCACGAGCGACGTGCCCTTGCCGGAGCGGGTGCCGGCGGCAGCCATCAGAAAATCCTGGCCGTAATACTTCAGGTATTCACCCTTGTACTTGCCGACAATGAACGGCGGATACAGATGTTGTGAAATGGTCATGGTTATTTCCTCTCCAGCAGGCCTGCTTTCACAATGTCGTTACGGGTTGCGAACCGGGCCTCGCCAAACTGGGCGAGGCGCTTGCGGCCCGACACGAGCGCCATCGTGATCACGACCACTGGCAGGCCGGTGATGACCACCGACAGCAGCGTGCACACCTTGAGCGCGCGCACCACCGCAGGCACGTCACCGTAGGCATGCCAGTAGTCATACAGCGTGAACACGCCCGCGCTGCCCTCCGGCAGCTTCTGCATCTTCGCGAAAAGCTGGCCGCCGGCGAACTGGCCGAGGAACGCGAAGCCGCACAGGATCAGCAGGAAGACCACCACGGGGATCAGAATTCGAAACGGCTTCGACATGGTCGGTCCTCAGTGGGTGGCTGCATCGCTATTGACCTCAAATTCGGCCGCGTCAAATCCGACGATCGGCTTCGCGGGGAACCCGCCGGCCTGATCGGCGGCCGCGATCAGCACATGCAGGCCTGCGGCCGTCTCGTCGTCGCAGTGTTCGAGTACGCGCTGCGCGGCACGAAGGAATGGCATGCGGGCACGCAGGCGCTCGGCGCTCGCATAGGCATGGCGGGCGAAATTGAGCGGTCTGTCAGCAAGGAGCCTGTCCAGCACCGCGCGGTCGTCCTCTCCGAAGGTGAACGTCAGCGGCGGCTGGCCGGTCTCGCCCACCGTCTGACTGTTCTGCCAGGTTGTTTCCGGCGTCATGCGCTCGGCGAGCTCGAGCAGGCCGCAGCCCGATTTCCAGCACCGTGCGCCGACGCACGGAAAAGTTAGCGGCAACACGGCCGCCCGGTTTGCCATTCGCCTTGACGTCGCGCACCGCGAACGTCACGTGATCCGGGTGATCCGGCGCATAGCCGGTGCCGTCCTCAATGCAGATCCACTTCTCGCCGATACGGAATTTCAGATGCGCTGTCATGCGGCCATCTCCTGTTGTTGCAGATGCGCGGTCCGGTCGCGATGCAGGCGCATCGCGTCGCGCACGTTATCGAAGGGCCCGTGGAACTGGTTGCTGTTGGCGGCCGTACAGCGATCGATCGACTCCCACAGCAGGTAGCGCCACTCGTCATAGACTGAGTACCGCGCGATCGTCCAGCCCGACGGGTGGACCAACGCAAAGTCGCCGGGCGGTCGCCATTTGCACTGACTGTCATCGGTCGCGTCCGCGGCATCGACAATCGCGGGAACCGGAAGATCTGCCTTCATTGCGGGAACTCTCCGGGTGGATCGGCGGACAGGATCCGCAGGGCGTCGCGCTGCGCGTCGTCCAGCCCGGCATCGGTGATACCCTCGCGGCCGTGCACGATCACGGCGCCGTAGAGCCGCGCCAGCGCTCGGGCCTCTGTGCTGGCAGCAAATGCTTCGTCCGACGGCGAACGCATGCGCCATCCCTCGATCGCCGCCTCGATATCACTGATCGCGAAGTTCATACACGGTCCTCCCTGCGGACGAGCCAGTGCGCCGTGAAACCGCGCGCCCACGACGCCGCATAGACAAAGCACAGCGCGAGCACGCCGTACTGATGCGCTCGCCACGCCATGTCGAACCAGAACGGCTGCGCGGCCAGCCCGAAGATGCAGGCCCAGCGCCGCCAGTGCGCACGCCGGTCCTGCGACAGAAACACGGCGAGCGCACCGCACAGGCTGATCGCGATCTGTTCGATCATCTGCGCTGCGGCATCGGCGCTCATGAGACACAACCCAGCAGCTGCGCCTTGCCGATCGGGTCGTACCAGAGTTCGGTGAGCCGCTTGTTGCGCATGAAGAGAACCAGATCAACCGTTACGCGCACCTGTTCCATGATGAATTGCCAGTCGAGCGTCTGGCCGACGGCGCTCTGCTTGACCAGCGTCGCGATGCGCGACGGTGCCGAGCGCGCATCGTTGCAATGCACCGTCGTGATGCCGCCGGGCGTGCCCGTATTGAGCAGCGTCATGTAGTCCCACGTCTCGTCGCCGCGCAGCTCGGCAAGGAACACGCGGTCAAACTTCATGCGCAGCGTGGAGCGCACCAGTTCCTTCGCCGGCAGCGTGTCGCTGAAAAACATATGCACGCGGTTCGGGTGATTCGGCAGCGACAGCTCCGGCGTGTCCTCGATCGTGCCGATCCGCTCGTCGGACGGCACGAGGTCTGAGAGCGCCTTGTTCAGCGTGGTCTTGCCGGAGCCGGTGCCGCCGGCGAGCACAATGTTCAACCGGTTGGCAACCGCAAGCTCGAGCATGCGCGTGACGTTGCGCTGACCTCTCGCCTCGAGAATCTCGAGCTCGAACGGCTGCAGGTCCAGCGACTTGGACATGTCGCGGCGCGGCGACACGTCCCGATAGCCCTCGAACCAGCCGTTGCGCTCGTACTCGGCGACCGAGAAGCGCACGTCTGACGGGATCCGGATCGTTATGGATATCGTGTCCTGCTCGCAGGCCGGCTGCATCAGCACGTGTCCACGTTGGCCCTCGGGCAGGACCACCGGATGAATCGGCTCCTTTGTCGAGAACTTGCCGCCCTTCATCACCGTCAGCGCGTTGGCGAGCTTGAAGCACGCATCGAGCGAGCAGGCCGGTGCATCGTGCCGTCGCCATCCGGCACTGCCCTGTGTCCAGATCTCACCGGGACGGTTGATCGCAACTTCGGTGAGGCTCCCGTCGAAGAAGTTCGAGATGCCCATCTGTTTGAGAAAGCTGCGGGCGATGGTGCCCTTCTCGATGACATCGATTACGACTGCGCTCATTCGCACTCCTTCCTGGTTCAGGGTCACATCCGTCAATCAAAGTGCCGCGCAGGTTCAGCGAGGCGTGGTGCCCGAGTCCTGCGGCTCGATCTGCACTGACACGCGATACGGGCGTCGATCGTCCGGCACGCTGCTGGCGAGTTCCCGAAGGGTTTGCGCCGGCGACGTGGAGACCACGGTTGCGCTCAAAGGCGCGGCCGGCCGGGTCAATTTCCGGGCCGCACCGCCGATTACCACAGCTGCGCATAGCCACGTTACAAGCCAGATGTGCAATATGCGTGGCGTCTGGTGACCGTGAATCGCTGGGGTTTCGATGGGTTGACGGTTAGTTGCGTGCACGTCCATTGCGTGAGCGGCCGCGTGATTGACCAGTTCATCGAGCGATGGCAAGGCGCTGTCGCCCCATTCCGAGATCGTCAGCCCGATACGCGCCCCGACATTACGGAGCAGGTTGCGTCGCAGCGGCGCCGACATGTCGTCGATCCGGCACCCATCGAGCGCCTTGCAATCCTCGAACGCGTGCTCGTCGGCGATCTGACGCAGTGGCAAGGCATCGGGGACCTCGCGCGCACGCCGTGCATCGACCCGCTCGGCCAGCTGGCGGACCGTGTTGCCGTAGAAACAGAAACGCAGCGCATTGCGTAGTCTGGTCTCGAACATGTCGCGATCGAGACCATGCAGCGGGAAGTCGTTCGGGTAGGTGATCTTCAGGTTCATGGGTCCGCTCCTCATTGCTGCCCGGTCTGGTCAACAGGGTTTCCCTGCGCGTCGACGTTCTCGTACACGCCGGTCAGGTCAATGTCGCGCGCCACAAAGATATTGATGACAGAGCCCTGGTTTGAATAAGCCGTCGGCGGGATGTTGATGGTGTTACGCAGCGTCTCCGCGGCCACATCCTGCGTGGCGTTCGAACTGTTGGAGAACGTGATCTGCTGGCCAGACCCGGTTGCCTTGTTCGCCAGCGCCTGGCCGAAGTCGCCAATCAGGCTGACCATCAGCGCGCCCTTGAAACGCAGCCAGAAGTGCTCGTCAACATAGGCTGGAATACCGGCGGCGCCCAGCGGATCGGTCGCCGGCGAGTTCAGCGGAATGTGTACGTCGCCGTCGTCGATCTCGTCCCAGATCGCGCCGATCACGCCCTGCCCCTGAATCACCGCATCGCGCTGCTCGCCCTTCGCCATCGCACCCTTGCGAACGAGCAGCGTCGTGCCATCGTCGGACCAAACGTCCTGCGCGATCGGGCACCCGATCAGGCCCGGCCGGTCGGTACGGATCGCCGTCGACTGACCACAGCGGATCATCGTGTTGCGACTGAGCAGGTAATGCCGGTTCGACCGGAACGAGGCCGGCATCGGCTGCAGCTTTGACGGCTGCAAGGACTGGTCGATCGCGGAGCCCTTGCCGTCGCCCGCGTCCGCCTTGCTGCTTGAGCTGGGCGCACCGCCTGCACTGCCGCCGCGCAGCGCTGACAGACCCATCGACTTCGCCAGACCTGCCAGACCAGACCCATCATGGCCGCTGTCCCCGGCGTTGCCGCCGCCGGTGTTGCCACCGCTGTCACCTGCACTTTCATTTGATGCTACGGGACCATCGTTGCTCTGGCCGGAATCGTTGTTGCCGCTCGCGACGAGCACGCTGCCCTGCAGGCGGCGCTCGGCCGGCGTGAGCGGCCGCGGCTGGTTGCTCACGGCCACCGCCTGTCCGTTCGTCTGCGATGCCGCGCCGGCCGGCGTCGCGAGGTGGGAATTCGCGGCAGCGGCGGCCGCAGCCTCCGACGCTGCACGGGCCTGATCTTCCGCGCGCTTGATACGTTCCTTCTGCGTCTCCAGATCCGCACCGGCGTCACTCGCGCCACTGTCTTTCGGTTTTGTCAGCGCCGCCTGTTTCGCGTCCTGATGCTGCTGGAACAGGCGCTGCAGATAGATCGTGACGCCCGATGCACCCAGCGCAATAACGGCGAGCGCGACAAGCACCAGACGCAGCTTGCCCACACGCGTTTTCCGGCGGCCCGGCAGGTCGAGCGAAGGCTGCGGACCGACGTCGGTCAATGCCGCATGTTCCATTTCGTTTCGTTCAGTCATACCCTGTTCGCTCCCTGATCAGTTCGTCGATGCATCGGTATGGTCACGCGCGATGCGCGCGCTGCCCGGTACCGACGAGCCCGCACGGTTGTAACGACCATCAGGCGAATAGCCGTCGTTGCGGATACCCAGCACCGACTGGCCGTAGCGGATGACAAACGACTTCGACACTTCGTGCACGACGACCGTATCGCCCTCCATATGGAAGTTCGCCGTCGCCTCGCCACCGTCGGGAAGCTTTGTGAAGATCGTCGGCAGGTCACGCGCGGTTGAGTACTTGAAGTACGTGAATCGGCCGTCGTCCCACAACGCGGTCGGCGCGAGTGCACGATCGCCGCGCATCATGTATTGGATATTGGCCGCGGGAACCGACGCCACAGGCGTAGATTTCGCGGCGCCCACGCTCACGATCGATGCTGGAACCGCTGGCCCATTGCCCTGCTGACCGCCCAGCGCAGCGCTAACCGTTTCCTGACGGCGCAGCTGCGCGCTCGCCGCTTTGGCACGCGTGTCCGGATAGTCGAAACGCAGTATCCATGTCGCGGGCTGTGCAGCCGACACGTTGACAAGTGACAGCGGATAGGTGCGCCGGTTGGTGACCAGCAGAAGATTGGTTTCCGGCTGCGGCGCACCCGGTTTGAGCATCGCGCCACTGTCGTTGATGGCCACGTGCCAGGCTTTGCCGTCTCCAATGCCCTCGCCGCTGTTGATGATGTGTTCGCCTGGCTCGAACTGGATCATCACCGCACGCCCCGGCATGGTCGCCACACGATAGGCCTGGTCCGGATCGTAGGTCGCGCACTGGATGTGCGGGTCTGAACCGCAGCTACGCGGCGTTTCGCGCGCTCGCGCGTGGATCGGCGCCAACGCGAAGCCCAGTGCGGCCGCCGCTGCGCCTGCTGACATCCGGATCGTTCGTCCTTTCATGCTCCACCTCCGGCTGCCGCAGAGCCCGACGCCGACCCCGACGTAGCCCCGGCATCGGCGGGCGCCCGGGTCCAGTCGCGTGTGACCTCGTAGCTCGTGCAGCGAAAACCGTCCGCGTTGATATCCTGCTGATCCTGCTTTTCCGGAACGTTCACGCGCTCGAATGCGACCGTCGCAATCCAGTACGTCGGATCCGGCCGTTTCGCTGCCGGATTCAGCGGGACCAGCTGACGCGAGAAGAACACCTGCGCGGCGGGTGCGAACGTGATCGAACCGACGTGTGCGATGACCCGCGCCTGATCCTTCAGCAGCTTGAGCGGGCCCACCGGGCCGCGCACCAGCCCGTCATAGGCCTCCTTCTCGTGGTCGTCGCTCATGAACATCACCGCGGCGTGCGTGTCCGAAATCGTCTCCCAGTCGTAGCTCTCGCGCAGTTCGACGTAACGGTGCAGATCAGCACGATCGGTCTTTTCCGAAAACGTAACGTGTCCGTTCGCTGTTGTCGGCAGCACGTCGACCTTACCGGTCGACGAGTCCACTCGTAGCACGGCGGGCGGGTTCGGCCGCTTTAGGAGTCCTAAAGCTCCCATGCCAGAAACAGCGGCGAGAGCGACGACGCCCGAGAGCACCGAGCGCCGGTCCGCGATACGGGCCTTCTCTTCCGCCGCTTCGACCTTCGACTTCTCGAAGGCCTGTGCCTGTTTCAGGTACCAGCTGACCGCGTCACGCTCACCCGACTCAACACCGCTCTCCGGCGCGTCTACTCCCGCGGTCGACCCGGCCGGGCTTCCCTTACGTTTGCGCGCGGGCGTTGCCGACGCAAACCATTGCCTGATAGTCGATGCCATCCTGTTCCTCACTTCGGTTCCGTAGGAACCGACTGCTGCGCCAACGGTTGATTGACGGGTACCCACTGACCAGTCGGCTCGGGTGGCTTGGGCGCCGAACTGCACGCCTGCAGCGCGCAGGCCATCAGTAAAACAGCGACAGCAGATTTCATGGTCTCCGATTCTCCTTTAGGTTGAGCGAATAGCGCGTACTCAGTGGTATCTAGTAAAACAGCTTGATCGATACCATCGCACCGATCGTTGCCACCACCGCCGCGATCAGCCACCAACGTGCGATCGTCTTGAATAACCTGATCACTTTTATGCCTCACTCAAGCTACCGCCGGTCTTCGGCGATCCGCCACCGCCCATTTTTCCAAGCGAACCGGCAAATCTCGCGACGCTACCCAGCTTGCCCACCATCGTCGAGATACCGACACCGCCCGCGAGAGACGAAGCCAAACCCGGCAGGTTAAGCGAGATAACCCAGAAGGCCAGCCCCATGATGTCCAGGTCAATGACCTGCGCGAGAGAGGGGGATCCGTTCAGCGGTACCACGCCCATCGCGAAATTGACTTCGAGTGCACATGCAGCCGCGAAGAGCGCGACCAGCAGCGTGTAGTTCATGCACTGACCGACCCAGTTCCAGAAGAACTGTCGCGATGGTGGGAAGAGCGCCGCAGAGATGAACAACGGACCGAGTGCGAGCAGAAGCCCAAGCGCGAACTTCGCCAGAATGATGTATGCAATGGCTATCGCCATGAACGGGCCACCGAAAATGATCATCAGCGCGATCGTCCAGATGGCCGCAATAACCTTCAGGCCGGACGCCTGTGCATAGATCGCCTGCGCTGCGTTGATGTATGCATTAAGCAGATTGTCGAGACCGGACACCGGGTTGCTACCGCTGGTCAACGCGCCGGCCATCTGTTCGCCAAAACCATTGAAGAATGGAACGACGTACTCACTGTAGAACTGGATGTTCATCCCGCAGGTCAGGATGAGCGCCCACGTTGCCATGCGCATCAGGAAATCGTTGATCGGCTCGTCGTTGCGCCCCTGCCAGTACGTCCAGAGAATCAAAAGGACATAGATGCTGAAGCAGGTGGCCATCAATGGCGAGATCAGCGCAATGATGTTGCTCGAACCGGTCGAGATCGTGTTCAAAACGTTCTTGTCGAACGAATTGGTCATTGAGGTGAAAAGCTGGACGTCTGCCACGGATATCTCCTGCTTCGGTCAGTGATTGATGGACGAGCCGGATTACTTCAGCCCGGCCGCACGGGCTTCGGCATCGTCGCTTGCAGCGTTGATACCCTTCGCCTTACGCTCAGCGGCAAGCTTCTCGGGCGTCGTGCCGAGAAACGCCGCATCGAACTTCAGATCCTGCTGCTGCTGTTGCTCTTCCTGCAGGTTGTGCTGGTGACGATCCCACGCGAGGTATCCGACGTAGCCGGCGATCGCGACCAGCAAAGCGATGATTGAGCCTAGAAGTGTCTTATTGACCATTGTTTTTCCCCAGGAATGCGTTGTCGAATTCACGGTCGCGCTGCTGTTCGGCAAGCTGCAGCTCTGTCTTCTGCAACTGCGCGGTGAGCTGCAGGCGCGTCTGGTCATTTGTGACCATCGCCTCTTCCGCGGCCATCCGGTTCTGCAAATCAGCCTTTTGCGCCGGATCCTGCGTCAGGTTGGACTGCTGCATCAGCGCCTGGATGTTGTTCAGGCGCGCCATCGTCGCGCTGTACGCCTGCTCGTTCATCGCCTTGTTGGCCGCGAGCGTGTCGTAATAGCGCTGCTGACCGGGCGTGCCGGCGCCGGTCATGCTTTCCTGCTGCTCGATCGAACGCATCGACGAACTGATACCCGAGAGACCGCCGTTCTTCGCCTGGTCGTAAATGTTTTGCCACTGTTCCGGAAGGTAATTGCGCAGCGATGCATCGTTCATGATGTTGCCGAAGCTGCTGTTGCCAGTCAGCGCACGGTACTGGTCTTCCTGATTCTGGATCTGCTGCCCCAGCTGCTCGACCTGCATCATCTGTTGCGCGAGTTCCGCCGGTGAGATGGTCGGCACGCCCTGCGCGTAGGCCTGTGAAAGCGCGCACGCACACAACACCGCGACCAGCGTGCGACGCGGCCAAAGCGTAATGCCCGACAGATAGGCAAAGGCGCTCATGCCGGCGCGCGTTGATCGTGCCTGCAGCGCCTCGCGAAGGTTCCGGATCGCTGAGTCAACTGACCGGCGCACGGCCGGATAGACATCGGTGCTGTTCATCGTTCGCTCCTTGGGTTGCAGCACATCAGGCAAAAACTTCGTCATCCACCGGCTGATGCGCCGGCGGATAGATCTGCGCGAGCTCGGCGCGCTTGCGCTCGAGGCCGCGCTGCAGTTCGGCGGACCACAGCCGCTCATCGGCGCCGTGCTTCGCCGCGAGCCGCGTGCGCAGCTTGCGTTCGAACACGCGCTCCAGATACACCGGCAACCACACATCCGGATCGTCGCCAACCTCAGCACGGACCGCGTCGCAGATCAGCACGTTCTCGCGATCGCCAGAGAACACCGCAATCGCGTCCTCAAGCCCGGACAGGTCAAAACTGGCGAACGCCGACTGGTTACCCTGCTTGATGAGGAAGCGGCGCGACTGGGGCGTGAGCTTTTTGAACTCCCTGAATTCCTTGCGGGTCATGCCATCGCGCAGATACGCTTCTTCCTCGGCCGCCGGATCGGCCAGCCAGATCTTCGTGGCGACCAGACTGCGCAGCGCGGGAAACAGGTCTGCCGCACGCTGTGCCTGTTCCGGCTGTTGCGTGATCAGTCCCATGAATTCCCCTTCTTTACGCCCGCTCGCCAGCGTTTCCTCGATTTGCTCGCGGATCGTGCGAAAGCGCAGCGGCAGCCAGTACTCTTCGATCACCGTCAGCATCAGGGTGCCTTCCCGACGCATCAGTTTCTTGAGATGGAACAGGTAGGCAAATGCAGGCTCCGACGGTTCATAGTTCTCGACAAGAAACGCCTCAACATCGAACCCGATCCAGCGTTGCTCGCTCATGTTCAATGAGAGATCGGGCGGGTTATCGAACACCCACCAGAACCGCCCGCCCTCCGACTTGCACCAGATCGACAGACGTGCGCGCAGGCCGTCGTCGCCCTCGTCCGGAATGCTGTCCAGTAGCAGGCTGAAGCGGCGCAGCCGAACGTCATCGACCCCCATTACCGCATCGACGGCGTTGCGGCAGTGAATTTTCTCGCCGGCCGTCAGGTCAATCTTGATTGGCTTACCCTGATGGTCGACACCGTTCTTTCGGCCGCACAGTTCAACGAGTCCGTACAGGAATTCACGATTGTCTGCCGTGTCGGCGAGTTCGAACGGCGCCCACCCGGTCGGCTTGCCTTTCTCCAGATAGACATAGGCGCCACCCATCGACCGGATGAACACTTCCCAGCCCCGCCCCTTGTCCAGCACGTACAGCATCGGATCGAAGCGGGACAGCATGCCGGTCGCCGCCACGATGACCGTAGACTTGCCGCTGCCCGTCGTGCCTTTCGTTTCAAAATGCCCGGCGACCTTCTCCGAAACGTTGATGTCCCCCAGCCGGCTCGCGTGCGAGCTGTAGTTGTACACGCCCGAATCCGAGCGAAACGGGATGACGGCTGACCCGTCACCGATCGGGTTACCTTCCGCCTTGCCTGACGAGTAGTCATGGCAGGTGTACATCGCCGCAAAATTGCGCGAGGACTGCACTTTCGGTCGCGGTTTGACTCGCGCGCCCGGGACTTGTGAGAAGTACGTGAACGGAGCAGACCCCGTCGCGGGCGACCATTCAACTCCACACTCGTTGCGCGAACGGGACGCAAACCTGTCGGCGTTCTCCAACGCCTCTTTCGCTGTTTCGCCGTAGATAACCGCCGCGCCGTGATACTCGCCGAACGACAGTTCACCCGTGTTCACGTAACCCTGTGCGTCGCGCAGTTCCTTGACCTGATGCTTCGCCTTGTCACCGGCCGATTCCAGCTTGTTGATTACCGAATCGATGGTCCGGTTTGACTCGAAGCCCGTCATGCAGTTGAAAGTATGCGTAATCGTGAATTCCATGTTCAACGTGATCAACGGGTCGAGCTGGCCCCAGCCCGGCTTCTCCGGGCAACTGCGAAGGTCGAGGCAGGTTGCAACGCGTCGGTACGCCGGCACGTCGCTCGCCCCGATCTCAAGCGTGTTGTAACCAAAATGCAAATGGCTCGACGGGATGACATCGGTGCCGGGTTCCGCTGCGACCGACAGATCGCCGGTCTTCCCATTGATGAGATAGCTGACGAGCCCATACAAAGGCGAGAACAGCATCTTCGTGCCGTTCATGTGCTTGCGCTCGTACACTTCAAGCAACTCGGCTTCATACTCGGCGAACTGCAGCAGCGCCTGTTGTGCGAGAGACCCGATTTCTTTCAGCCCGTCGTCGAACTCCTCGTATTTCAGGATCAGGGACAGGTAGTAGCGGTTCTCGAAGAACTCTTCGTCTCCGAAACGTCGCCCGATGTACTCGCGTACGAACCACTGGAGGAAGCGTTGTTTGAACCGGTACACACGATCAAAACTTACGCGCTGTCGCACGAACGTTGCGTGATAGCCAAGGCGGCCACCCAGGTCGCGACCAAGCTTGCTGTACGCTTCCGTATCACGATCGAACATGCGCTCCATCGCGACGTTCTCGTGCACCTCGAACGGCACGCCGCGCATGGCCAGCGTCACCATGAACCGGTTGCCCTCAAGGTGCTGTACGTGTTTCGTGACCGGATGCCCGTACTTCGGAATCCAGTCTTCCACGGCGCCGATCGCGCCGAGGATATCGCTGGTGACGGCGGGTCTGCTTTGCATCAGGCCTCCGGATCGAGCTCACGCAGCCGGCGCTCACCCTCGGACAACGGTTTGAAAAATTCGCGATAGACGCGGCGCTGCCGTCCGTATCGCAGCGGCGCGAGCGTAGCGGTATTGCCGAAGCGCGGGGCGGCTCGCCCGGCATTTAGCCGCGCGCGGACCCGCAGTT